>CABUQV010000001.1 GCA_902493855.1 uncultured Collinsella sp.
CAGTATTTTTCACTCTTTTTCTCATTGTGTCAGAGTTTTTCACCGTATAAAGCCATCTACCTTGTGGTTTTGCTGTTAATCAAGTTTGACCATTCTTGATACTATTTGATTTAATCTGAACTTAACTACCGTTTACAGGCGAAAATCAACCGTTCGCCGGCGACGGCGACGCAAAATGAAGAAAGCTTGCATGGGGTTGACATGGGAAACCCCCTCATCAAGAATACGGGCGGATTAAAAAGGGGTACGAGATACCCAAAGCGCGCTGCGCCCGGCCTTAGGGAGGTGTGCCATGGAAGGCAGTCCTAGTCGAAAAACCTGCATGTCGCCCTCGGCACGCCACGAGGATTCCCCGCTCGCATAAACGCCAGCAGCCGATCGCTGTCACTCATTCACGAGCACAAGCACCATAAAACTCACCACAAAGCTGCCTGTCCTCTTTACGGGGATTCGCGAGCATGACGTGAGCGACATCTAGGTTTTTTGAAGCAAATACGACACGTACGCTAACTCCCTTCAACAAGGAGGACCCTATGCTGATGCTCAAAACCGCCACGGTTCTCAAAGCCATCTCCAAGCGCCGCCGCACGGCGCGCCCTGCCGCTCACACCGGCCTGTCCAAGAACACCATATTCGCCGCCACCCATAGCGCCGAGGACGCTCTCGTACTGCTTGACGCCACGGCAAACGGCCTCACCGCCGAGCAGGCAACCGAGCGCCTGGACGCCTCCGGCCCCAACACCATCGAGGCACTGACCAAGACACTCGCCCGCCGCATCGCTGACGCGTTCATCGATCCCTTCGCCGGCATCCTCGCCGCGCTCGCGCTGGTCTCGCTCTACATCGACGTGCTCTCCGTGCCCGAGCCGCAGCGCGATCCCTCCACGGTCATCGTTATCGGCATCATGCTGCTGGTATCGGGCGGCATGAAGTTTATCCAGGAGGCCCGCAGCGGCAATGCGGCCGAGGCCCTTAAGGACCTGGTCTCCAACACTTGCACCGCCCTGCGCGACGGTAAGTGCATCGAGATCCCCTTCGACGAGCTCGTCCCCGGCGATATGATCCGCCTCTCTGCCGGCGATATGGTGCCGGCAGATGCCCGCATCATCACCGCGCGCGACCTGTTTGTGATCGAGTCCGCACTCACCGGCGAGAGCGAGGCCGTCGAGAAGACCACCGCCGTCACTGTCGTCGAGGGTGCCGACAGCTCCGCGCTGCCACTCTCCGCCTGCAAGAACATCGTCTTTACCGGCACCTCCGTACAAAACGGCACCGCCATGGCGCTTGTCGTTGCCACCGGCTCGGACACCTACCTGGGCGGCATCGCCAAGATGCTCAACGGGCGCGGCGAAAAGAGCGCGTTTGACCGCGGTGTCTCGAGCGTCTCCATGTTGCTCGTACGTCTCATGCTCGTTATGGCTCCGGCCGTCTTTGCCATCAATGCCGCCACCAAGGGCAACGTCATCGACGCACTGCTGTTCGCCACGAGCGTGGCCGTGGGCATCACGCCGCAGATGCTTCCCGTCATCGTGACCACGAGCCTGTCGCAGGGCGCCAAGGACCTCGCCCGTCGTCAGGTTATCGTCAAGGAGCTGCCGGCAATCCAAAACCTCGGCGCGATGGACGTCCTGTGCTGCGACAAGACCGGCACCCTCACCGAAGACCGCATCGTGCTCGAGCGCTACCTCAACACCGACGGCAACGAGGACGCACGCGTGCTGCGCCATGCGTTTTTGAACAGCTTCTTCCAGACCGGCCTCAAAAACCTTATCGACCTGGCCGTTATCGACCGTGCCGACGTGACGTCCTCGACCGTCGTGCCCGATTCCATGCTGGGCCAGAGCCTGCGCGACCGCTATACCAAGGTCGACGAGGTTCCCTTCGATTTTTCGCGCCGTCGCCTGAGCGTAGTTGTCGCCGATGCCCAAGGCAAAACCCAGATGGTCACCAAGGGAGCTGCCGAGGAAATGCTCGATATCTGCTCCTTTGTCGAGGTCGATGGCATCGCCCAGCCGCTCACCGAAGATAAGCTCTCCCAGATTCGCCAGCAGGTCGCTGGGCTCAATGCCGAGGGCCTACGCGTAATTGCCGTGGCGCAGAAGACCAATCCGCGCTGCGTGGGCGAGTTTGGCATTGCCGACGAATGCGACATGGTGTTGATGGGCTTTTTGGCCTTCCTCGATCCGCCCAAGGCGAGTGCCGCGGGCGCCGTCGCCACCCTCGAGGCCAAGGGCGTGGCGGTCAAGGTCCTGACCGGCGACAACGATCGCGTCGCCGCCACCGTCTGCGAGCAGATCGGTATCGACGCGAGCAATGTCTTGCTGGGCTCCGAGATCGATGCGCTCGATGACGCCGAGCTTGCCGAGCGCGCCGAGAAAACCCATCTGTTCGCCAAGCTCTCGCCGCTGCAGAAAGTGCGCCTGGTGCGCGTCATGCGCGAGCTGCTCGGCCACACCGTGGGCTTTATGGGCGACGGCATCAACGACGCCGCCGCCATGCGCGCGAGCGATTGCGGCATCTCGGTCGATTCGGCCGTCGACATTGCCAAGGAATCCGCCGATATCATCTTGCTTCAGAAGGACCTGGGCGTGCTCGAGCGCGGCATCATCGAAGGCCGCCGCACCTACGGCAACCTGCTCAAGTACCTCAAGACCACGGTGAGCTCCAACTTTGGCAACGTGCTGTCCGTGACCGTCGCGAGCCTGTTCCTGCCGTTTTTGCCCATGAGCGCCCTGCAGCTGGTGCTGCTGTCGCTCGTCTACGAGATCGTGTGCATCGCGCTGCCGTGGGATACCGTCGACGACGCCTGGACTGCTCATCCGCGCGCCTGGGACGCCGCGTCCATCAAGGGCTTTATGCTCGAGTTGGGCCCCGTGAGTTCGCTGTTTGACATCGTGACCTTCGCCGCACTCTTCTTTGTGGTGTGCCCCGCCGCCGTGGGCGCAAGCTGGTCCGAGCTTGCCGCCGCGGGCAACGTCGCGGGTATGACGACTTTCGCCGCAATCTTCCAGAGCGGCTGGTTTGTCGAGTCCATGTGGTCACAGACACTCGTGATCCACATGCTGCGCTCCCCGCATCTGCCGAGCCTGCGCGACCACGCCGCGCCCGCCCTGTGCGTTCTCACCGTACTGGGCCTGGCGCTCGTCACTTGGCTACCGGCAAGCCCCATCGCCGATGCGCTCGGCCTTACGACGCTGCCCACGAGCTTTTTCGCACTGCTCGTCGGCATAGTTACCGCCTACATCGCGCTCACCCAGCTAGCAAAGCGTCGCTACATCGCCCGCCACGGCGAGCTGCTGTGACGCGCGACCCATCAAGCGGTCAAAAAGTCCCGCCTCAAATTAAACCGCCCCCATTTCCTGTGCTAAGGAAATGGGGGCGCTTTACGCCGGCCTTTATCTTTTTCGACAGCCTCGTTTGGCTCGCGCTACACCAGACGCATGGCCTCCTGGACAGCACCGTAAAGGTTGGCGTCGTTGCCGAGCTCGGCCACCTTTATCTGCGGCACAGGAATGCCAGCAAGGGTCCCTTCGTAACTCGCGAGGGCCAGCGGCATCTGCGCACGCAGGGCATCGACGAGCTCGGGATGGCACGAGATGCCGCCTGCGATCACAAAGACCTCGGGGTCGAGCACGGCCTGCAGGTTGATGAGCTGTCCGTCAAATGCGCGAGCGTAGCGGTCGAGCGCGCGCTGCGCCGCTATGTCGCCATCCGCGATCCACTCAAAGACGCGGCGGCCGTCCACCGGAGAATCCGCAGGCAGGCCCTTCTCGGCAACGGCGGCATCGCGGAGCGCGCGCCAACCGCCCGAGCCCGCAAAGGAGTTTTCCATGCTCGCGGCAGTCGTGGCATCGTTGCGCAAGAAGCTGAACTCGCCTGCAAAGCAGTGCGCTCCGCGCAGGACCTTGCCGTCGATGACGATACCGCCGCCGATGCCCGTGCCGATAGCGAGCACCACGCCAAAACGCGTCCCGCGCAGAGCGCCAGCCGCATACTCACCGAGTGCACAGCACTTACCGTCGTTATTGACGGCAACCGGCACCCCCAGCGCCTCGCGCATGAGCTTTCCCAGTGGGCAGCCGTCCATAAACGTGAGCGCACCGCCGCGATGGATCGTTCCCGTGACATCTCCCTCGTAAATACCGCCGGGTGCGCTCACGCCTACGGCGCTCACGCGCTCACGGTACGGCTCGACGAGCCCGATCAACGCCGAAACGGTCTCCTCAGCCGTGGTAAAGCCCGTCGGCAGGCTCCCGCGCTCGCGGATGGAAAAATCCTCGCCCAGCACAGCCCATTTAACGGCCGTACCGCCCACATCGATTCCAAAGAACTCCTGCATATTCGCCCCTCACATGCCATAGCCCCGAACGCGCATCGCCGCGACCACCACAGGGGCTGCCCTTATGATGGTCGTGCAGCAAATCGCGCCCGGAGCCGATTATCTCTATTAATACGCCTCTACTTTAGTCAGACGAAGCAACATATACTGCTTACTAGGGAGGTCGATGCGGAACTTGCCCTCAAAGGTTCCGGGAAGCTCTTCCTCCGTCATGTCCCATGTGTCCACGACATTCACCTTGTAACGAGCGCCCGCCTCGCCCTCAAACTCACGATACGCCGGACGGTTGAACCCAAAGTACATAAGGACATCGGCAGTCCCGTGGCCATGATCGTTGGACATACAGGTGACATCCCAGGTAAACGTACCGTCAAGGATGCCGACCTCATCGGGCACCCAGTCAAAATCGGCCGGCAGCGCCTCCATGTAGCGACGGCAAAAGCCAATGCGATCGGGCGAATCGCCGTAGAGCTTGCCGCCGTGCGCCCACCACAGCTTGGGTCCGCGGTCGACGTAGGTCTCACCGTGGGTCACATAACCGCCACGCAAACTGCCCTCCCAAAAACGACGTACGAGTTCCTGAGCGGTCAGGTTACCCCAGCCCCAGTTGATGTTGCCCTCATAGCCGACCTCGTCGATCAAAACCGGCTTGCTATACTGCGCGCGCAGCATGGTGACGTCCTCGGCTGTGTTCTTGAGGTCGCACCTCTGGTAGCTCACGTGCGTAATCCACGGATGACTGTGGTCAAAGATCTCACGGCAATTGTGGATACTGCGCAGATGACCATACGGGTCGTTCGCCATGATGATACGGGCATAGCGGTCCCAGTCCTCGGCCGGCTTCCACGGCATAAGGTCCCACTCATTGGCGAGGCTCCACCAAATGTTCTTGTATGCCGAGAAGCGACGAGCGACATACGTCAGGTAGAAAATATCCTCCTCGCGCGTCATACGAGAGAAGCCCCAGTCCTCAGGCTTGTCATACGGATGCAAAACGATGAGATCCGCCTGGATACCCAGCTCGTCAAGCTGCTCGATGCGGTGCTCGAGGTTTTCCCAAAACGGCTCATAGAAGCGAAAATGGTCGAAATCGCCCTTCTCGCCTTCATAGGCATACATCGCTGGGTCCTCAACGTTATAGTCGTAGAACTTGGGGAAGACGCACATGCGGATCTTGTTAAAAGGTGCCTCTGCGAGCGTCTCGAGCGTCTGCTCCTGCAGCTGAACATCCTGGTTGGTCCAGGCATAGCATGTGGTGCCAAAGGGCAGGTAGCGCGTTCCATCCTCGTAGGCAAAGTTGAAATCCTCGTCGGTAATGAACGGAGCTCCGTGGGCGAGCACATCCTTTGCCAGCAGCACGCGACCATGATTGGCGCCCGTGGCGGGCACGGCCTCAAAAGAGCCGGCGGCACCATCGAGCTCGGGGTCATTGGAGATCACCGTGTAGTTCCAGACACCGGCACTCTCGGGCATAAAGTTGATTCCGTAGCAGCCATTGCCCTTGTAGAAGCCATGGACCTCAAAGCTGTCCTGGCCATCCGCGCGGTCAAATCGCGCCGACAGCTCGACTTCGACATAGGGATTGCCGGCCGCAGTGCCCGCGAGCTCGAGCTTAAACACCTTGTACTGCTCGACGATAGTCATGATAACGCCTCCAAGTTAAGCGATTGAATAGTCGGAGTCCGTCGGGCAACACGAACGCAGCCCGACGGAATGAAAGAGAGTGGCAAATTACTTGGCGCTCTTGATGAGCGCGATGGACACATAGCCCACGGCGATGAGCACGATGGAGATTGGGAACGCCATGAAATAGGAGCCGGTGGCGACAACGATTGCCGAGGTCACGATGGGGCCAAGGATCTGACCGATGGTGTTGGCGATATTGAGGATGCCCAGGTCCTTGCCGGCGTTCTTCTTATCGGGCAGAACATCGACATTGAGCGCCTGGTCCACGGAAGAGTAGATACCGTAGCCAAGTCCGGCGAGCAGAGCAAATCCGTACATGCCGATAACGGACTTAAGTAGCCAGGGCAGGGCGATACCGATACACATCATAATCGTTGCGACGAGGATGATAGGCTTGCGGCGGCCGATCTTGTCGGAGATGGCGCCCGAGGTAAGCGAGGCGACAAGCGACACGACCATGATCACGACGGACATACTCGAAAGAACTGCGCCGGCTTCTGCCACGGGAAGACCGATGTACTTCTCGAGGATGTAGAGCTGATAGCCGTTGATGCAGAAGTAACCGAAGATGAGGAGCAGACGGCCAAAGAGCGCCAGATAAAAGTCGCGGCAGTTCTTGGTGGGCGGAACGAACATGAGCAGCAGCGACTTGAGATTGAGCTTCTCAGACTGCTCGCCCTCGTCAAGAGCGGCAGACTTCTCGCGCGGCCAAATGATGACGGCGAGGATGCCGGTCAGCAACCAAGAGACCGTGCCGATGATAAAGCCAGGAACTGGGTTGGAGAGGAACTGCGTACCGATGATGGTGCCAATCGACTGGCCGGCCGTTGCGCCGCCGCCATAGAATGCGGAGAGCGTGCCGCGCTTGTTAAGCGGGATGCGGTCGGAAAGCACGGCAACAGCAGGGGCAAGCATGCAGTTGAGGCCAATCTGCAGCACGCACCAGGAGGCGACGATCATGGGAAGTGTGGTCGCGACCGAAGTGCTCCAGAAAGCACAGCCGCAGATAAAACCGCCGAGAACGATAAACGGTGTGCGCTTGCCAAAGCGGCTGTGGCAGCGGTCGGAAAGCGCGCCGAAAACGAGATTTGAGAACAGGGCGAAGATCGAACCGACCGAGTTCATCGCCGCGAGAATTGCCTCGGGCTGGCCAATATTAAGGCCGTTAAAACGCTCGGGGAACAAGACGTTGGAGCCGATTGTTCCCGACATCATCCACATGATTCCGAAGATGATAAAGCCGATCATAAAGCGCCATGTCTCGGTTTTGGTCATGGGCTTTCCGGTATCGGGGGCGATGGCGTTCTCGTCAATCGCCGCGGCGGTTTGATTTGCCATGGGATAGATCCTCTCTGTGATGGAATGCGCGAGGGCGCTCGTGCACCAAGGGTCAAGGGGTCAAACCCGCTGGATGCGGCGGCCGTGGAATGGGGTACAGCTGCTCGCGAGCGCCTGTTGGGTTGTTACTTACTAACTAGTAAGTAACTCCACGACCTGTATAATACGCTTACTAAGTACTTAGTAACCTATAAGAGCGGTAAACGGTTGTTTTGAGCCGCTGAACGGCTGAGGTAAGCTATGGGGGTATACAAAAGGCATTTGGCGGCAATACTCGAGCCGCCCTAAATAAGGCAGCGCGATTTATATGGACACTCAGAAAACTCCCACACCCGCGGCAAAGAAACGCAGCGCTGCGGCGCAGGAACGCCTTGACCAGATTGTTTCGGCGGCCGTGCGGCTTATCAACGCGCGCGGCTTTAACGGCATGTCGCTCCAGGCGGTAGCCGACGAGGTGGGCATCACCCAGGCGGGCGTGCTGCACTACGTGGGCAGCAAGCACGGGCTTTTGGTCGAGGTGATCCATCGCTATTACGATCGCAGCTCAGCCTTAGACGACTATCTCTCCCTCTTTCATCCTGGCGGGGCATTTGAGGGCCAGAGCCCCAAGATTCCCGAATACTGCCGTCTGCTCGTGGCGGAGAACAACAGTCAGCCCGAGCTCGTCATGCTCTTCCAGATGCTCAATACCGAGGCCATGAGCACGGAGAGCCCCCTGCACGAGTATTTCAACGACCGCTCGCGCGGAGCTATCGAGCCCGAGCCCGATGTTAACTGGAGCGTTCCCGAGGGAATCGACGCCACCGAAGCCATCTCGTGCGCGCTGGCGGCGATGTACGGATTGGAAGGCCGTTGGGTGGCGCGACCCGACGAGATCGACTATCCCGCCGAGTGGTCTAAGTTCGAGGACATCCTCTTTCCCCTTCCCCTCTGGGAGGGCTACCGTTAAGAGCGGCGGTATGCAATCGCCATTACCAACCGCAACGGCTGTGTCGATACAAAAAGGTCCGGGCTACCACCCGGGCCTTTTCTCTTGCGTTATTCCGTTTTCCTTAACGCGCCGGCGAGACCACGAGCAGCGCGTCGTGCTCAAAGGGATGCTGAGCCACGCGCACGGTGCCGTCACCGTTGTCGCGGACGGGCAGCTTGGCGATGCGCTTGTCCTCCATGTCGAGGACCGTCGCCGTCCAGCCGCGCGCGCCGTCGAGCTTAAACTTGAGCGCCGTGGTGCGCGGCAGGTACGTGACGACGCGATCGCCAACGCGTGCCACACGGATGGCCTCGCGCGCGTCATCGAGGAGCTCCTGCGCCGGAACCACGGCAAGCGCGTCGTCGGCAGCCGTAGCGCCCAGGCCGGCAAGCACGTGCTCGATCAGACCAAAGTCCCAAACACCTGCAAACTGCAGGCACTCTTGCCAGCGGAACGGCATGTCGAAGCCCTCACCCAGGACCGAACCCTGGCTGCGCGACGTCTGCCAGTTCCAAACGCCGTGTGCGCCGTAGGTCACGCCGGCACTGGCACCGGCAAGAATCGACGACCAAACGCTCGCGCGGCAATCCTGCGCGGTAAAGCGCCAGTACACGTTGCGTGACGCACCCATCTGCTCGTAGCAGGGCTCGGAGTTGACCATCGGCTTTTTGGAATAGTTGGCGATAAAGTCCTGCGGCAGATGCCATGCCTCGGGCTGGCCCTCGTAGTTGTGGCCGGGCTGGAACATGTAAAAGTCCAGACGGTCCAGGTACTGTGCCGGAATGGTGCGGTTACCGCGGTTGATATGCATGGTGCGCAGGGCCTCGGGCGCGCGTTTGACGACTTCGTCGAGGGCGTCCTCGTAGTAGGCAATCGCCTCATCGCTGGTAAAGTCGGTATCGCCCGCCACCACGTAGACGGGGTCGAACTCGCCCAAGTTCTCGACGACGCGGGCAACGTGGGCACGAACCTCCTCGTGCGGCATAACCTCGGCACCGCAATGCTCGGCAATCTTGGCGCCCCAGGTGCCGGGCACGTAGTTGCACCACATAAGCACGAGTGCCGGACGAATGCCGTGCTCGACGGCAGCGCGACACATGGCGGCGGCACGATCCCAGTACGCTTGGTTGGGTCGGGACCAATCAAAATGCACGCCGTCCTCGCTGGCATAGGGCCAAATGCCCAGATCGGGGCAGCAGCGATCCCACTGCGGCAGCGTGTTGATCTGCAGCACGTTCATGCCCTGCTCGGCGCGACGGGTCAGATAGTAGTCCCAATCGGCCTCGGTAATGCTCGTAAACGCGCTCCAGCACGTATCGGCAAACCAAAAGAACGGTTTGCCCTCGCACAAAAAGCCGTCCTGGCGACCGTTGGCAGTCAGCTTTCCCAAACTCATCTGCATGTCCTTTCGTTTGATAAAGGAATTGCGAACCGGCAGATTCTTTCGCGGTAACCCCGCGCAAAAGCACCTGGCGCTTAGCAAGCCCCGGCGAGTAGGCGCCACGCGCCCCAATCAGTCTACCTTGTAAGAAGGGCCCCGCCGGGCTTGCGCCTGACGAGGCCCCGTCGTGTAGGTAAGGTCGTTTGCGTCCGAATGGTTTGGCCTTAGGCCTCCATCTCGGCGAGCTCCTCCTTGGAGAAGCCAGTGGCAAAGACGACGGCAGCGGCGATGACAAAGGAGATTGCCATACCGACGATAGCCCAGACGGTGTTCATCTGGCCACCCTGCAGGTAGTTGGTAAAGACCAGGAAGTTGGAGGCACCGCCGGCCAGGTAGTAGGTAACACCCATGAGGCCGGAGAACACAGCGCCGATGGCACCGCCGATAAACATACCGAGCATGGTGCGACGGAAGCGCATGAGGATACCGAAGAGCGCGGGCTCGGTGACGCCGCCGGCAATGGCGGAGATGACGTAACCCAGGGCAAGACCCTTCTCGTCGGGGTTCTTCATCTTGAGGAAGGCACCGAAGGCGCAGCCCCAGACAGCGGCCATAGCGCAGTTGGTGGAAACGAAGACGAAGGGATCGTAGCCGGCAGCGATGATCTGAACCTGAGCGAGCAGGATGACGGGCATGTGCATGCCGCAGACCACGAAGAGCTGCCAGAAGGCGCCGAGGATGGCCATGACGATCAGGATACCGATACCGCCAAGGTCAGCAAGACCAAAGAGGGCGTTGGCGATGAGGCTGCCGATCTCGTTGCCGATCGGGGCAAGGACGATGAAGGCGATGGGGATGGTGACGATCATGGTGCAGAACGGCGTGAAGACCGTGGACAGCACGTCGGGCATGACCTTCTTAAAGAACTTCTCGACGAAGTAGAGGACAGGCACCGAAAGGATGATCGGCAGGACGGACTGCTGGTAGTTGGCAGCGGCGATCTGGATGCCGTAGACGGAGATGATTCCGCCACCCTCCTGCGTGGCAGCCGTCACAACGGACGGAGCCATGAGGGCGCCGCCGAGCAGCATGCCGAGCACGGGGCTGGCGCCGAGCTTCTTAGCCGCGGCATACCCCAGGTAGATGGGGATAAAGGTAAACGTGGCCTCGTACAGGGTGGTGTAGAGGAACGTGTAGGTCGGATCGGTATCGGAGAGAACGCCGAGCATGGTGGGGCCGAGGACCGCGGCGATGGTGCGGAACAGACCGCCAGCCATGAGCAGCGGGATCAGCTGGGTCATGGAGCCGGACAGATAGTCGAGGATGATATTGGGCAGGTTCTTGAGCTCGAACTTCTCCTTGGGAGCATCGAGGTTCTCGTTGATGGCCTCACCCTGCTTGACGCCGGAGATGGCGACGAACTCGGCGAGCACCTTGGGCACGTTCTGGCCAATGATGACCTGGAGCTGGCTGCCGGCGAACTGGCAACCCAGAACGCCCTTGACCTTCTTGATCTTCTCCACGTCGGCCTTGTTGTTATCCTTGAGCGTCAGACGCAGGCGCGTCATGCAGTTGGTGGCAACGGAAACATTCTCCGCGCCGCCCACGAGCTCGAGGACATCGGTGGCAATCTGCTTGTTATCTACTGCCATGGGACCCCTCCCCATATCTTCGTGTGCCAGCCCCTTGGGCTTAGGCACGCCTTTGGCCCGGCGACTATAACCCCTTACGGTTGCCAGACCCTTGGATACGCTTGTGTAAACAAAGTGTTTACTGAACGTTTACGTGCTTTAGTTTACACGGAGCGCCAAACTTGTGGCAAATTTGCCGTCTACAGTCCGGTGAACGGTAGGAAATCGGGGGTGAACGTAACTGAACAGCAGCAAATCGTCCCCTTGCTTCTGTATTGATATATAGCTGTCTACGTGGGCTTTTACTTTAATGAACACCTCCATAACCTATCAACTCAACAACAAAACCCCTGCTAGAAGGTAGTAAACATATGTTTAGTAGTTCATCACCTGCTTACTATGACTTTTTGTCGAGTTCATCTGGCTATTCTGTAATTCTGGATTACACTAAACATGTTTAGATTGTATTGCCGCGAATGTTAGGCATTCACTGCGCAAGGGAGGCAGCTCATGGAACTCAAATCGTGTACGTACGCAACCGTCACCACCTTGGGCGACTTTGGCCCCTGGATCAGCAAGGTCGTACTCGACCTGCCCTGCACCGTACGCGCCAACGACATCGACGCAAACACCTTCCATATATATGTAGAGCGTCACGAGCGCACGGGCGAGGTCCTGATGCGCAAGGAGCGCGGCGCAGATCATGCCGCGCCCTCTGTGGGCTATGTCAACGTCCTCACCGCTTATCCGTGCAACGAGGACGGCCGTAAGCTCGCCGTGGGCACCCATGTGGCGCTCGAGGTCGCCGAGCAGCGCCTGACCAAGACCATCGAAGGCGGCGTCATGGGCTCGCACATGCTCGATGACCAGCTGCGCATCACGCAGCTCACAGCTCTTCCTGGCAACGACGGCGACGATCCCACCTGCGGCCTGGTCTTCGACACCTGCCGTGACGATATCTGCCCCGCGCTCAAAGGCTGGAGCAACGCCACGCAAAAGACCGCCGTCGACGGCATCGCGCTCGAATACGGCTTCTTTGAGCCCAGCTTTAAGGCCGAGGACTCGGCATGCTTCAACCCCCTTGCGCCCGAGGCCACGGCCGTGCCCCAAAAGGCGCCGCTCGTGGTGTATCTGCACGGCGCCGGCGAGGGCAAGGGCACCACGCAAGGCGAAGGCGCCACGCGTGCCTATATCGGCAATCGCGTGACGGCCATTAGCCAGGCGCAGATCCAGCGCTACTTTGGCGGCTTTGCCTGGGTGCTCGTGCCGCAGTCGCCCACGTTTTGGATGGACAACGGCGTCGAGCAACTCGGTCGCTCCAACCAGAGCATCTACTCCTCCGTGCTCAAGGCGCTTATCGACGAGTTTGTCGCCGAGCATGCCGACCGCATCGACACCGACCGCATCGTGGTCGCCGGCCTTTCCAACGGCGGCTTTATGACCCTGCGCCTGTGCGCCGACTACCCCGATTTCTTCGCCGCGGGCCTTCCCTGCTGCGCCCCGTGGTACAACGCCACGGACGAGGACGTAGCCGCGCTCGCCAAGACGCCGCTGTGGTTTACGCACTCCAAGGGCGACGAGCTCGTGCCGCCGCAACAGACCGTGCTGCCGCTCACGGCGCGTCTGCGCGATGCCGGCGCCAACGTGCACCTCACCTACTTTAGCCATGTCGAGGACCTGACCGGCGTGTATCGCGAAGCCGACGGCTCGGCCAAAAAGACGTTCAACCATGGCGTGTGGATCCATCAATTCAACGACCTGTGTTATCAAGACTTCGACGGGGGCAACGTACTCGTCGACGGCGAGCCGGTGGGCTGCTGGGAGTGGTCGTCCAGAGTTTCGAGGTAACCATCCCATCGGGGGCTCTGACCTTTAGTTTTGTAAACGTCCTCGCGCATGAGCCCCGCTCATCCTGCTCCTTCGGAGCATCGGATAAGTGGGGCTCGCGCTGCGGAATGTTTACAAAACTAAAGGTCAGAGCCCCTAAGTTAACGTTGTTCGAAACGCTGGTCGGGCGCTTCCGGCGGGCCGCCGGGTCGCGGGCGATGGGGGCGTGGGTCCCGTCTTGCCTTGCGCGTAACTGGCTGAAATTATTTTGGTTGGAGCTTTGCTTATGTCTCAGAATTTGACTCGGGCGATTGTTACTACCGATATGGAAGTCGACGATATGAACTCGCTTGTTCATTTGGCTCTGTATCTTAACTTGCTTGATGTGCAGGCTGTGGTGTACACGGCTTCGCAGTATCACTTTCTTGGCGATGGGGTTCATACGCTGGGCGAGGTAAATCCGCATTGGCGGACTAAGGGGCGTCGCTCTTATACCTGGGATGTTGTGCCTCATGAGCCCGATCCACTGGCCGGCGAGCTTCGTGAGTATCGGCCGTTTCCCGAGCATTGGATTGAGAGTCTCTGGAGTAATGAGTACGCCCAGGCTTGGCCGCAGTTGCAGGCGAATGCGGACGCTGCCGACGAGCCGCCGTTTCCCACACCCGCGCAGATGATCGAGCGTACGTTTGTGGGAAATGTTGCTTTTGAGGGTGACGTGACTGAGGAGACTGAAGGGTCGCGCGTCATCGCCGACGCCATCATGGATGACGACCCTCGCACGCTGTGGCTGCTCAGCTGGGGTGGCATGAACACCATCGTTCGTGCCCTCATGAGTATTGCCGAACGTTATCGCGCCACGCCCGAATGGCCAGCCGTGCAGCAGCGGGTCTATCAGAAGGTGCGCGTGAGTGGCGTTGCCAATGGCGTGGGACAGGACAACTCGTGGCTCGACCATGGGCGTGAGCTCTTTCCCAAGCTCATCTTTTGGCGTACGCCCTATATGTATGGAAACTATTTCGACGCCAAGATGGCTCAGCCCGATACGCTGCCGCTGTTTAAGGCTCCCTGGCCCGAGCAGAATCTCACGCAGGGCAACGGCCCCCTTATGGCACGCTATATGCTCTATGGTGACGGCAAGGTCTACGAAAACGAGCCCGAGCGCTTTCAGTTTGGCAAGCATGCCCGTCTGGATTGGGGTCTAGAAGGCATGCCCGCGATGCAGTTTGAGCGCGGCGACTTTATGGCCGAAGGCGACAGCATGACCTATATTCCGTTGCTGCCGTTTGGCCTGCGCGGTATCGATGACCGCGGCTTCGACACGCTGCTCGGCCGCATGTTCTTGGACGGGCATCCCGATTCGGACGCGCCCGCCGGCCTTGCCGCCTTGAGTTCACCCGCGAGCAGCAACCTCAATCCCCACCTGCGAGCGTATCAGGAGGACTTTGCCGCCCGCGCACAATGGTGCGCCCATGATCCGGCCATCTGCTCACATCCAGCACATATTGTCGAGGTTACGACCGACCGCAGTGCTACAGCCGGTGAGCGTGTCGCCCTTTCAGCGACCATCGTCGACCCCGACGGCAGGGGCTTCGATGCGCATTGGGATGTCGCCGTGGACCCGTCGAGCTATGCAGGCGTCCAGGATCTGTCGCTGTGGCATGAATGCGCGATGGACGCCGCTTTCATCGTGCCCGCCGACGCACGACCCGGCGACCGCTTCGTGCTCACCCTCACCGTCCAGACGCGCGCCGAGCGCCCCTGCACCCGCTACGCCCAGGTCGCCGTGACCGTGGCATAGCAAGGACAGCGTCCACATTCGACAGCCGCCACATTCGGCAAGGAGTGTCCCCAACTGCCACTCATTTAAGTACGTCCCCAAGTGCCAACTCATACAGTAAATGTTTAATCTGTTTCGTTAACTAAAATGCGTAAATCTGGTTAATCAAAAAAGCAAAATTTGGTTAAATGCAAATGGTAAATTTAGTTAAACGCACTGGTAAACAATGGTGATAATTATGTCAAAGAAGTACTACACTAGAATTATCGAAAATGAGCTCGACCAGCTGCTGGGCATATTCGGTGCCGTTCTCATCGAAGGACCGAAATGGTGCGGGAAGACGACCACAGCCGAGACCCGTGCGGCGTCCAGGCTCCTTCTCATGGACCCGTCCCGCAACTTCGAGAATCGCTTACGCGCCGAGACTGACCCAGCTCTTGCCGTTTCCGGCGAGGTGCCACGGCTAATTGACGAGTGGCAGGAGGTTCCGAAACTTTGGGACGCGGCACGGTTTGAATGTGACAACCGTGGCGGTGAGCCTGGCCAGTTCATATTTACGGGGTCGGCAACACCGCGAGACGACAAACGTCCGATGCACAGTGGCGCTGGAAGGTTCGCCAAACTGCGCATGGATACCATGACGCTTTTCGAACTTGGTAAATCCAGCGGTGCAGTTAAGCTATCGGGCATTATTTCTGGCAAAAAGTTCAATGGCGCTTTTGGGTCGCTGGATTCTGCCTCGATTGCCGAGTGCGTTGTTCGTGGTGGATGGCCTGCGGCGGTCGGACACGATGCGCGGGCTGCGTCCGCGATGGCCAAACGATACATCGACATAGTTGCCGAAGAAGATTTGTCCCATGTCGACGGCTCTCGCCGCGACCCTGAAAAGGTCAAAGCTGTCATTGAATCGCTTGCGCGCAATGAATCCACTTTGGCGACACTCAAAACGCTCGTAGCCGATCTTGGTGGAGAGGTGTCGAGACAAACGGCGTCATCATACATATCTCTTCTCGCTCGGGTTAATTTCGTTCGCGATATTCCCGCATGGAACCCTGCAATGAGATCTCCAGTGCACCTAAGAGAATCGAAGAAGCATCATCTCGCTGACCCGTCACTAGCGGCCGCTGCGCTCGGGGCGACTCCGGAGACATTACTGCTGGACTTCAAGACGCTTGGACTGCTTTTTGAATCGTTGGCCCTTCATGATTTGTGGGTTTATGCGCAAGCAAATGGAATGGGTCTCTATCACTATCACGATTCTCGCGATCTAGAGGTCGATGCAGTCATTGCGGCTCCCGGTGGAACGTGGATTCCGATCGAAGTTAAACTCAGCTCTGCTCAAATCGAAGAGGCGTCTGACAGTCTCGTTGCTGTCGAGAAGCGTATGGTCGCTGCCGGAAACAACCCGCCAGTTTCGAAAGTCGCAATCATTGGATTTGGCTCACAAGCCTATGTCACTGACCGCGGCGTCCAAGTTGTTCCGCTGGATGTTCTCGCGCCGTAGTGCAATTGCAAGTTTTAACTTCTTTTGCTTTCTTTCACTTCTTTTAATGAAACACCCGGTGGGCATTAACTGCTCGCCGGGTGTCTTGGTTAGGACGTTATAAAGCAGGACTTCCGAAACACGGCGGTCAGGTCCGCCTCCTAAGGGCCTGAGGTGCTCGAGATTGGGAGCGACAAGCCCGACGAAGCGTACTTTAGGTACGCGAGGAGGGTTGGAGCCCCAAGGTTGAGTGCCTCAGCGCCCTTAGGCCAGGTCTTCGCCGTTGGTGGCGATGACCTTCTTGTACCAGTTAAAGCTCTTCTTTTTGGAACGCTTGAGGGTGCCGTTGCCGGCGTCGTCGCGGTCCACATAGATAAAGCCATAGCGCTTGGACATCTCGCCCGTGCCGGCAGACACCAGGTCGATCGGGCCCCAGGTGGTGTAGCCCAGCAGGTCAACGCCGTCCTCGGTCACCGCATCGCGCATCGCGGCGATGTGCTGGCGCAGGTAGTCGATACGGTAGTCGTCGTTGATAGAGCCATCCTCCTCGACAACATCCTTGGCGCCCAGACCGTTCTCGACCACAAATAGCGGCTTCTGATAACGGTCGTACAAGTCGTTGAGGGTGATGCGGAAGCCCAGCGGATCGATGGCCCAGCCCCACTGGCTCTCCTGCAGGTAGGGGTTCTTGGCGCCGGCGAAGGCGTTGCCCTGGGTGCGCTCGACATCGGGGTTATCGGCACCGGCGGAGCAACGGGTGCTGTAATAGCTAAAGCTGATGAAGTCGACGGTGTTGGCGGCCAGAATCTCGCGGTCCTCGTCCGTCATGCCCACATCGATGCCCAGACGCTCGAGCTTCTTGACGGCATAGGCCGGGTAGTAGCCGCGGCTCTGAACGTCGACGAAGAAATAGTTGCTCTGGTTGTCAATCTGCGCCTGGCGCACATCGCCCGGACGGCAGCTGTAGGGGTAATAGCTACCCGCGGCAAGCATGCAGCCGATCTTGACCTCGGGGTCGATCTCGTGGGCAATCTTGGTTGCCCAAGCGCTGGCGACGAGCTCGTTGTGGGCGGCCAGGTACTCGACGGCCTCCTTGTTCTCGCCCTCCTCAAAGACCAAACCGGCACCCATAAACGGCAGGTGCAAGATCATATTGATCTCGTTGAAGGTGAGCCAGTACTTCACCAGGCCCTTGTAGCGGGTGAAGATCGTGGTCGCGAGGTTCTTGTAGAAGTCGATGAGCTTGCGGTTGCGCCAGCCGCCGTACTCCTTGATGAGATGGATCGGGCAGTCGAAGTGCGTAATGGTCACGATCGGCTCGATACCGTGTGCCTGACACTCGCGGAACACGTCCTCGTAAAATGCCAGGCCGGCCTCGTTGGGCTCGGCCTCGTCACCGTTGGGGAAGATACGGGTCCACGCCAGGCTCATGCGGAAGGTCTTAAAGCCCATCTCGGCGAAGAGGGCGATGTCCTCCTTGTAGTGGTGGTAGAAATCGATGCCGGTCTGCGCGGGATAGTAATAGCCGTCCTCGAAGTCGAGCATCTTGCGCTGACCGGAGACCACCGCATAGCGCTCGGGGCCATGCGGCGCCACGTCCACGTTGGCCAGGCCGCGGCCATCCACGTTGTAGGCGCCCTCGCACTGGTTGGCAGCCGTTGCGCCGCCCCACAGGAAGTCTTTACGGAAAGCCATGCATCAATCCTTTCACACGCTGTTTGTCGTAGTTTCAGTATCCCCGCAAACGGGGCCTCTCTCAACAACAGCGGCGCAGGCCGACACTTCTTTTCGCGCACGGGCGTCCGGCAGTCGCCCCCGTCTGACACTTTTTGATACCTGCCCGCCCAAACCGCCAGCCACCACAAAGGGGGCAGGCACCTTTGCGGCGGATTGGGCACGGTTTGTCTCGATCTGTAACAGTTAGGCAGCCAAAACCGGGCCTGGTGTTACAGGTCGAGATTTTCGGGCGGGCCCCTGCGGTTTGTCTAGATCTGTAACAGGTAGAGACGATTTAGCCCGCTAGATGTTACAGATCGAGACAGAAGATTCTAGTCGCAGGTGATGTCGAGGTTTTGCCGGTGAAGCCTACGTGACCGCCTTCGCCCAACAACTCATTTGACTGAATAGGAAAGAAAGGAAAAAATAGGAAAAAAAGGAAAGGAGACTTATGACCGAACCCATCTTCTCCCCCTCATTTGGAAATCGCCCCTCTTATCTAGTCGGGCGCGAAACGGTAATTTCGACATTCATATCCGGCCTTGAGCAGGAGCCGGGCAATCGCGACCGAGCCACGCTCATGCTTGGTCAGCGAGGCAGCGGCAAGACAGTTCTTCTGTGGGAACTTGCCGATCGCGCACGCAAGCTCGGCTTCGTTGTCGCCACGCCTACCGTGGCCTCCGAGGATATGCTCGAGCGCATTGTTGAGAAAATCCAAGAGGCAGGCGAGCCTTACGTCAACAAACGCTGTCTTCCCAAATTCACGGGTGGCAGCCTGAGTGGTTTTGGGTTCTCGGCAGGCCTCGAGTTCACACGAGACGTGCAGGAGACCAAGAGTTTTCAGTTCAAACTCACGCAGCTTGCGCGCAAACTGACCGAGCAGGGACACGGCATCCTCATCCTCATCGACGAGCTCCAGGCAAATTCGCCTGAGATTAGACAGCTCGTCACCGCCTATCAAGAACTGGTCGGCGAACGACTCAACGTCGCACTCGTCATGGCGGGCCTTCCGGGAGCCGTCTGCGCAACACTCAATGACCGCATGCTGACGTTTCTCAACCGCGCTCGCAAGGTCACGCTCGAACCGCTTTCGGTCGGAGATGTCGACGCCTATTACCAGCGGGCTTTCGAAGAGCTCTGCCTTGATATTCCAAGCCATCTTCGCCTCTGTGCCGCTCGCGCGACCCAAGGCTCACCCTATATGCTGCAGCTCATCGGCTATAACATCGCCAATCGCTGCAAGGCTGGAGAACGTGCAGCGCGCGAGCAAATCGACGGAGCCATCGAAGCGTCGAAGGTCGATTTCGAAAACGATGTCTGCGAAACGACGCTCGCCGCGTTGTCAGACCAAGACGTTGCGTTTCTCGCCGCGATGACCGATGACGAAGGCGGCGTGTCGCGCATCTCCAATGTGGCCGAGCGCATGTCAGTCACACCCGACTATGCGCAAAAGTATCGCCGGCGCCTCATCGACGCCGGCGTAATCGAACAGGCGCGCCGCGGTTACGTGCGTTTCGCTGTTCCATATATGGCTGACTATCTGCGCAGCCAGCTCTAGGCAGCCACCACAATGGGGACAGGCACCTTTGTGGTGGCTTGGGCAGTTGCGGTGAAATAGTTCCTGTTTTGCGGCCCGCGGTGCCTAAACGGGAACTATTCCACCGCAAGTTAATGCAGTTAGTCGCAGGTGATGTCGAGGTTCTTGCCGACGAGGCCTACGTAGCCACCCTCGGCAGCCTTGGGGCTGTCAGCATGGCAGAGAACCCACTTGTCGGCCTTCCAGTAGCAGTAGCTGTCACCGGCGGCAGGCATGTCGGCTGCAGCCTCGGGGCGCGGGCCGTTGGTGCCCGCCGGCAGCGCCACCATCACCTGGAAGCCGCCGTCGTCGACCATGCAGGGCGTGTAGTGGAGCGTGGTGTTGAAGACTTCGACGACCGTACCCGCCGGCACGCGGAACGCCTTGACGCACGCGGTATCGAGCTTGCCGTCCTCAATCTCCCAGCGATGTGCCACGAGCAGGATAAAGTCGCGGGCGCCCAGGTTAAACTCGCTGGCGCGGTGATACTCCAGGCAGTTGAGGCGTGTGTTGTGGCCGTTGCACCAGCCGAGCTGGAAGGGGCGGCCGCCAAACATAAGAAAGCCCAATTTGTCGGCATCCTTGACGCCCTCGAGCTCCGGCGCACTCGCGACATACTTGCTACCCTCGGGGATGGGCGCGGCCGCAAGCGCCTCGACAAGCGGGGCGGTCAGGTTGGACGGCACGTCATCCCACACGCGACCATAGGATTTGAACTCGGGATCTGATACAGAGTAGATATGCATGTTCGCTCCTGTTCGTTTATGTGACAGTATGAACATTCTAGAACATCGTTCATCCACGACCACGATCAATACCGAAAACATTGCATGACGAAATCACCCGCTCAAAAAGCGACATGCAGCTTCCTAGTCGAGATAATCTTTAAGAAACTCAATAACGCTCATACACCAGTAGTCGGTCTCCGGCGCATGGGGCTTCATCAATGCGTGCCCCCCTTCTGAATACATGACTCCCTCATGGTGTACTCCAGCTGCATCCAGAGCATCGACCATCTTTTCATAATTGTCGGGCGATACAATATCATCGTCAGCGCATTGCCAAAGATATGTCGGAGGATACTGCTCCCACACATGCTGATTAATACAGAAATCATCGAGCGAGTCGTGACCAGCCCCGCCGCACACCGAATCAAGAAATCTATTGTCTGATGCGTTCTCAAAGCCATGAAGATCAATCGGTGCGTAACACAGGGCCAAGGCTTTTGGCGCCTCGCATCCGTAGGACGCAAATCCCTTGTTGTCCGTCCCCCACTCGGCAGTTAAATGCGCACCAGCAGAAAAGCCGATAACTGCATAACTTTTTGCGACATTAAATTTCGCTGAATTCTCCAGGACAAAACGGACGGCTCGATTTAAATCGTCGATTGGGCGCGGCATCAAAGGCTCGACCCTCACCCTGTATGACAGCACGAACACGTTATAGCCCGCATCGTTGAGCTCGGGGGCAACGGGAAAGCCTTCCACTTGATGACAAACGCTCTGATAACCTCCGCCCGAAACCGCAATGATAAAGGGAGCCCTAGGTCTCCCGGGAAAGAAGAACAGTTTCGTATTGCGCCGAGTCGGATCACGGATGCAGTCGGCTTCATCCCAAATATCGTAGGCAACCTGCCTCCCGTCATCCACGAGCTCGACAATTCGATTCAATCCACGCAAAACACGAGCAGTTTCATATGGATTAGCCTCAGAATTCATATGAGATACAATGGGTTTATTCCACATGCGCTCCCAAGTTGAAGGCCGGCAAAGCATAAGGTGCTCGCCAAAGCCAGCGAACTCAGGAAGGAGCGCGATTTCGCCAAACGTCATATCGGCAGTAATTGTCATAGCTAGTCACTCCAAAAATGAGGATGGGCTCGCGTGAATCAACGGCAAGCCCACCACATGCAATCTGCCGCGGGGTTTTCGGCAGCTTACATCCCGAATAATTGTCTACTCCACTACTGCCTCTTCATCAGGGCGATAAAGGATGTAAACGAGAACGAAGTTAAGAATTAAACCGACGACATTGCAAAGAATTGCGCCGATGAGGCTGCTCATATCACCAGAAGGATCCATATAACCGGGAAAGCTAAAAATGCCGCTCGACGTCATAACGAACGTACAGGTGTTGAAAATCGCCGGAATAACAGCACTGATTGCTCCGGCGACCATGGAAGCGATAATGATCTTCTTGTGCTCCAAGATGATGCCGTACAGCGCCGGTTCCGTAATCCCGAAAAAGCCCGTAATGGCACAGCTGAACCCAAGACTCTTTTCACTCGGGTCCTTCGAGCGGAGGGCAAACGCCAAACAAGCGCCGACAACACCCATGCTGCAGCAGAGAAGTCCAAGGATAGGATCGGAGCCGACGGTCATAATATTGTTGATGGAAAGCACGATCAGGGCCCAATGGAGTCCAAGGGGAATCATAACGAGACCGAATATCGGCCCGAGAATAACGCCGCAAAGGACGGGGCTGAACTGATAGACCGCCAGCACTGCAGCCGCAAGCAAAGAGCTCGCCTGCTGAATAATGGGGCCGATCACAAGGAGCGAGACGGGGGCGGCAACAGCAACCGTCAGGAACGGGACGAGCGCAAATGCCACAACATCGGGAAGAACCGCCCGCAGCCACTTATTAAGAACGGATGCGAACCAAGCCGCCACGATAGCAGGAAACACCGTGGAGGAATAGCTCACCATTGTGAACTTCATGCCGAGCAAATCCAGCGCATCGCCCGCGCCGGCCGCAGCAACGAAAGTCGGATAAACCAGGATTGCGCCGAGTACCGCACCGATATATCGATCGGCTCCAAAGAACTGAGCAGCAGATGATCCGACAAGAACGGGCAGGAAATACATGCAGGCATTTCCCATGCCGTACAGCAGAGTGTATATTCCGCTCTCGGCGGAAACAGCACCCGCCGTCGTCAGAATACTAAGGATGGCGTTTATCATTCCGCATGCGATCAAGGCAGGAAGAACGGGCATCATGATGCCGCTGATGAACTTCATTAGCTTTCCCAGAAAGCCCTTAGTCTCTCCTTCGCTTGCCTCGGAATCTCCGGCATCAATCCCGGTTTCCTTGGCAACGATTTCATAGACCTTATCGACCTTAGGTCCCACAATCACCTGATATTGCCCCGCGGAATGGCGAATGTCGATCACGCCATCAATCGCCTTGACTTTTGCATCGTCTACGATGCTTTCGTCCTTAAGGTTGAACCTTAAACGAGTCATGCAGTGAGCTACAAATGTAACGTTGTCTGCGCCGCCCACCATCTCGAGAATCTCGGCAGCGAGCTTGGTTGTATCTGCCATAAATACCATTTCTCCCATGTTGAGTTTTATATGTAACCATCAGCAAAGCGCGCGCCTTTGCCAACTAATTACCTTGTTTTCGATGCAATTCGATTGATGTGCATCATGAGGTAGAGTCTTTCTTCGTCTATAAGTTCCCGCCCCGTCAGTCGGCTGAGAACAGAAGCAATATCATCGGCGCACATTGATGCCACCGGATATTCTTTTTTGAGCGAGAGGTACATCTTGCGGTTGTCGCTCACGATGCTTTCGCCAGAGTTCAATCTATTGAATAAGTACTGAAGATGGGTTGCGAACCTTGCGTAATCGAAACCTTCCCGATCAACTTGAATGCCAAGCCGATTTTCAACAGCAACGGTTGACTCCTCCAGAACACGATCGTAGATATCCGCGCTAAACTCTTTAACTACTTCGCATGAGTCCGAATCGGCCATGTTATTGATAAACGCCATGGCAATTCCAACTGCCTCATGAGCTGGAAGCCTAACGTTAAGACGTTTCCTGATTATCCTAAGTGCATACTCGCCGATTTTAAATTCGACGGGATATTGTTGGCGGACATCAAACGATAAAGGCATGCGGACAACGATATTTTGCTCTTTGCGCTTAACCGCATACGCGATATGGTCCGCAAGGATAAACGGCAAATTAGGGCTCACCTCATAAGGCAGCAAACCTGTCGACATATCAATAACATCCGAGGTAAGCTCGAGAAGCTCGTCGGGGACCTCGTCAACGAGAGCGATGTAGCGAGAGCTAACGTTATAAAACGTTCGTTGAATCTCCGAAAGAGGGGCCTCATCTCCGACATTCTTAAACCCCAGACCACGGCCGAATGCAACCAACTGTCTGCCATTTCCATCGACGCAGAGGACAGCGCTGGTATTAATTCGTTTAACAATTTCCATGTGCCCCCCTAAACAGAACAAGGCTCCCGAAGCAGAACCCGACAATCAATGTCAACAGATGCTGCTTCAGGAGCCTTGCCTGAATATCACTCTGAGAACTAGTTTAAGCGAGCTAGTGCTAATGACCTCGAATAAACACTTCTAAACAGTTAAACGGTCGATATCTCCGTGTGAACGGTTTGGAGGCAGAGGGCGGCCCTATGCCTGCTGATAGTGCAGGTGCTTCTCGTCGATATCAGCCAGGTCGCGGTCGAGGTAACGGCGCGCGAGCCAGTTTGCCATGGGGAGGTTCTGGTCCAGGTAGTTGCCGCACTCCTCGGGAGCGGCACCGGGGACATCGCCCTCAAAGTCGGCGACAAACTCGAACAGCTCACGCACGAGCGGCAGGATCTCCTCGCTCGTCACCTCGCCAAATACGACGAGGTAAAAGCCCGTGCGGCAGCCCATGGGGCCAAAGTAGACAATGCGGCTCGACCACTCGGCATGGTTGCGAAGGAACGTCGCGCCCAGGTGCTCGATGGTGTGGCACTCGGCCGTGTTCATGACCGGCTCCTTATTGGGCGTGGTCAGGCGCAGGTCAAAGGTGGTGACGGCGGCACCGGTCGCCGGATCGCGGTCGATGCGGCTCACATACACGCCGGGCTCAAGCAGCAGATGGTCAACGGAAAAACTCGCGATGCGCTCCATGGCAGATCCTCTCGGTAGTCAATTTGGAACGGGGCTCTTTTAGCTGGTTCGAATGTTCGCACCAATCATACCAGTCAAAAAAGCCCCGTCCCAAATAAGCTGCCTGGGACGGGGATCGATGGGTTTTTAATCCCCGTCCCAGAAAAATCATGCTAGGCAGTGTACGAGATGGTGGCGGCTACGGCGTGGCGCCAGCCGGCGATCTTTTTGGCGCGCTCGCCGGCGGGCATGGCAGGCTCCACGATGCCGCGGGCCCCATAGACGTCGACGACATCGCGCGTGTACATGCCCAGCGCAATGCCGCAGGCCCAGGCCGCGCCCAGACCGCTCATCTCGTCGTTGCTCGCGATGCGGATGGGCGAGCCAACCAAGTCGCTCTCAAACTGCATCAGGTACGCGTCGCGCGTGGGACCGCCGTCAACACGAAGCTCGGCCAGCGCCGCGCCCGAATCCTCGACCATCGCATCGATGACGTCGAAGATCTGATAGGCAATCGACTCATCGGCGGCCTTTACGAACTCCGCGCGGCCCGTGGTGCGTGTCATGCCAAAAACGCAGCCCTCGGCGTCACTCGCCCAGTGCGGCGCGCCCAAGCCGGTAAACGCCGGCACAAAGTAAACGCGGCTCGCCGGATTGGCGGCATAGCACAGGTCGGTGACTTCCTCGGGATTGTTGATGAGCTCCAGGTCGTCGCGCAGCCACGTCTTGACGGCGCCGGCGTAGCTCACGTTGCCCTCGAGCACATACTCGGTCACACCGTCCATACGCCACGCAAGCGAGCTCGAAAGCCCGTGCGAGCTGGCAACGAACTCGTCGCCGACGTTCATCATGACCGAGCTGCCGGTGCCATAGGTCGCCTTGGCCATGCCGCGGCTATGGCAGCCCTGGGCAAACAAGGCGGCATGGCTGTCGCCGAGCACGCCGTGAATGGGCACGGGCGCCGGCAAAAAGCCGCCCAGGTCCGTCATGCCGAACAGGCCGTCGGAATCGGTCACCTGCGGCAGGCAGGCTACGTCGACGCCAAAGGCCTCACACACCGGCTTGCTCCAGCAGCCACGGCGCAGGTCAAAGAGTTGCGTGCGGCTGGCGTTAGACCAGTCGCAGCGGAACTCCGCGCCGCCCGTGAGCGTCCAGACCACCCAGGCATCGATGGTGCCCAGGCACAGCTCGCCCGCCGCCGCGGCCTCGGCAGCCGCGGGAACGTTCGCGAGGATCCAGGCCATCTTGCCCGCCGGGTAGTAGGGCGAGAGCACTAGACCCGTCGTGTCGCGCACCAGCTCGGCCACGCCCTCGCGCGCGGCCAGCTCGTCGCACAGCTCGCGGGCGCGGGCGCACTGCCACACCACGGCGTCGCACAGCGGCTCGCCCGTCGTGCGCCTCCAGGCAACGGTAGTCTCGCGCTGGTTGGAGATGCCGATGCCGGCGACGTCGGCCGGATTGACCCCGGTCTCCTCCACCACGGCGCGCGCCACGGCCAGCACGTTGGCGGCGATCTCGGCTGGATCATGGCTCACCCAGCCGGCCTCGTTGACAATCTGGCGATGCGGGCGATCGGCACGATGAATCAAATGGCCACCCTCGTCCACCAGCAGCGCCTTGGTGCCCTGCGTGGATTGATCGATTCCGATGATGTATTTGCTCATGTACTCTCCCATTCCTTCCGCCAAATCGAAGACGACCCGACGGACAAGGAGCGAGCGGCCGTCAAGTGCCGCAGATTGCCGTGAAAGAGGAGCGCCGCGTACTCTGTGTACGCAAGCGACGGTTTGAACGGCAAGGTGCGGTGCTTGGCGGCCGCGCAGCGTCTGTTTCTACTAGTTGCCGAGGAACTCGGCGACCGTCTTTGCGATTCCCTCGCCCGTCAGGCCGTAGTGCGCAAAGACCTCGGGGCTCGTGCCGGTGATGACCGGCGCGTCGGGCAGGGAGAGGCACTTGACCGGACGCGGGCAATGCTCGCCCACCACCTGCGCGACCATAGAGCCCAGGCCGCCGAAGGGGCTGTGTTCCTCGACGGTAACGACGGCGCGCGTGGCACCGGCGGCCTCGATCACGGCCTCGGCGTCAAGCGGCTTGACGCAATACATGTCGAGCACCGTCGCCGAGATGCCCTGCTCGGCCAGCAGGTCGGCAGCGTCCACGGCATGGCGGACCATCTCACCGGTGGCGACGAGCGTCACATCGGTGCCGCGACGCACCCAGGTGGCGCGATCCATCTGGAACGGACACTCGTCCTCGGTATACACGTCCTCGACCGGGTTGCGCCCCACGCGGATGTAGGCCGGCTTGTTGTCGGCTACCAGGGCGCGCACGAGCTCAGCGGTCTGGAAGCGGTCACTCGGCAGATATACGCGCATGTTGGGAATCGCGCTCATGGCGGCGATATCCTGCGCGGAGTGATGGCTCATACCCAGGGCGCCGTAGGAAACGCCGCCCGAGATGCCGATGAGCTTGACGTTGGTGTTGGAGTACGAAACGTCGACCTTGCACTGCTCATACGAACGCGTGGTCACAAAGGACGCCGGCGAGGCGGCCCAGGCCTTCTTGCCGCACGAGGCCATGCCGGCGGCGATGCCCACCAGGTCCTGCTCGGCAATGCCAACCTCAATGGACTGCTGGGGATACTGATCGAAGAACGGCGTGAGCGACGCGGAGCCGCGGGAATCGGAACACAGGACGACGATGTCCTTATCGGTCTTCGCGGCCTCGAGCAGCGTGTCGCAGATAACCTTGCGATTGGCGATCTTGTTAGCCATTGATGGCCTCCTTATGGGCAGCGAAATCGGCGATGATCTGGGCATATTCCTCATCGTTAGGCAGGTGATGATGCCAGGCTGCCTTGTCCTCCATAACGGGCGAGCCATAGCCCTTCACCGTGTTGAGGATGATGACCGTGGGCTTGCCGCAGGTCTCGGCGGCCAGCGTCAGTGCGGCGTCGATGGCCTGGACGTCGTTGCCCGGAATGGACAGCACGTTCCAACCGAAAGCGGCCCAGCGCTCCTCCTGCGAATCCTGCTTCATGACGTCCTCGGTGCTACCGCTGATCTGCAGGCGGTTGCGGTCCACGAGCGCGCACAGGTTATCGAGCTGGTAGTTGCCGCCGCTCATGGCGCCCTCCCAGACCGAACCCTCGGCAAGCTCGCCGTCGCCCATGATGGTGTAGACGCGGTAGTCGCGGCCGTCCATCTTGCCGGCAAGCGCCATACCCACGGCCACGGGCAGGCCATGGCCCAGCGAGCCCGAGTTCATCTCGATGCCCTTGAGCTTGTTGTTGGGGTGGCCGATGTAGGGGCTGCCGAACTTGGAGAAGCGGGCCTTGACGTCATCGAGGTCCAGATAGCCCTCGTGGCAGAGCACCGCGTAGTAGGCCTCCATGGCATGGCCCTTGGAGAGCACGAAGCGATCGCGGTTGGGATCGTCGACGGTCTCGGGCGAAATGTTGAGATGGTTGGCGTAGAGGGTCATGAGGGCGTCGATCACTGACATGTCGCCTCCGATGTGCCCGCCGGCGCCAGCCATGATGATATCGACGCAATCGCGGCGAAGGTCCCAACGCAGGGATTCAAGCTCTTCGATAGTTGCCACGAAAAACTCCTTTCAGGGAATTTCCAAAGTCAAAGCCACCGCGTTTCCACAGTGCCCAAGATTGCGGTGAAAGAGGAGCGCCGCGTACTTTGGTACGCAAGCGACGGCTTGAACCGCAAGGTTGGGCGCTGTGGTAGCGCGCCGGCTCGTTGCTACAAAGTAGGCACGACCCTACTCGCCGCGCAGGTAAGCTTTAACGTCCTGCTCAATCGGGTCGTACAGGTCGGGGGCAATGCCGATGTACTTGCACGCCTCGTAGAGCACCGGCACCACGTTGGCGTGAATGGCGACGCAGTGGTGGATGTAGGGACCCTCGACGATCTTGGCCTCGAGGCGCTTGAGGTTGTCGACCTCGACCCACAGGTAGGTGCCCATGCCGGCCGGGCCGTCGATGCCGCGGGCGTTGCCCAGCAGCAGCGAGTACTCGCCGTTGTCGCCGTCAAAGCGGGCAAGGGTGAGGTCGCCGTGCTTGGCCTCGGCCGTCAGCGCGCCGGGGTGATCGAAAGCCAGCGGGTAGGTGAGCTTGGGCTTGACGGCCGCGCAGCTGCAGGGCCAGGGGCCGCAATGCTGCAGCAGCTCGCCGTTCTCGTTATCGGGATGGCGCACGGTCCAGTCGGCGAACATGCCGCGGTGACGGCCCAGGTCGGCGGCCTCGACCATCAGCGCGGTGATGGCACCATGGATGTCGGTCTCGCATACGATGGGGATACCCATCTCGTTGAGGATGGCATTGGCGGCGCAGGGCATAATGCCCAACTCGTCCTGCAGAGCGTTCCAGCACTGAATGGCGCCGGCGTTGCAGCCGTACTTCTCGACCAGGCGCTTCATGGCGATGGCAAGACCGGCGACCGCGGGGACCTTGTCCTCGGGGATGCAGATCTCAAAGCTGTCGTTGATGTGGGCAAGCATGGCGGCCATGGCCTGCTCGTCGGCCTGGGCGTCGCGTACGGCCTGGACAAGCTCGGTCATGGGGATAGGCGAAAGCTGGATGTTGAACTTCTCGAGCAGCTCGCCCTCGTTGCACATGGTCGACCAGAAGTCGAACGGACGGGTGGCCATCTGCAGAATACGGGTGTGCTTGAAGGTCTTGACCACATTGCACACGGCCAAGAAGTCCCAAACGCCGCGCTCGAACTCGGGATCGGTCAGGCGGCAGTTGGTCATGTAGGTGAAGGGCACCTGGAAGCGGCGCAGGACCTTGCCGGTAGCGAACAGGCCGCACTGGCTATCGCGCAGACGGGTGCCGTCGGGCTCGGGGCGCTCGTCGCGCGGGCCCCACAGCAGCACGGGTAGGCCGAGCTCGCGGGCAAGGCGAGCGCAAACGTACTCGGTACCAAAGTTGGCGTGGCACAGCATAATGCCGTCGACGCCCTCGGCGCGGAACTTCTTCACGATAGGCTCGATATGGCTGTCGTCGAACAGCAGGCCCTCGTCATTGATGTCGTCGATATCCACGATGTCGACGCCGATCTCGCGCAGGCGATCAGCCGTCAGGCCGCGATACTTGATCGCGTCCGGCGCGCTAAAGATACTGCGGCGCGTGGGCACAAAACCGAGCTTGATCTTATCCATGTACGTCCTCCCCTAATCACATATTCAGTAAACAGACGCATGTTTCGTTTTGTTCTGTTTACTAAATGTTTTACTCTTTTGTTTAGTAGTTTAGCGCGAAAGTCCCGTAAACGGTAGAGAAATCAGCCTAAACGGTATGTAAACAATCTGAACATACAAGGGCAACAAAAAGAGGGCCCCGAAGGACCCTCTCTATCCGCATATGTATGTACGTGAAATCAATGCCGCCCTATTGCCGCGAGCACACCGCCCGCGGGGGTAATCTGGCTGCAAGGCCCGTGGTTACGCGCCCATCTTGCGATAGACGTCCACGAACTCCTTGGCAAGGATGCCAAAGCCCTCGGCACTCATAAGCTGATCCTCGGCATGGACAACCAAAAGATCGATGCTCAGGTTCTCGCCAGCTGCAGTCTGCTGGACAAGGCCACCGTGAGCCGCGTGACCCTCGGCATAGTGCTGCTGGCCCTCGGCGATCTTCGCCTCGGCCTCTTCGAACTTGCCATCACGAGCTAGGTGAATCGCATCGATGTAGCAGCTGCGCGCGCAACCGACACCTGCAATGATCTGAAAGCTCTGAAGCTGAACCTCTTCTGCCGTCATACCTACAGTCCCATCAGTTCCTTGGCCTGGGCCAGAGCCTTGGCGCCGTCCATCATGCCGTAGATGGCCATGGGGATCACGCCGACCGGTACCTCGGGGCATGCGGCAGAAACCTCGTCCTTGGCATAGCCAACCTGCGGCCCAAGCAGGATGCAGTCGGCATTGCGTCCGATGGTGGCAGCCTCGCTGACGGCGTGGGCGGAGACCTCGCACTCCAGACCCTCGGCGTCGGCAGCCTTCTTGATGTTCTTCATGATGATGCTCGTGGACATGCCACCGGCGCACATAAGAACGATGTTTTTCATTGCAGTTCCTTTCCTGTAACCCCTCACAGGGACTTATATGCTTCGGCAATCAACGCGATCGGCCGAACCTACGAACTTACGGACAATGACCTACTCGGCAGAAGCCTTTGCGGCGGCCTCCTCCTCGAGGGCCTCCTTGTCGGCCATCTTGACAAACGGGATGAACAGCAGGGCAACGGCGAGAATCGCAGCGCAGACAATGACAACCAGACCAGGACCGCCGATGAAGAAGTCGGTGATGGGCAGCGGCACGACGAACGGCATATTGACCGTCGGATTATACGCGTTGCCAAGACCCAGCAGCAGGCCAATGGCGGCAACGGCGCATGCGATCGGCTTGAGCAGGATGTAGGGGATGAACATATAGGGGTTCATGGCGACGGGCGTACCAAAGATGATGGGCTCGGAGATGTTGAAGATAGCAGGCACCAGAGCGACCTTGGAAAGCGTCTTGTAGCGCTCGGACTTGGCCGTGAGCAGCGCAAGCTCCATGCCCAGGGCGTCAACAGAGCCCACGGAGAACATAACGATGAACGGCAGATACGGAAGCGGCTGGCCGGCAAGGTATGCCTCGACGTTGGCCAGAGCGCACGTCGAAACGACCGGCATGTACACGCTCATCAGGACGCTGGGATGTACACCAAAGAAGAACAGCAGGTTGCACAGGATAAAGTAGACGACGACGGCCCACGGGCTGGAGCCCAAGAACATAACGGGTACCGCAATGGTGGAGTTGATGAGGCTAAAGACATCGCCGTAGCTCGTCAGGCCCATGCCCCACTTAAGCAGCGCGGCCGAGGTAAAGATGACGATGGCGCAGAACATCGGGGACAGCGAGTCGTTGACGAACTGCGGAACGGAATCGGGCATGGGGATGGCGATATGCTTCATCAGGAAGTTAAGCGCCTTCGGCACGATCAGCGCCACGAGCAGGGCCACGAACAGACCCGAGCTGCCCAGGTAACGGGTGGTGATGAAGGTCGAGCCGTCCTCGGCATGGCCCAGCGGGATCAGCAGGAGCAGAACGCCAATGGACGCAACCGTCGTCGTAAGGCCCTTGTTCTCAAGCACCTTGCCGTAGGAGTACGAAACCGAAGCGCACATGTAGATGGCACCGAGGTTCATGGTGACGACCAACACATCGGCAATCGTCGCCGACATGCCAGTGCCGGTAAGGAACGCCTGCAGCGGCGGGATCGGCAGTCCGTTGATGATGGAGAGCAGCGCCACGCCCAGCGTAACGGGCATGGTCGCCATCATGCCGGACATAAGGCCCTTTACGACCTTAAAGCTGCTCACTTTGTGGGCAATGGGGCCAACATGCTTCTCGAGGAAGCCCTGCATCGAATCGAGAACGCTCATTTCGTGTTCACTGATCCTCTCTAAACGATTCATCTAGCTGTCAAGCGGGAAATTGCGGCCGACTCTTTCCCGCCTATGACCAAGGGAAATATGGTTATGCCTTGAGCTCGAGGACGAGGAGCCAATCCCCAACCTCGGGTTTGTCAGGCAGTGTGATGCCGTCCGTGACGACAGAGACGTTCTCGCCGTCACGGTATGCGCCCGTGCGGGGGTTAAACCATCGGCTTGCATAGGCAGCGCCCGTCGGCACGCCCTCGATAGCAAGCTTTCGGCGCACGGTATCGCCAAAGTACGCGACGATGCGCGAAAGGTCTCGGTTGGCGGTTGCCAGCGGAGCCTTGTTGGCAAACAGGTTGCCCGCATCGGTCGTTTCGTAGGGAGCGAGCTCCCAGAAGTGATTTTCTTCGTAGAAGGAGCGCATATAGCCCATCTGGACTGCACCCTCTCCGTCTACCGCCTGGGCCCACGTAATGCCAAAACGGTTGAAGATCGCCATAAAGGGATCGAGCTCCTCGGGACTTTCCCACACGTTGTCCCAGATGCCCTGGGCTCCGTAGGTATAGCCAGCGCCGCCCGCCTGCATGCAGATATACGCCACGCGACGCAACATGTCTGCGGTGCACAGGCGCGTACCCATTTCCTCGAGCGTCGAGCAAAACTCGTAGAGCGCCTCGCCCTCGACGAAGGGCTTGTCGTCATGAGCTGCCAGATAATCAAAGTAGTCGCTCGCCTTGATCAGGTAATCGCCATGACCGGCCTGGTTGAGCGTAAAGTCCATCCAAGCCTCGTCCTGGTAGTAATCGGCAAAGGGGCGCTCGTTGGTATAGTGCGCCGTAGCCAGGTGGCCATAGCCGTCGCGGGCCTCGATCTCCAAGGCGACCTCACGCCATCCGTCGATCAAAGCGGCTCGATCTTCTTTGCCATACCCGGCAACCTCGCCGGCAAGCGTCCAAACCATCGGATATGCGCCATAGCGCGCCACCAGATAGCGGGCAAGGTGCTTTTGATGCTCCACGCCATGATCGCCGCGAATAGAAAACGCCCATGCCTGGCCAAGCGCGTTGACCAAACCGGCATCGGCGACATAGGCCATGCGGCGATCAAGCTCCTGCCGGTAGAAAGCAACATTGGGCAGATCCTCTGCGCCCTTGGGCATACCGCCGTCAATCCAGTAGCGACCATCTGCGCCCATGTCAGAGCGCAAGTTGGTCTGGTAGACGGTAAATCCCTGCTTGGCACGCAGGTCGACCATGCCGCGGAACTGACTCGTCATGCCAGGGTGGTTCGACTTGTCCCAGCTCTCGCGGTAGGCAAACTCCCAGTGGGTGTCGCCGAGCCAAAAAAACGGCGTGCCATCCGAATAGGCAAATAAGTGCGGGTTGTCCGCGACGCGGATAAAGCCGTGGTGATACAGGTCGAGGTCGCCCGCGTACGGTACAGCCTCGACGCTGCCCACACGGCCATTAAGACCGGTCTGCTCGGGAGCCTCGATACCATAGTTCCAAGCGCCGAGCTCGGTCGGGGCAAACGAGACGCGGTAGGTGCGGTCGCCGTCCCAGTAGGCCTCGCGGCGGATCACCCTGCCGCTCGGACCGACAAACTCCGCCCAAATCTCAACATCCAAAAACGGGTTGTCGAACGAACAGGCGCTCTCAAACGTCAGAACGACCGGACGCCAGATCTCGGCGACAGCGTCTTGGTTCAACGTCATATCCATTACAGACCCCTCTCCGGTCTTAATACCTACTAGTTCAGTCCCCGCTCGCTCGCGGACCTCACGGCAAAGTCAACGATCGCCCGGGCGTCTTCGGCACAGACAAAGCCTTGCGACACCTCAATCGCCGTATCGCGCTCGCACAGGGCGCGGTAGTTTTCGAGCGATCCGTACAGCTCCTTGAGCATCGATGCCGAGAACGACTCCATGTGGCCAAACAGCCCATCCTTGTCGCTCGTCTTATCGACCGTGCCCTGACCCGGCTCGACCAGGCTCGTGTTGGAGTAACGGGCAAACGGATGCTCGAGCAGGCAGGTGCGAAGACCGCCCTTGGTGTTGCCCAGGGCATCCTTTACGTTCTCGCCGTTTGCATCCAGCTCAATGCGCGGGCACGTTGCCGGCGCGGCGCCGGTGCGGACCCAACGGAACAGGTTGCGGAAGGCAGCGTGGAAGAGATACTGCGACGGATAGGCGTTTGCCTCGGCATGCTTGCCGACATGCACCGGCAGGTGGTCGATACGCTTAAGATCCTCGTCGTCCTGGTAATAGTCGACATAGCTCCACTGCGTATCGTGGGAGGCGCCCGTCACCTCGTACAGCCGGTACTTAAAATCGGGGGCATCGCTATCGGGCATAAGCGTGCGCCAACTCTCAAAGCGACCGTTCTCGCTTTCGGTCTGAAGGGCGATGAACGGCTCCTCGACGTGCTCCACGCGCATCAGGTGATGCGCATAGTCCCGGCAGCACTCATACTGGTTGACGGGAGTGCACAGCGAATGGATGCCGCCGCCGGACAGATAACCGTCAAACACGCGGCCGTCGCGGCGCACCTCCTCGCGATAGGCAAAGCTGTTGAGGTAGCGGAACAGATAGGCGCCTGACTGGGACCATCCCGTAAGGCAGATCGCCTGGTGCGGATAATCGCGGATCGGGTTGAGGTCGGAGTCCTCGCGCAGGAGCCACGCAAGATCGGTCAGCATATCCCAAAACAGACCCGTCTCGTAGGAGATGTCCATGTCGGGAAGTGCGCCGCCGCGCTCGAGCTCGGCCGGATCATAGTCGAAGGGTCGCTCGGGAGTCGGGTTCGCCCAACTCATAAAGGCATAGCGATCGGGATTGAATTCCTTGAGCTTGGCGATGGTATTGGGCTTGCTGGTGATGCCTACATAGATGTCACCAGAGCGCACAAACTCGCCGTAGCCCAGAATCCACATGCGCTCGATTTCCATGAACGATGTGGGGTTGATAATCTCGACCACCACGTTGCCACTCGCCTGCGCCGGATCTTTGGGCGCGCGGACAACAATGCGATTGGAATAGGGGGCATCGGCGGTCATGACCTCTACGCCGCCATCTTCGTCGGCAGTGCGATACACGTTGGCGGTGCCGTCAACGCGATATTCGCGCTCGACGTAGCCATTCGCGCTCAGATGACAGTAGCGCTCAGATGACAGTAGCGCTCAGCGCTCGAAAACGGATAGCTCTCATCCGTAACGGGCATTTCGGAAATAACGCTGATCATCTCGTCCCCCTTGCTGTTGTGTTTGTTGAGACAAACTCTACTGGGGACGCAACTTAACTTCTATCGATTCTTAAGTTAACTTACTAAATATTTAGCTTAATGAACAGCCGAGTGTTAAGCTCGTTTTAAGTTAAGAACCGTTAGGAACCACCATGGCCGTTACTGCAAAACAAATTGCTGATCAGCTGGGAATCTCGGCAGCGGCCGTCTCCCTTGCACTTAACAATCGACGCGGCGTAAGCGAAAAAACACGGCAGCTGGTGCTCAGCACCGCTGAAGCCCTAGGTTACGACTTTAGCAAGATTAAGTTCGAGCGACAAAGAAGCGGAACCGTTGCCTTGGTTGCCTTTAACCGGCGCCGCATCTTTGCGACCCCCTTTTTCGCCGACATGCTCGCCGGAGTCGAGGGCGCCCTTAGGCATGCGGGATTCTCGTTTTCGCTGGTGAACTACTCGCCATTCGAAAACATTCACCAACAGATCGCCGACATCGCCGAGGCACGATATGACGGCGTCATCATCCTCGCAACCGAGATGTACGAGTCGGATTTTTTGCCGTTTGCATCGCTGGACTGCCCTCTGCTGCTGCTGGACTCATGCATGAGCGTTGGGGTCGACACGGTCAAGATCGACAACGCTGCCAGCATGACACTTGCCGTACAGTACCTGTATTCGAAGTATGGATCGGTCCCCGGCCTGTTAACGACGCCCATTACCTTGGGCAACTTCGCCGAACGACGCTTCGCCTACGAGCACGCCATCGGTCAGCTAGCCGGGTCGGAAAAATGCGGCATCATCCACGAGCTCGCCGTCGATCTAGACGAGGCCTACTCGGGCATGCTCGACATTATTGATTCGGGCGAGCCCCTTGCCCAAAGCTACGTCGCCGTCTTTGACGATATGGCTATTGGAGCCATGAAAGCCTTCATCGAGCGCGGCTATCGCGTGCCCGAAGACGTACGCATCGTCGGCTTCGACAACAACATCGGCGGCACCTACGTTCAGCCGCAGCTGACCACGCTCAACGTTCCTTCGCAGTATATGGGCATCATCGCCGCACGACGCCTCGTCGAGATCATCGACGAGGCCGAGCATCACCCGCTCAAGATCGAGCTGGGGGCATCGCTCATCAAGCGCCGTTCTGCCTAGATTTCGCGCACGCTTTGGCGCTCGACAAAATAGGTCGATACGGCCGTCTTGCAGGTATAGCTCTTGGGATTGCGGATGTTGCCCACCAGACGGCGCACCGCGATCTCGCCCACCTCGTGTTTGGGAACATGCACCGTGGTGAGCGGCGGGTTGGAGAAGGCGCCCAAAGACAGGTCGTCAAAGCCGATGATCGAGACATCGTCGGGCACACGTATGCCGTGCTCGTTGAGCGCGCGCATGGCACCCACGGCGAGCACGTCGTTTTCGGCAAAGAAAGCCGTTGGCAGATCCTCGCGCGAGGAATTGTCGAGCCACGCGCCCATATCGCGATAAGCGTCCTCGAGCGTGGTGCCCAGCGTGACGCGCCATGCCGGATTGGCCTCGAGGCCCGCATCCTCAAGCGCTTGGCGATAGCCGCGCTCGCGGTCCTTAAAGTTGCGGATGCGAAGGTCGCCCGCCAGATAGCCGATTTGCTTGTGACCTTTCTCGATAAGGTAGTCCACGGCGCGCAGTACCGAATCGGTGTTGGCAATGACCACGGCATCAAAGTATTGACGATCGCTCCAGCCGTCGAGCACGATCAGGTGAGCGGCGGCGTTGGCAAACAAGGCGTAGTCTTCCTCACCCAGCTCGGTACCCATCAGCACGATAGCAGCGGACGGATCGGCGATCAGGCCCTCGACCTGCGGACGCACGGCGTCCAAGTCGCTAAAGTCGAGCGAGACAAAGCTCGTGCTCATGCCGTGGCGACGCGCCTGGCGCTCCACGCCCTCAATAACCGCGGGATGGAAGGTGCTCTCGTCCAGGATGGCGCCCGTCTTGCGCGCAAGCACGAACTGGATGCTCTCGAGCTGCGTCGACTGCTGGTAGCCGAGCGACTGTGCGCACTCCAGGATGACCTTGGCGGTCTCCTCGCTCACGCTGCGTTTGCGGTTGAGCGCGTTGGACACGGTCGCAGGCGAAAAACCGGTGATGCGGCTGATCTCGCGAACACTTGCTTTAGCCATAGTTCCCCCCAGCAACGGTCGCGGTCGAGCATCGTGGCCTGACCGCCCCGTGACTCGACAACTAAACGACCGCAAATTCAATCTAAACAGAATAGTAAATGTTTAATAGCTAGTTTAGCCTGTTGTCAAGCGAAGTGGTGCAACTATTCCCCCAACGGGCACATTTACTCGGTAGCTAAAAAAGCCCCGTCCCAAATTGACTACATGGGACGGGGCGTGAAAATCATTTAGCCCAGGACGCGGGCCATACGCGCCTTGAACTCGGACAGGAAGCGTGGAGCATCCACAGTCAGCGCCACGAGCGCGCTCTTGTCCGGATCGGACAGACGGTGCTCGTCGCAGATGGTGCGGCCGCGATACTCGCCCAGCAAGTCAACACGCAGGTTACAGCTGAGCGCACCCACGAGCGTGGGGTCAATCGCCACGGCGACGGCAAGCGGATCGTGCAGCGCGCAGCCACCCAGGTAGGGGGCGTTCATCTCATACGAGCCAATGTAGTGCTCCACCATGCTCGCAAACGCGCAACCGGCCATGGTGCCCGAGCCCGTCCAGCCGGCAATGTCGCGACGCGTGAGCACCACGCGATGCGTCACATCCAGACCCACCATAGTGAGCTTGCGGCCCGAACGCAGCACGGCATCGGCCGCCTCGGGATCACCTGCCATGTTGGCCTCGGCGCCCGCGCTCACGTTTCCGGGCACGGTCAGGGCGCCGCCCATTACCACCACGCGACCGATAGACATCATCGCCGCCGCATCGCGCTCCAGGGCAAGTGCCAGGTTGGAGAGCGGACCGGTCGCCACGTAGATCAGATCGGGGCCATAGGTGCGCGCGGCATCAATCAGGTAATCGACCGCCGCGTTACCGTCGGCCGACGTCGCCCCCACCGGCTCGTACGGCGACGCGGGCACGCTCGCCCCGCCAATGCCGTTCTTACCATGGATGAGCGTGGTAGACGCCGGCGGTGTATAGGGCTCAGTCGCCTTCATGGGACGATCGGCGCCCAGGTACACCGGAACCTCGGGGCGACCCAGCAGATCGAGCACCGCCAGGCAGTTGTGCGCCGATTGCTCGACACGCACGTTGCCAAAGCACGTGGTGATGCCCACGAGCTCCACCTCGGGGCTCGCGATGGCATAGGCCAGCGCCATCGCATCGTCCACACCCATATCCAGATCAAGGATCAGCTTCTTGGTTGCCATTGTTCTACTCCGCTTCTCCGTCTTCATCGTTTAACAAAACCAATGTTCAACTTCGGCGCGCGTGGGAATCGATTGCTGAGCGCCCAGGCGCGACACCGTCACTGCCGAGGCGCGAGCACCCGCGGCCATGCACTCAAAGAGCGGCAAGCCCTTTAGGCGAGCCGCCGCCAACGCGCCGATAAACGTATCGCCCGCGGCGGTCGTATCGACTACCGCGCTCGAAAGCGCCGGCATGCGCAGCGGCCCGCCGTCATCGCTGAGCGTAACCGAGCCGGCGCCACCCAGCGTGATGACCGCAGCTCCGGCACCCTTGGCGAGCAAGGCATTGAGCGCCGCGACGCAGCTCGCATCATCCCCGGGCAAGATGCCCGTCAGCGCCTGGCACTCAGTCTCGTTGGGACAGACCAGGTCGACCGCAGGCCAGACCTCCGCAGGCAACTCGCAGGCAGGAGCTGGATTAAAGACCGTATAGAACCCCAGCCTGTGGGCACAAGAGAGTGCCGCGGCCGTTGCCATCGGGTCGCATTCGCCCTGGACGATAAAGACGCTTCCGACAGCCGGGGCAATATCGCTGGCGTCGCCGTCGCGCTCATCGGCCACCAGACGTCTCAGCGCGCAGGCAACGTCCTCGCCCGCAAGCGCATGGTTGGCGCCCGGTGACAGCACGATGCGGTTGTCGCCCTCGCAGCGAATGATGGTCGCCGTTCCCGTCTCCACGTCATCGCGGCGCGCCACAAAGTCACACTCCACGCCAGCATCTTGGAGCCCCGCCACGAGCACATCGCCAAACGCATCGCGCCCGACCGCGCCAATCATGCACGTGCGCGCGCCCATGCGCGCGGCGGCGACGGCCTGGTTAGCGCCCTTGCCACCGGCGTTGGTGATAAAACCGCTGCCGCCGACGGTCTCGCCCGCGCGCGGCATACGCTCGCACGCCACCGAAAGGTCCATGTTCATGCTGCCGAACACCGCAACGATGCCGCGATCCGCCATGGAAACCTCCTCGTCTGCGGGCCTTACGCCCACCGTCGGCCGTCGATCGTGCGCTCTCGCACCCCTATAACTTTAGTTCACTTTGATGTGAACGCGCGCTTGAGGTTACGCCAGCAGCAAGCATTCACAGGAGCAGGCAGCTACAATGAATATGTGCTGATTATTCTCGTCATTGGATGATGTTTTATGGAGCAACTCCCACAATCGAGCCCACGCGACCCGCGCCGCGCGCCCGATAACCGGTCGGCGCACGAACGCCCGCGCGCCGACCGCCGCACCGGCGAGTCGCGACGCGGCCCGAGCCCGCATCGAACGCCCACCAACAAGGGCGCCCATACAGCCAAGACCAACACCGGCGCCACACACTCGTCCGCTACCTACCAGCAGGCGCCCGCTCGTCCCAAGTCCCGCTACATTCCTGCGCTCGACGGCCTGCGTACGCTCGCCGTCGTCGCTGTGGTGCTCTATCACCTCAACCTCACGTGGGCTCAGGGCGGCCTGCTCGGCGTCACGATCTTCTTTGTGCTTTCGGGCTATCTGATCACGCGCTTGCTGCTCAACGAAGTCGCTAAGACCGGCCGCATCGACCTTAAGAGCTTCTGGATTCGCCGCATTCGCCGCCTATTCCCCGCCGTGGTAACCGTTGTGGTGGTGACTTGCGCGTTGTGCACCGTCTTTAACCACGTGATGCTCACCAAGATGCGCCCCGACATCCTGCCGTCGCTGCTGTTCTTCAACAACTGGTGGCAGATTGCCCAAAACGTTTCGTACTTCAATGCTCTGGGCGACCCCTCGCCGCTCACGCACTTTTGGTCGCTCGCCATCGAGGAACAGTTCTACCTGATTTGGCCGCCACTGCTGTTTGCCATGGTATCCATGCATGTGAGCAAGCCCAACACGCGCCGCGTGGTTCTGGGCCTTTCCGCGGTGTCCGCCCTCGCCATGATGGCGCTTTACAACCCTGCCGCCGACCCCAGCCGCGTGTACTACGGCACCGACACCCGCGTGTTCTCGCTGCTGCTGGGTGCCTGGATGGCCTTTATCCCCGATCGCGACCTGGCGCCGGTGCGTCTCGCTCATCGTTTGGGGTTCAATCACCTGGCTGGCGCCGCCAAGCACGGCAAGAACGCCGAGGGCAAGCCTGGCGAGAAGGCCGACGAATCAGCCGAGACCGCCCCGGCACAGCCGAGCGCCCTCGTGCGCTTTTGGTCCTCGCCCGCATCCATCGATGTGCTGGGCGTCGTGGGTCTGGTTGGCCTTGCCGCCATGGTCGCGCTCACCAACGGCTACACCGCGTTCCAGTATCGCGGAGGCACGCTGTTATGCTCCATCCTCACGCTCATGGTCATCGCGGCCTGTGTGCAGCCCCAGGGAATGGTTGCCCGCGCGCTGTCCGCCGAGCCGCTCGTGTGGGTTGGCAAGCGCTCGTACAGTATCTACCTGTGGCACTATCCGCTGCTGTTGCTCATGAACCCGGTCGCCAACATCAACGATACGCCCTGGTGGCAATACATTTTGCAGGTGCTGCTGGTGGTCGCCGTAGCCGAGTGCTCCTATCGCTTTATCGAGACTCCGTTTAGAAAGGGCGCCTTCGGCCGCACCGTCGCCGAATTCCGCGATGGCACCACCACGCCCGCCAACTGGGCACGCGCGCACGTCCCCGTCTGCGCAGCCTGCGCTGTCGTGTTGGTCGTTGCACTGGGCGGTCTGATCTTTGTGCCCGAGACGTCTGCGCTGAGCGGCGAGGGCGCCGAAGTTCTGAACAAGGAAGCCAAAAACACCGCGCCCACCGACCAGCAGGCGGCCGACGACACCGACAAGGACAACGACGGCTTCCCCGATGGCTCCTACGATCTGCTTATGATCGGCGACTCCGTGTCGCTGCGTGCCGTGGACACCTTTGACGGCGTGTTCCCGCACAGCCATATCGATGCCGAAAAGGGCCGCCAGTTCGATGCGGGCCGCGCGACATTTGAGGGCTATATCCAGCAGAACCTTGCCGGCAAGATCGTGGTCTTTGCCCTGGGCACCAACGGTTTGGTAACGGACGCCCAGGTCGACGCGATTATGGCCGACGCCGGCGAGCAGCGTATCGTCGTGTTTGTAAACACGCGTAGCCCGCAGCCGTGGGTCGAGTCCACGAACCAAGCCATCGCCAACGCCGCCACGCGCTACAAGAATGTACGCGTTATCGACTGGTACGGGCACAGCGCCAACCGCAACGACCTGTTCGATGGCGACGGCACGCATCTGTCGACTACCGGCGTGACCGAGTACCTCAACCTGATCCACGATGCAGTCAAGAAAGACCTGCCCGTGCACCCCGAGGACCACGTCAACGATCCACAGCCGGCAGCCGTCAAGTCCGCTGTCGACGCGCTCGTCAATGCCCTCGCCTACAAGCCACACAAGCTCGGTGACGACAAGTAACGCGCAGCAAAATCTGCGTACACCCGCAGGGGGCGTCAGCCACGGCCGACGCCCCCTGCGCCAGTTAGGGACGCTCCTTTTGTACCGGCACCTGGAGGCACTCCTGGCGCCAGCCAATGAAGACCTCTACGGATGAATTCCAAGCCGCTCCGCCGCTCCAGACATCGTTTCCGTGCCTCGCGCCTGCCCCAAACAATCAAAACAAGCCCTTTTCGCCGCGACCTCAAAGGTCTGTGGGCAAAAAAGGGCAAATATGAGTACTGATACCATTTTAGTAGCAGGCAAAACCACCCAAATTGACGTTCGGGCGACCCCTATAACCCCCTAAAGCAGCCAACCCGACTGGTTTAAGGCGTATTGAAGCCAATTTTAGTGAACATACTATAGGTTATGTTCACTATCTTTTTGGATGTAAATGCTATTCACTTAGCAACAGTACTCATATTTGGCATTTTTTGTCCACCGCCATATAACTAACGCCCTATAGCAGACAAAAAACAGGCCGCAGCCCATCGCTGCGGCCTGTTCGGAAGCAAAAGTGGGCGCTACGCGCCGTAGCCCATCGCTTGCAGCACAAACATGACGACCGTCAGCACCGTAATCACGCCGATAGTCGCCCAAGTGAGCACGTTCCATACGCGGCCGTTGCGGTTGGCGCCCATAATGTGGCGATCCGCCGCGATAACCACCTGAAATACCAGGACTACGGGCAGCAGCACGCCGTTGATGACCTGCGAGGTCATCATAATCTGGAACAAATCGACGCCAGGCATGAGCACCAACACGGCAGAAATGCCGATGATAGCCGTAATGATGCCGCGATAGACCGGGGCCTCGTCCCAGCTGCGGTCGGCGCCGCGCTCCCAACCAAAAGCCTCGCAGATGGCACTCGACGTAACGCCCGGCAGCACGCAGGCAGCCAAAAAGCTCGCTGCGACCAGGCCCGAGGCAAACAACACCGTGGACCACTGGCCCGCGATGGGCTCCAGCGCGCGGGCGGCATCGGCGGCATCGCTAATCTGAATACCCGCCGGGAACAGCACCGTACCGGTCGTGATGATAATGAAGCCCGCAATGATATCAGCAGCGATCGAGCCGCTCACGGTATCAATACGCTGCAGCACGATATCGTCCTCGCCCGCATTCTTATCGACCACGTTGTTCTGAGCCAAGAAGATCATCCACGGTGCGATGGTGGTACCGATCGTTGCGACCACGAGCGACACGTAGCTGGGATCGTTCTGAATATTGGGGACGACCAAGTCGACCGCGACCTCGCCCCAGTTGGGGCCGGCCATAAACGCGGCGACGATGTAGGTCACGAAAACGCAGCTTACCAGCAGCAAAATCTTCTCGATGCGCTGGAAACTGCCCGACATGGTAAGCATCCACACCAGCAGCGCCACGAGCGGCACCGAGATGCTCGCCGGAACGCCAAAGAGGGCAAGGCCACTCGCGATACCCGCGAACTCCGAGATGGTCACCGCCGTGTTGGCGATTAACAGCGCCGCCATGGCCAGCACGCTCTTGCGCACGCCAAAGCGCTCGCGAATGAGCGACGCCAGGCCCTTGCCCGTGACACATCCGCAGCGCGCCGCGGTCTCCTGCGTCACGATAAGCAGCACGGTCATGACGGGAAGCATCCAGAGCATCTTATAGCCATAGCTGGCGCCCGCGCTGGAATACGTGGCGATGCCGCCGGCGTCATTGCCCGAAAGCGCCGCCAGAAGACCGGGGCCCATGGCGCCAAAGATGGCCGCGATGGTCAGCTTTTGCTTGGTGATCGGCTTTTGCTTCGTATTTTGCACGCGACCACCTACCCCATGACCGACATGGTGAGCAGCACCGCGGCGATGCAGTACGCCACACACGAGATCATGACGGCGATGACGTTCATGGCAGTACCCGACGTATTGAGGTCGTGCTCATCGCGCCAGAACAGCACCATCAGGTAAATCACGGCGCTCATGTTGCCGATCAGACAAATGATGGCCGCGATGTTAAAGCAGCCGGTAAAGAGCTGCTCCTCAAACATGGTGGCATCGGGGAACGCGGCGGTGCGCACCAGCTGCGCGCACAGGTAGGTCACGAGTGACAGAATCAGGCCCATGCCCGTGCTCTGGAAGAAGAATCCCAGGTACGGCTTGGGCTCGTCGTCGTGACCGTCGTACTCGAGGAAGTAGTTCTTGACGAACGACACCATGCGCGAGGCGGCCAGCAGCACGAGCGGCATGGCGCACATGGGGAACACCACCAGATGCGCGGAGCCCAGCGCCGTCCCCAGCACCGTCGCCATAAGGCACGAGGCAATGCCCCACACGACGACCCAGTACTGACGATGCACGAACCAGCTGAGCACGTTCGTCGAGTCGTCCGACGCGCTATCGCCCGAGCCGACACCGGCGATCTGCAGGTCCTCCTGATGCTCCTCGGCGATAACGTCCATGGCGTCGTCGAAGGTCACGATACCCAGGATATGACGATTCTCGTCGCAGACAGGGATGGCAACCAGGTCGTACTTGGTCATCTCGTCCGTTACGTCTTCCTGGTCCTCGTCGGGCGACACGTAGACCAGATCGCGATAGGCGAGCTGGCCCAGCGTGGCGTCGCGGTCGGCCACGATCAGCGTGCGCAGCGAAAGCACGCCCGTCAGCATGCCGCTCGGATCCTCGGTATAGACGTAGTAGACGCTCTCAAAGTCCTCGTCGAGTTTGCGAATCGCCTCGATGGCATCGCCGACCGTCGCCGTGGCGGGCAGCGAGACAAACTCCGAGGTCATGATGCGGCCGGCGGTGTTGTCCTCATAGCCCAGCAGGTTACGAATCGCCTTCTCCTCCTTGACGCCCATCAGGCGCAGGAGCTTCTCGGCCTTCTCGTAATCGAGCTCGTCGATCAGATCGGCGGCGTCGTCCGGGTCCATCATGGCCAGCATCGACGATGCGTCGGTGTCGGACAGGCCCTCGAGCATCTCGGTCATAAGCTCGTCGTCGTCGAACTCCGAGATGGCCTCGGCGGCCTGGGCAGTATCGAGCTGCGCAAACACCTGCGCACGCAGGCGCGGGTCGAGCTGCTCGATAATGTCGGCGATGTCGGCAGGGTGCAGCTCGCCGAGCGTCTTATGCGACACCGAGAGTTGAATGTTCTTGGTCGAGCGGTCGAGCAGGTCCATGTAGGACCAAGCGATGATGTCCTCACTGAGCGGCTTGCCCAGGTGCTTCATAAAGCCTTCGACGATATGCTCGAGCGCGGGGCTGATGGCGCGTAGCAGACCGCGGGCACCGACCTCGGCGCCCAGCAGGCGCAGCTGATTTTCGCCCGACATGGAAAACTTGATGTCGTTGACGCGCACGACCTTCATGCCCTGCGTGTCGACGATCTGCTTGTTGAGCACGTCGCGGGCGAGCAGGAGTTCGGTCGGCTGCAGGTACGAAAAACGGATTTCGGTGGCCGACGTCTTAAGGTGTACACCCGTCTCGTCGATACGGTCGACCCATTTGCGCCAGCTAATCATAAACGGCGTCTTGCCGGGTCCGCGGAACGCGAGCGACGTCACGTGCGGAAAAACTTCGCCGGTAGCAATACCAAAATCGTTGACCACGCCGAGCTTTTCGCCGTCGACGTCCAAGACCGGCAATTTGAGCATCTCACTCAGATAATTCAATGGTGCTCCCCATCATTATTCCTCCGGACGCGGCCGCATGTGCGACGTCCGGGGGCTTCTGGATATGTATACGCATGCGCGGGCGGCACGCCGCTCGACGCTTACACCCCGTGCATGCGCAAAAAGCACCTGCATGGGGTCATCGACTGTATGGTCGAGGTTTGGATTTCACCTGTAACCTTTCTCTTGACCCTCATTAACCGCAGTAACTATAGCATCAGCATCGCCCTGCGGCATCGAATTTATGCGCTGCACATTGCAGGCATACCAAACGCTGACGCATCCGTGACATAGTCATTGGGGACGTTCCTAAATGACTACCCAATGACTACTCTGTGGTGTCGTCGTCCTCGGCAAGTTGGGGGAACACGGCGTCCTTGGGCATGGTGACCTTCGTCAGCGAGGTGAGCTTTTTGCTCAGCGACGTGTCCGTCTTGACCAGGTCGCTGAGCGTCACGATCTTGTAGCCGTCGGCAATGAGGCCGTCGATAATCTGCGGCAGCGCCTCGAGTGTCTGCTCGGCGCATTCGTCTCTATCGGTGAGCAGCACGATATTGCCCGGCGTCACCGAATCGAGCACCGTCGAGACCTGTTCGTCGGCACCGTTTAGCAGCCAGTCGCCCGAGTCGATATTCCACGAGACCACGGCGGAGACCAGGTCCATCGCATCAATCCAGTTTTGCTCGTCAAAGGCAGCGTAGGGAGCACGCAGCAGCATCGTCTTCACGCCGGTCGCCGACTTAATCGCATCGGTGCCTTTCGTGATCTGTTCGCGCACCGCCTCACGGTCCTGACCCTTGAGCGAATCGTCGCTGTAGCTGTTGGATCCGATCTCGCACCCGGCGTCGACAATCGCCTTGGCCGTGGCAGGCGAGGCCTCGGCCGCATCGCCCGAAAGGAAGAACGTCGCGGTGACGCCCTTTTCCTTGAGCACCTGCAAGATCTGTTTGGTGGCGCCGCTCGGACCCTCGTCAAACGTCAGCGCCACGTACTTTTTGTTGCCCTTGGGCGCCACGCTGGCGCACGCAACAACGCAATCGGTGGCGGGCACAACCTCGCCGCGGTCTTGCGTCTTGCCTGACCGCTCACCAACCCACACCTCGGATCGGCCCTGGACACCCCATGTCTGCACATACTCGATAGCGCCCGTGCCCTCGACCTTGAGCTTGGGCTCGATAACCGTAGCCTGAACCTCGTGCTTCTCGTAAGTGTTACGGCCATCCTTGACCGTCACCTTCTCGCCGCCCTCGAGTTCGCGGCTATCCCATTTGCCCTGCTTCACGCGCTTGCCGTCGACCTTCACCGACAGCTTTTCGCCCCCATGGCGCTTGAGCACGCTGTCATCGACGGCTAGCAGGTCGCCTGCGTCGTAGGTGTCAGTCAAATCCTGTTCGTCGATGAGATTCTGCAGCGTAGAGCCCACGCGCACCGCGGTCTTCTGGCCGTTGAGCTCCACGTCCACGCTGCGGTTGACGTAGCCCACGACGGCAGCGATAAACAGCACGAGCGCGCAACCCACGGCGATCAGCGCATAGGGCAGGCGAGACGAACGACGGGGTGTGCGGCTGTTGCCGATGCGCGCGCTGCGATCGCTAAAGCCGCGGCTATGGTTGAGATACATCGCGCCGGGCTTACGGTGACGGCGGCGCTGACCGCTGGGCAGCTGCCCCAGGTCGCGGCGCGCTGTCGGATGCGCATCCGAACGCCCGTTTAAGTTGGATCCGTTTTGGTGCATGTGCCCTCCCCCATAAACACAGCAAGCCGGAGCAACAGGTCTCCGGCTTGCCTCCCATCATTTGGTACGTCGCTATTTTGTAGCTTTTGACGAGCCTCCGCTCGCCTTTTGGTATTCGTCCTTAAAGGCCTTGAACATGCCGCGCGTCTTGCCGAGCTGCTTGCCCAGTGCGCGACTGCCCTTGTCCACGGCAACCGATCCCTTGTCGTCGAGTACCTTGGCACCCTTTTTGACCTTGTCGCCCACCACGACGCTGGCCTCGGCGGCCTTGGCGGCCGCACCGCCCGAATACCCGAGCGACTTGACCTCGTCCGAGACGACCATCGCACCGTTCTCGTAGCCGCGCAGCATCGTCGGCGGCACCTGCGTGTCACCAACCAAAACACTCGAAGCAGCACCGGCGGTCACATAGAATGCCTGCACGATGCCCGAGCGTGGCTTGAACTCAACGTCCGAGCAATAGCCCACGACGTCGCCCGATTCCGTGCGCACGTCCATACCGACCCAGATGATGCAATCGTCCAAGTTGATGTCGAGGCGCTTAGCGGCGGCGGAATCGTACGTGTCCTTGACGTCATCGACCGCAATGGCGCCCTCGTAGACACCAATGGCGTCGAGCGCTACGAATCGGTCGGGACGCTCGATCATGCCCGCGATATCGGACTGGCGGACCATAAAGCCGACCACGCGCGTACCGCCCGGGGTAAAGACCGGAAAGTGAATCTTTCCGAGCTTTTTAGGGCTGCGCGGTGTGCCGTCCTTTTTGGTGCGCTTGTCCTCGGTAGGCTTGCGATAGATCTTGGCGCCGACAAAATCCCCGGCGCGCATTATGCCTCGGTCGAGGGCTCCGCAGCCTCGGTATCAGCCTCGACGGCGTTCTCGACCACGACGTCGGCGGCAGGCGTCACGTTGCCGCCCGAAATGGCGTCGTTGAGCTGCTCGCGCAGCTGGTCCATGCGCTCGCGGGCAAGGTCGACCTTGGCGCGCAGGTCGTCGGTCTTGGCGTCGACCATCGGGCCAAAGTCATTCACCGCAGCACGGGCCTCCTCGGCGCTGTGCTCGTAGGTGTCGCGCATATTGTCCCAGGCGTCGTTGGCGATATCGGCAGCCATGGCGCGGGTCTCGGCGCCCGAACGCGGGGCCAGAGCAACGCCGACAATAGCGCCGGCAGCGGCACCAAAAAGTGCGCCGGAGACAAAGCTGAAAGTCTTACCCATGATCATTCCTCTCCTGCGGGCACGTCGGTGCCCACCGTTTGAATGCTGTCCATTATACCCGCAGCACATCACTTGCCGCTCCGCTCATCTGCGTACGGCAAAGGCGCAGGTACGTGATGGTGATAAACGCGTAGGCCTACTCCTGAGGCATAGCCGGCATGGCCACCGTGGCACCCGGGTCCTCGCCGGCGCCGTCCACGAGCGGCAGACCGCCCTCATGCGCAGGTCCTGCCGGAACCGTCGCCGCACCGCCAAAGACGGCAGCGGAGGCCTCGTGGTTCTCGGCAACCGCGCCCTCGGTATCAATCGTCACCTGGGGCTCGTCGTCAAAGTTGGGGACGCCCTGGGGCTCGGCGGGAACGGGCTCGGCGGTCGCATCGACAACGGGCTCGGCGTCGACCGGCACATCGCCCTCGTCAGCGCCCTCGTCCTCGGCAGCATCTTCGCCGTTCGCAGCGGCGACGGCCTCGTGAGGATCCTTGCCCTCGGCCTCGGCGCGCATGCCCAGCACCAGGTTGCGCAGGCCCGCGACCGTGCCTTCCACGTCGGGGGCAGGCTGGTCGGCGTGCAGGTACGCCCAGTCCATCATAAAGGTGGCCGAAGACAGCGCACCGATGGCCAGCGCGTCGTCGGGGCACGAAAGCTCAACCTCAAAAACGCGCTCGTCGTGCTCGCTTACGCGCGTGCGGCCGCACGAGATGCTGCCGGCAAGCCCGGTCTCGTTCATGAGCTCGACCGTCACGTGCTCCAGCAGATGGCAGAGCTCGGTCTGACCCATGCAGTCCTGGAACTCGCGGCCGGAATCGCCCAGGCACAGGTGCTTGGCAATCGCGGGCACCAGGTAGTACACGCGCGCCGTAGCCTCGATGTCCTCCGAGGTCATGAGCGGCATGCCGGGGTTCACCAGCACATGCGCGCAGATCTTGTCCTCGCTGACGGTGACCTTAAGGATGTTGAACAGGCCTGCCATAACTCTCCCCTACTCTTCCTTGTCCTACTCGTCGCCGTCGTGCGGATTCGCGGAACCCGCACCCGACGTCGTCGGCTCGTCTACCGAAGACTCGGAATCCTTCTTATCGGTTTCGGCCGGAGCGATCACGCGAATGAGCGAGATGCGCTGGCCACGCATCGACTGCACTTTAAACTTGTACCCCGCAACCTCAAACACCTCTCCGATGTCGGGCACCGAGTCGCAAAGCTCCAAAATCCAGCCGGCGATGGTCTCATAATCATCGCTTTCCTCGAGCGGCCAACCAAGCTCAATCGCGTCATCGCACGAAAAACGCCCATCAACGAGCCACTCGCGGCGCGAAAGGCGCGTGAGATACTTGTTGTCGGGGTCGAACTCGTCCTCGATCTCGCCGACGATCTCCTCGACGATGTCCTCGATGGTGATGATGCCGGCCGTGCCGCCGTACTCGTCCACGACCACCACGATCTGGTCGTGCGAGGTCTGCATCTCGGACAGCAACGGCAGGATGTCCTTGGTGTCGGGCACAAAGGTGGCGTCGCGCAGATAATCGGCGATGGGCTGGTCGCCCTTGCCGTCGAGCGCGGGCTGGATCAGGTCCTTGATGTGCGCGATGCCCGCGACGTTGTCGGGATCCTCGTGGTAGACGGGGATGCGGCTGAAGCCGGTCTGGCGCATGGTGGACAGCACGTCGGCGACCGTCTCGTCGTCCTCGCACATGGTGGTGTCCACGCGCGGCACCATGACCTCGCGGGCAACGGTGTCGCCCAGGTCGAAGATCTCGTGGATCATGCGCTTTTCCTCGTCGAGCAGGTCGTCCTGCTCCGAGACCATGTACTTGATCTCTTCCTCCGAGACGTTCTGGCGGTCATCGGCGCTCTTGATGCGCAGGATGCGGGCCAGGCCGTCGGAGCAGGCACCGGTCAGCCACACGAGCGGTCGGGCGATCTTTTGGAACACGGAGAGCGGCCCCACGACCTGCTTGGATACGCCCTCGGCGTTAGCGAGGCCGATGCGCTTGGGCACGAGCTCGCCGATCACAATGGACACAAAGGCGACGGCGACGGTGATGATGACCGGCGCCAGGCCGCGCGCGATGGCGGAAAGCGGCGCGATGCCAAAGCTCATGAGCCACGTGGCAAGCGGGTCGGACAGGCTCGTCGAGGCAACGGCGGATGAGGCGAAGCCCACGAGCGTGATGGCGACCTGGATGGTGGCCAACAGCTGATCGGAGTCGGCAGCGAGCTGGACGGCGTGCTCGGCGCGCTTGTCGCCCTCCTCGGCCTCGTGTTCCAACACGGCGCGCTTGGCCGTGGTGAGCGCCATCTCGGACATAGAGAAGTAGCCGTTGATGAGGGTCAGGACGAGCGTGGTAATAAGGGAGATGGTTATGTCCATCGGGAGTTTCTCGAACCTCCAAGATTCGGGACGTCAGGGTAAAACGTTGATGGCGGATACGGCAATTGCACCAGTCGCCCGTGCGAGCGGGGCCGTGGGCGTGGTCGCTAGATTACGAAGAGGATCACCGCCATGAACTGGAAGATGCTGCCGGCGAGCACCCACAAGTGGAAAACACTGTGCAGATAGCGCACGTTTTTGGCGATATAGAACGGCACACCCACGGTATAGCACACGCCGCCGACGGCGAGCAGGGCAAGCGCGACGGGGTTCAGCAGCGCCACGAGCTCGGGCAGTTTAAAGACGACAAGCCAGCCCATCAGCAGGTAGACCAGGCCGCTTACCCAGTGCGGCTGACGCTCGCGCAAAAAGCACTCGAGCGCAATGCCGATAATGGCGATGGCCCATACGGCAAAGAACAGCGCAGGGCCGCCGTCATTTGCAAGCGTGATGAGGCAAAACGGCGTATAGCTGCCGGCTATGAGCAGGTAGATGCAGCTGTGGTCGATGATGCGAAACACGCGCTTGGCGCCCGCGGGCTGAATCGCGTGGTAGAGCGTGGAGGCCAGATATTCGAGGATAATGCTGACGCCATAGACAATTGCCGCGGCCATGTGGGCCGGGCCTCCGCCGCGCAGGGCAGCGAATACGATCAGGAGTACCAGGCCGGCGATACCCAGCAGGCAGCCGACACCATGGGTGACGGAGTTCATGATCTCCTCGCCCACCGTGTAGTGTGGAACGGCCGCGGTCTTGGGTCGCGGCTTAGAACTGTCGCTCGAATCGGACATGCCGGTTACATCCTCCAACGTAAAGAGTTCTCAACACTATATCAAAGCGTCTGGGTACGTGCGAAATTTGCACCATACGTGACCCTTTGTTTACCCATTCTTTGCCTGTTGACGCATCAACGGCGAACGTCCATAATGCGCTTGCATTGAATGTTGATGTATTAACATCTTATAGGAGAATGCCGCATGGCTCAAAACGCACGTTCCCATCGAAAGCTCAAGATAGCCGGCATCGTTGCGCTGGTGGTTGTCGTTGCGCTGCTCGGATTTGCCGGCAACTTTTTGTTTGACTTTGCCCTGAACCCCCAAGCGCCGTACACCATGAAGATGATGCAGGATAGCAAGAACGACAAAGAAGGTGAGCAGCCGGATGCCGAGGACACCGAGGCGCGGGCGTGGTTTAAAGAGAATCGCGAGAGCAGCAGCCTCACCGCAGATGACGGAACCGAGCTTGCCGCTTGGTATTTTGCTGCGTCGGAGAGCACGCACGACTACGCCGTCTGCCTGCATGGATATACCAACGAGCCCATCGGCATGGCCCGATACGTCAAGCGATTCCACGACCGCGGCATGAACGTACTCGCACCCGCCGCCCGCGCCCACGAGCGCTCCGGCGGCGACTATATCGGCATGGGCTGGCCCGAGCGACTCGATGTCGTTGCATGGATTGGGCGGATCGTTCAGGCTGACCCCGAGGCGCGCATCCTGGTCTTTGGCGAGTCGATGGGTGCAGCAACCGCTATGAACGTCGCAGGGGAATCTCTGCCCGCAAACGTGAAATGCATTATCGAGGACTGCGGATATACGAGTGTTTGGGACGAGTTTTCTCTGCAGCTCAAGGACGTGTTCGGCCTGCCCAGCTTTCCCTTGCTCGATGTAGCAAACTTGGTGTGCAACGTGCGCGCGGGCTACGACTTTCATAAGGCGAGCAGTGTGGAGCAACTCAAACACGCGACGGTTCCTATGCTGTTTATCCACGGCGACCAGGACACCTTTGTGCCGTACGACATGCTCGACCGAAACTACGACGCGTGCGCCAGCAAGGTCAAGCAGAAGCTCACCATCCATGGCGCCACCCACGCCAAGAGTGCGCAAGTTGACCCCGAGCTCTACTGGAACACAGTCAACAACTTCCTCGACGAGTATTTTTAGGTAAAAAGCAACGTCTGGGGCTTTGTTGCCAAAAATCGGTTTGTAGTCGGCGGTATTCGATTTTTCACCGCACTTCTGAAAAGCCGCCCGCAAGCGTTGTGCTCGTGGGCGGCTTTTGCTCAATTTACGCTACAAAGGCGCTTATTTTGTCCAATAGCTAGGCGCTACTTGACCTCGATGAGCTCATACTCGCTCGTGCCCAGGCCAATCTTTTCGGCATGCGCGATGCAGGTGCGCCAGTCGGTGTCGGGATGCGTGATGCAGAAGGGATCGCACGCCTGCTCGCCCTCCAGATGCTCGTGGTTGTGCTCCATCTTGGCTGCACTATCGGTGAGCTCGGTGTTGGGCAGCGGCTCAGATGCCATGACGGCGTCGGCACAGGCCTGGTCGATGGCGACCGGGTCGAAGCTCGCGAACATGCCGATATCGTTGACGATAGGTGTGTCGTTTTCGGGATGGCAATCGCAGTTGGGGCTGATATCCATAGCCAGCGAAATGTGGAAGCTGGGACGATCCTGGACAACGGCCTTGGTGTACTCGGCGATCTTGCAGTTGAGCACGTCGGCCGCGGCGTCATAGCCGGGCTTGATGCAGTCCTGGTTGCATGCCGCAATGCAGCGGCCGCAGCCCACGCAGCGATCGTGGTCGATGGCAGCGACGTGGACCGTACGGGTGTTACCGTTGGCAAGCTCGCGCTCGCGGGTGTCGTCGAACGAGATAGCGTTGTGCGCGCAGATCTTTTCGCAGGCGCGGCAGCCAATGCAGTGCTCGGCCGCGACGTTCGGCTTGCCGGCGGCATGCTGCTCCATCTTGCCGGCACGGCTGCCGCCTCCCATGCCCAGGTTCTTCATGGCGCCGCCAAAACCGGCCTGCTCATGACCCTTAAAGTGGGTGAGGCTGATCACGATATCGGCATCCATGAGCGCCTGACCGATCTTGGCCTCGCGCACGTACTCGCCGCCCTCGACCGGGACGAGCGCCTCGTCGGTGCCCTTGAGGCCGTCGGCGATGATGATCTGGCAACCCGTAGCATACGGGGTAAAGCCGTTCTGGTAGGCGGTATCGATGTGCTCGAGCGCGTTTTTGCGGCTACCGACATAGAGCGTATTGCAGTCGGTGAGGAAGGGCTTGCCGCCCAGCTCCTTCACGACATCCGCGACGGCGCGGGCGTAGTTGGGGCGCAAAAAGCTCAGGTTGCCCAACTCGCCAAAGTGAATCTTGATGGCGACGAACTTGTTCTCAAAGTCGATCTGCTCGATACCGGCGTGACGGATGAGGCGCTTGAGCTTGTCGAGCTGGCTCTCGCGAGCATGCGTGCGCAGGTTGGTGAAGTACACCTTGGCGGGTGCTGCGGGTGTAGTTGCGGTCATAGATCTATCCCCTCGGTCTATATGGCGTTACAGACATAAGGGATGGTACCCATTGAAGTAGGGTCGAAGTCAAGCACAGAAACGGGAGTACCTAGTCGTTGGGGACAGTCTTAAATGACCAGTCGCCAGGGACACTCTTTCGCCACCCGGCAGTTAGGGACGTTCCTTCTCTGCCGGCACTTGGGGACAGTCCTTGCCAGCCCGGCCGGCGAACCGGCGAATCGGCAAAGACTGTCCCCGATGACTAGTCATTTAAGTCTGTCCCCAATGACCACTCTTGCTGGGCGCCTGCTGCTGGGCCGCATCGCCTGCGTGAGCCTAGGCATGCAGCACGTCATCGGCATCTGGTAGGAAAGGCGTCGCGTGGGACAAAATCCCCCGTCCCAAACGTATGTGATGTGCGGTCGGCCTAGGAGGGCTTGCGCGCAACCAGGTGGGCGCGGAAGCCTTTCTGCGCCTCGAGCTTGAGCAGGAGGAATCCGGCCCTCTCGGCGAGCGCGCGAAGCTCGGACACCTTGCAGATCCGGACATCGCCGTGACCTGCGAGGCGCGCCAACGGCAGCTCAAAGGTATTCATGAGCCATACCACGAAGTCGCTCGACGTGTAGTCGCGGAGAATCAGGCGCCCGCCGGGGCGCAGGACTCGGGCCGCCTCGGCGAAGAACCTCTCGGGGTGCGGATAGTGATGGAAACTGTTGGAGCAGAGCACGGCGTCGAAGCTTTGCGGCTCGAAGGGCAGGGCTTCGGCGTCCCCGACGACGAAGCGGACGTTCCCGAGCTGCTTGGCGCATGCCGCCTCGATCATTTTTGGCGTGAGGTCGAGCCCCGTCAGGTGCTTGCCCGGGTATTCCCCATGCAGCAGCTCCAGGACTGCTCCGGTTCCGCAGCCCACGTCGAGCACGTCCTCGAACGGCTCGAGCGCGAGCTCCTCGAGCATCTGCGGATAGTCGTCCTTGCACATCTCGTAGATCCCGGCATGACCGGACTCGTAGACCTTCGCCGCCTCAGTGAACTCTTTGACGGAAAGCTGCTTGAGCTCTTCTGCCGATCTGGCCATGAGCCCTCCTATTCCTGGACCTTCAGCGCCTCGGAGAGGCGCACGCGCTTGATGGAGCGCGTGTGTAGCAGTGCCACGACCAGGTAGGTCGCAAAGCCAATGCCGACGCATGCAGCCATAGACCAGGCGGGCACGTAGATCTCGATATTGCCGTTGTAGGCGAGCAGCATCGAGCGGAAGATGGCCGTGAGCGAGCCGATAATGACCGGCAAGCTCAGCACAAGCGACGCCGCCACGCACAGCGTGATCGAGCGGATGTACAGATGCGAGATTTCGCTATCGCGATAGCCAAAGACCTTCATGTAGCTAATCGACCGGGCGCTATGGTCGATCACAGCCTTAGTCAGCAGGTACATAAACAGCAGGAAGATAAACACCGCGAGCCCGACCATCATGCCGATCATTTTGCTCATCATGCCGATGAACTGGTCGCCCACGGCGCGCATGTCGTCGGGCGTGGTGTCGCCGGCAAAGTAACGAGCATCGAAGTCGAGCTTCTTGTCGCTCACATAACCGTTAAAGTAGGCGGCGTCGTTACCGAACAGCTCGTTAAAGTCGTCGATGCCCATGTAGATATTCATGTCCGACTTGGAGCCCCAGGTGGCGTCCTTGCCCGCGTACTCCAGCGAATAGTCCCTGCCCTCGTACTTGTCGCTGAGCGTGACCTTCTGGCCCTCGCTCCAGCCAAACTTATCGAGCAGACCGCCGCCAAAGACGACGCGGCCGTCGCCGACGTTGAGGTCTTTCCAGTAGCGCGAATCGGGCGAAATACCGTAGACGGAAATCGTCTCCTCGCCATTGCCATCGCCGCGGTCGTATTGCAGCTGGTAAACGGCGTATTTCTCGGCCTGCGCGATTGTACCCGCGCCGTTGTCGGTCGTATTGATCGGGTGGATATCGTCGTTGTCAGTGTCGATCTTAGAGGCCTTGTCGATCAGGTCGATAGCCTCGTCGCGGTTGCAGCCGAGGGCATCGGCAAGATCGTCAAGGCGCGCGTAGAGCGCATCCTTCTTGTCCTGAACCTTGGCAAGCGCGTTCTGCGCTGCGGTCAGGCTCTCGGCAGACGGAGACGCGGTCGCGGCATCGGCTGCCGCCTGCGCCGCATCGGCCGCGTCGTCAAGCTCGTCATCGGCATCTTGGGCGGCGGAAAGCAGCGCGCCGTCAACCGACTGCAAGCGCTCGAGTGCTGACCACTGCTCGCGCTCCTCGGCAGTGCCCTCGAGCTCCAGCGGCGCCTTGAGCGTGTACTGGTGCTCGGCGACCAGGCTTGTCTCGAGGTTGTCCGCGTAGTGCGTCATCGTGGGCAGAATCGCCAGGCCAAAGAGCAGCAGCAGCGAGGCAAACGCAATGCCCACGAAGAGCGTGGCGAAGTTGCCCAGGTTGCGCAGGAAGATACGCAGGCGGAAGCGGGAAACAAAACCCATGCGCTCCGGCAGCTGCAAGCCGCGCTTGGTGCCCGATTTGCCACTCGCCTCGTGACGAAGGAACTGCAACGGCATCTTGCCCATCTTGCGAAGCAGGCCCACCAGCGTGATGAGGATGAGCGCGGCGGCGGGAACCACGGCGCACTTCACAAAGATCTCCCAGCTCCAGTGCACCTGGAAGGGCGGCAGGCCATACGAACCGTAATAGAGGCTGCGCATGGGCTCGGTAAAGAACACAACGCCGAGCGCAGTGCCCAAAAGCGCCGCGACCACGCCCACGATAGCGGGAAGCGCAAGGTAGTGCAGCACGATCTCGCGTCGACGATAGCCGCTGGCGAGCAGCGTGCCGATGATGGCGCTCTCCTCCTCGATGGTGGCGTCGGTAAGGACCACAAAGACAAATGCCATGATCACGATGATGATGTCGAGCAGCGTCATCCACATCATGGAGTCGCCGTTCACGTCGTCGCGCGCATAGCCAATGCCCTGATTGGAATCGGCATCGATCAGATCGTCCACGCGCGCATCGGCATCGGTCAGCGCCTCGACCATATCTTGCTCGGCGTCGATGCGGTCTGCGGTGGAAAGATCGCGATCGGTAAAGGTGAAGGAGTAGGTGTAGGCAGGCGCGCCGCCGGCATCCTCGAGCGCGGCAAAGCCGGCGTCGGTGACCTCGGCCACGCCATAGGTGATGGTGTTCACCGTAAAGTCCGAATTGTTGAGGAACAGCGCCTGGCTATCGGGCTGGGTCATGATGCCGCAGATGGTGTAGGTGCGGCCCTCAAGCTCGACCTTATCGCCCACGGCGAGGTCGTTATTGGTGGCAAAGACACGGTCGATGGCCACCTCGTCATCCGCCTTGGGTTCCTTGCCCTCACAGTAGGACGCGATATCGACCTTGCTGCGGTGCGCATAGGTGCGCAGCGTGCGCTTGGTGCCATCGTCGCCAGCGGCCTTTTTGATGATGGCGTCGATGGAGAAATTCTTGTAGAGCGTGACGCCGCCGACGTCGCCGGCTGCATCCTCGGCGGCCTTGAGTTGATCGTCGGTGGCCTCGAAGGAGGTGGTCACGCGGCCGTCCTCAATCGTGTACGCATCGCGCATGTCGTCGATAAGGCAGCCGATGGAATGCGCTGCGAGCAAAAAGCCCGAGGTGAGAGCGATGCTTCCGCACATAAGCAAAAAGATGCCCAGGTACTTGCCGATATTGCGGCGCAGCTCGCGCGGGAGACGTTTTGCGAGAGGTGTCATGGCGCCGCCTACCAATCGAGCTCGGCGGCCGCGACGGGCGACTCGTTGAGCTCATCCTCGACGATGTGCCCGTCGCGCAGGCGCAGCACGCGATTGGCCATGCGCGCGATGGCGGCGTTGTGGGTGACAATGATGATGGTGCAGCCGTAGGTGCGGTTGACATCCTCCATGAGCTGCAAGATTTCCTTGGACGTCTTGTAGTCAAGCGCGCCCGTGGGCTCGTCGCACAGCAGCAGGCCCGGGTTTTTGACGAGCGCACGGCCGATGGCGCAGCGCTGCTGCTGGCCGCCCGAGACCTGACGCGGGAACTTGTTGCGATGTTCGTAGAGGCCCAGCGAGCGCAGGAGATCGTCGACATTGAGCGGGTTTTTGGACAGGTGTGCCGTAACCTCGATGTTCTCCTTGATGGTGAGATCGGACACCAGGTTGTAGAACTGGAAGACAAATCCCAGCTCACGGCGGCGATACTCGCCCAGGTCGGCAGGCTTGAGCACCGTGAGGTCGCAGCTGTCCACCATGATGGAGCCGCCGTCAGCATCCTCCAGGCCGCCGATCAGGTTGAGAAAGGTCGACTTGCCCGAGCCCGAGGGCCCCAGCATGACGCAGATCTCGCCGCGGTTGATGGACGCGTCGATGCCATCGAGTACCGTCAGGCGCGCATCACCGTCGCCGTAGTGCTTTTTGAGATCCTTAACCTGGACGTAGGCTTCCTGCGTTGCCATGGTATCCCCCATTGTTAGCCTCGTACTACTTTATGAACGTAATAGTAAACCTTGGCGAACTATTTTGGGGCGAGGCCTAGGATTTATTTCAGACTAGGCGCGGGATTTGGCGCGTGAGAGGGCCAGGCCTACGGCGGCAATGGCGACGGCGAAGAGCACGGTGACGCCCAGGTCGCAGGCGATGTCGCCCAACACGGTGGACGTCAGATCCGAAGCGAGCGCCTTGCCAATCGCGTCGTTCACCCAATACGTCGGCACAAAGTGCGCCACCGTCTGCACGGCCGAGCCCATCAGCGACAGCGGCATCCAAGCGCCGCCCAAAAACGTCATGAGCATGCCGAGCAGGTTGCCCACACCGTTAAGCAGCTCCTCGCGCGCACCCAGGCTCGACAGCGCAAAGCCAACGGCCAGCGGCGTGCACGCCAGGGCAAACGTCGCCGCCAGCGCCAGGCACACACGACCCACGCCGACCTCGGCAACCGCGCCGGCAAAGCCCACGACGCCCATCATGCTCGACACAAACCAGATGCAGACGGTGAGCACAGCGGCGGCCGCAAACACGGCGAGCGAACGCCGGCGCTCGGAGATTGGGCCGGCATCCATACGACGCACGCGCTCGGGCTCGTTCATGCCCGAGAACACCAGTCCCACCGATACGATGACCGACGAGATGATCGCGTACGCACCAAAGTTAAAGTACGACTTGAGCGTGGCGGCGGCAGTCGAGTAGACCTTGACCTGCTCGATCTGGACCTCCGCGCGCTTTGCAGCGGCATGCTCGGCGGCCTTGGCAACGTCGCCGTTAGAAGCAGCGGGCTCAAGCGCCGCCGCAGCGCCCGCGAGCGAGATCCAGCGCGAGGCCTCGGCAGACGAAAGCGCCGCCGCCATGGTGCCGGAACCGTAGGTCACGTCGAGCTTGGGCAGGGCCTCCCCCGCGCGGGCAGCCGCAACGAGGTCGTCCTCAAACTCCTCCGGGATAAAGAACACGCAGTCGGCGCTGCCCTTGGCGCTGTTGCTCTTGGAGAGCGCGTCCGCAAGGTCGTACGTATCGTCGCCGATGCCCGTGACCAGCTCAAAACGCGAACCCAGATGCTTGGTAAGCGCACGAGAAAGGTCGCTGTCGTCGCGGTCGACCACGATCACGTTGGCATCGTAGGGCTTGTACTCGGTGAGCTGCGACGAGTTCCAGCTCACCGATGCCGCGATGAATACGCCCATGAGCGAGATGAACACCGTATAGATGAGCAGGTAGAACGGGTGCGCCAGCGCCATGCGAAGCGCGGTCTTAAAGGTGCTCATAGCGACTCCTTCCAAAGATCAGCGTAGCGGCGGCGACAAACACCAGGGCCATCAGGACGAGCGCGCCCGCGCGAACAGCGAAGGGCCCCAGGTCCTCAAAGAAATACAGGCGATTGAACATGTCGCAGATGAGCTTGACGGGGTTGAACCAGCACTCGGCCGGGCAGGCGCGGGCGACGTCGTCGGCAAGCGCCATCGCCGGCTCGCCGTAGAGGCCGGCGAACAAAGCGCACGTGGTGGCAAAGCCCGTAAGGATGCCCGACTTGGACGCCTTGCCGCCCTTAACGGGAAGCGTGCCCACAAAGAGTCCCAGGCCCGTGGCGGCAAGCGCGGAAGCGGCGCCGCCCACCAGACACAGCCCCTCGCGCCCGCCAAAGTCGACGCCCACGACCAGGCGCACGTAGCCGATTGCGATCGCCATCGAAGCGAAGGAAACCAGCCACGAGCCGACAAAGATGCCGGCCAGCGACGCCGTCTTGGAAAGGCCGCCCACGCAGCGACGCGCGCCGAGGCCCGACAGATTGGGCTGCAGATCGACGACGCTCAAGGCGGCAAACTCGGCAGACATCATCGCTACCAGGCCAAAGAGCGCGTAATAGTAGATGACCGTGCCATCGGGCGTGGTGCGTGTCAGGCTTACGCGGCGGGTGCCGCCCTCGAGCGACAGGGCGAGCGCAACCGCCTCCGGGTCGGCGAGCGCCGCCGGGTTGTCCTGGGCAATCTGGGACATGAGCTCGGCATTTTGCGTATACGAGCTCGCCACCGTCTCAAGGATGCTGCGGTCGGTGAGCACCGACGAGGCGCGCGAGCTGTCATAACTCGAAAGCAGTGTGAGCTTGGGTGTGCCCGCGACATCGACCGTGTAGATGCCCGCGACCCCGCCGGCCTTGAGCGCACGGTTCGCGGCGTCCACATCCTCGCACTCGTGAATCTCGAGCAGTTGATCGTCGCCCTCCTTGGCAAGCGAGGTCGCCACGTCCTTAAAGGACGAAGCGCCCCAGGTTTCGTCAGCGACAACGGCTACCGGCACCGGGTCGATCTTGCCGTCGGAGCTGAGGTTCGCAAACATAAACATGAACATCGTGGAAAGCGCCATGGGAAAGATCGCGCCCCAGACCCACGTACTCGGTCGGCGCAGCAGCGTCTTGACCGTAATGATAATGGTGTTGAACATGGCTGCCCCCTAGTCGCGCAGCTCGCGGCCGGTGATCTCGAGGAACACGTCGTTGAGGGTCGGCGGCTCGGAATAAATGCGGCCAAGCGCCACGTCATGCGAGCGCAGCGCATCGAGAATGTCCGTCAGGTTATGCGGGCTCGCCTCGCACGAAAACGTGAGCTGGCCCGCCGTCGCCGACAGGTCCAGGACATGTGGCAGGCTCGCGACGGCACCGAGCGCCGCGCTCGGCACCTCGCCGACCTCGATCACGATCTTCTCGCCCATCTGAATCATGCGCTTGAGTTCGTCGTTGGTGCCCTGCGCCAGCACGCGCCCGCCGTCCATGATCATGATGCGGCTGCAGATCTGCTCGACTTCCTCCATATAATGGCTGGTATACACCACCGTGGCGCCCTCGTCGCGCAGGCGGCAGATGCCCTCCAGGATGGCGTTGCGGCTCTGTGGGTCGACCGCCACCGTGGGCTCGTCAAAGAAGATGAGCTCGGGCTTGTGCGCGATGCCGCAGGCGATGTTGAGGCGACGCGCCAGGCCGCCCGAGAGCTTGCCGGGGCGAAACTTGGCAAAGTCGCCCAGGCCGACAAAGTCGATTGCCTCGTCCACGAGCGCGCGACGGCGCTTGCGGTCGTTGACGTAGAGACTGCAGAAATAGTCGATGTTCTCGCGCACGGTGAGCTCGTCGAACACCGCCACCTGTTGCGGCACCACGCCGATGCGGCGCTTGAGGTCGTAGCGGGCGGGCGTCATGGGCTCGCCAAAGAGCTCGATGGTGCCTTTGTCGTAGGCAAGCAGCTGCAGGATACAGTTGATGGACGTGGTCTTGCCCGAACCGTTGGGTCCGAGCAGGCCAAAGATCTCGCCGGGGGCGATACTCAGGTTAAAGTGGTCGAGCGCGATAAGGTCGTCGTAGCGCTTGACGAGGTTTTCGACGTGAACGATGTCTGTCATGAGGCGGCCCTTCCGTTGATTGCGGCCCGGTAGGATTGCATCATCGCAGGAGCCGCCGGCGCGCACCAGTGAGCTTTGTCACGAGTGCGGGGTCTTTGTCGTGCGGCCTGCCGACGCCCCCCGCTTTGCTGCGCGGGAGGAATGTCACGGTTGCGCAGGCGGCCCCTCCACCATGCGCGGCTTCGCGTACAATACCCGTATGAACAGGCTTTTCGACAAATCGATCGTGCTGGCGTGCTGTATTGCGGCCGCCATGGGTCTTGCTGTGGACGCTCACCTGGTCGCGGCGTTTTGCCTTGGCGTTATTGCCACCTCACTGGCCGAGGTCGCACAGGGGGAACGCACCCGGCGCGCAAGCGAGGCCGCGAGCTACGCTTACATCATCGCGGCCGTCTTCGTGCCGCCGTTTGTGCCGTTTGCACCCCTTGCCTTCTATGACATCGCGCGACGCGTGCGCCATGAACGAATCTGGCCCGCACTGGCGATTGGCGCCGTGTTTGTCTGCGCGCTTGTCGCGGACCTTCGTGGCGGCGTGCTCACCACCCGAACGCTGCTGCTAACCGCCATCCTTTCGGTCGCCGCCACGTTGCTGTCGCTGCGCACCGCGCAGCTGGGGCGCGAACAGGAACGCATGCGTCGCACCCGCGACAAGCTGCAAGAACGCGCCCTGGCACTCGAGGCACGCAACCGCGACCTCGCCGACCGCCAGGACTACGAAGTCGAACTCGCGACGCTCGCCGAACGCGCTCGCATCGCGCGCGAGATCCACGATAACGTCGGGCACCAGCTCACGCGCGCTTCACTGCAAGCCGAAGCCTTGCGCGTGGTCCATGCCGACGAGCCTGGCGTCGCCGCCGATTTCGCCGACGTCAAACGCACGGTTGACGAGGCGCTCCAGCTCGTGCGCACCAGCGTCCACGCGCTCAACGACAACGCCGTCGACCTTTCCGTGCAGCTCGAACGCATTGTCGAAGGCGCGCGATCGGACGGCGGCCCGCAGATTGGGCTTGAAGTTTTGGCCGAACATGCGCCCGCAAACGTCGCCAACTGCTTTGCGGCAGTCCTGCGCGAGGCGCTCTCCAACACCATACGCCACGCTTGTGCCCATGCTGTCACCGTACGGTGCATGGAGCACCCGTCGTTTTACCAGCTCGTTGTTACCGACGATGGCGCGGGCGGTGTCCAAGCAAACGGTCGCGGCGCCGCAGAGGGCATGGGGTTGAGCTCCATGCGCGAGCGCGTCGAGGCGCTTGGCGGCACCTTCACCGCCGGCCCGCGCGCCGGCGTCGGCGGCTGGCGTGTGTTTGCCACCGTTCCCAAACAGCAAGGAGATGAGGGCCGATGAGGCTCATCGTTGTCGACGACGACCGCCTAGTGGTCGATTCGCTCAAGATTATCCTGGGCGCCCAGCCGCAGATCGAGGTAGTGGGCACCGGCGCCAACGGCGGCGACGCGGTCGCGCTCTACGCCGAGCACACGCCCGACATCGCGCTGCTCGACATTCAGATGCCGGGACGTGGCGGCCTATCGGCGGCGCGCGAAATCCTTGAGCGCGATCCTGCAGCACGCGTGGTGTTTCTGACAACACTCTCGGATGACGAGTACATTGTGTCGGCGCTTAAACTGGGCGCCCGCGGCTACCTGATCAAAACTGATGTCGCCGCCATTCCGCCAGCGTTGGCGCAGGTCATGGACGGCAAACGCATACTCGAGGGCAAGGCGATCGAGGACATCGATTTTGACGGAACGGGCGTCGAGGCGGGCGCGCCCCGCCGGCCCGCAGCCTTCGCCAGCCTGACCGACCGCGAGTTCGAAGTCGCCGAGCTCATCGCCCGCGGTCTCGACAACAAGGAGATCGCTGCCACCGCCTATATGGGCGAAGGCACCGTGCGAAACCACATCAGCTCAATCCTAGCAAAGATGGGCCTGCGCAACCGCACGCAGATCGCCATCGCCTACCTGCGAGGGTAGTTGCCCAAAGGCCAAGCGCCCCGGCATAGCAAAATGGCTGCTACCGCTTTAATGCCATTTCAAAACTATGCCGGTTTACGGGCTAAACCCAGGAACCCCGTCCATACTTGCGTTTTTCGGAAAATGACGGCTCGTCTACCTGCGGTTTTATTTTCACAGATATCGGCATGGTTGGGGATTCGGAATCCGGCCCCGTAAACCGGCATAGTTTTTTCGGACGGCCCTGTACGAGCGCCTCCGCAAGCCTCGTGGAACCAAAATGACCCGTTTCCCTCAGTCCCCGGGGGATCATTTGACGGTGCCCGCCACGAAACCGGCCCATCTACTACGTTTGACTCGGTACCCCTGACCATACCTTCATTTTGAACAAAACCGCAGGCGTACTACCTGCGGTTTTGTTTTCGCGTTTTTTAGCATGGTTGGGGGTAAGGGACTAAACGTAGTAGATGGGCCGGTTTCGTGGCGAACCCTTCTCGCCTACGCACAAAAGCGCCGCCACGGAGGAGGGAGATACCTCCGTGGCGGCTGGGGGTGGGGGTGGGGGCTATGTTCTGGCTCCCCGCCGGCCGCCCGGGGCCTTTTGGCCCCGGGCGCTGCCAGCGTGCCTAGCGCTTACGGATACCCCAGACCAGGGCTCCGACGCCGGCCATGGCAATGACGAATGCCATGAGCAATGCGGCGGCCTGCTGGTCACCCGTGGTGGGCAGGAAACCCTTGACCGTCTTGACGATATTCGTCACGGTCTTGGGCGTGCCGGGGTCGGGCGTCGGCACGGGCGTCTCGGGCTTCTTGTACGTGTTGTTGAACACGATACCCTCAACGCTCTTGTCACCCTTGGTAAAGGCGACGTTCGCCTTGAGGTTGCCCTCGCCGTCATCGACCACGTTGACGGTCGCGGTAAAGACGGACTTGTCGTAGGTCATACCGGCCTCGTCGCCCTTGACCTCGCTGATGGTATAGACGTACGTACCGGGCTCGTCGTACTCAAACTTGTCGAAGTTGATCTTACCGTCGGCATCGTTGGTGACGGTGGACTCGATGTCCTCGCCAACGAGCTTAAAGCTAAACTCGTCCTTCTTGAGCTCACGTCCCTCGAGCACCTTAATGGCGCCGATGGAAACCTGCGTGGGCATGGCGTGATACTTGTTGGTAAAGCCAGCCGACTCGGTAGTTCCCTCGAGCTTGTGCGTCGCGGTCAGCGTGCCGTCACCATTGTCGGAGACGGTGGTCACGACGGTGTAGGTCGTGCCGTCATAGGTGACGCCCCTGTACTGGCCGAGCGCGTTGGGGCAAGCCTCGCGCAGCGTGTACGTGTGCGTGCCGGGCGCCTCGTAGTGGATCGGGCTCAGCGTAACGTTGCCGTTGGCGTCGTTGGTGCCGGTGGCGACAACCACGCCGTCCTCGAGCAGCTCAAACGTGAACTCGCCAGCTGCAAGGTTGCGTCCGGTCAGACGCTTGACCGTCTTGACCTGATCGGTCACGGACGAATCGGTAGGTGCCACGCCGTAGGTGTTGGTAAACGTGAAGGCAGCACCGTCGTCGCCTTCGCGCTTGACGCTCAGATGCCCGGCACCGTCGTCAGACACGGTGTAGGAAACCTTGCGCGTGGCGTTGGTGTCATTGGTCACGCCAGGGGCACTACCGGACTCGGTCACCGTGTAAGTAAAGGTGTGCGAGCGCGGAGCGGTGGGGGCTGCGGGCTCGGGCTCGTCGCTGGGCTCGTCGGCGTTGGCATCGGTGTCGGCCTCGTCGGCCTCTGCCTCGTCGGCCTCTGCCTCGTCGGCCTCGGCCTTATCGGTCGGATCGTCCGTCACGCCCAGAGCGCGGTTGAGGTCCTCGAGCGTAAAGTGGATCTTGCCAAAGTCCACGTTGCCAGCCGCGTCGTTGGTTGCGGTCGTGCGCTCGGGCATCGGGGCACTAGCCTCGTCGGCGGTCACGGTAAAGGTGAACTTGCCCGTGATGTCAGCCGGGGTCAGGCCCTCGACAGCTTGGAGCTTCTTAGTGCCGGTGAGCGCGGCATCGACGGCTTCGGCGCCGTAGACGTTCTCGAACAAGGGCTCGACGCCGCCGTAGTCGACCGTTGCCGTCAGGGTACCGTCACCGTTGTCGACGACGATAACCTTAAAGCCAAAGCTCCACGTTGTAGCGGAAACGCCATTCGGCAGCCCGAATAAATCTTCGTAGGCCGTGTAGTTAATGGTCCAGGCAAGCTTACCGTCCTTATCGGTACGATGGGCAAGCCCAGCCGCCTCAAGATTGGCAAGCATCTCGGTATCGTAGTGCAGCGCATCAAAGCTCACATGCCCGCCGATATTGGGCTTGAGGTTTTCGTAGCCCACAAGCTCGCCCTGATAGGCAATGCCGAACCAGAACTCGCCGTCGGCCATCGGACGACCGGTCAGGGTCTTGGTGGCGACAACCTGAGCAGCGGTACCACCAGGCGTATTGGTCGTAGCGCTGTAGCTGTTGTGGAACGGGACCAGGGCACTCTCGACCTTGTTCTCACCGCTCTTGTGGACCGTCGTATGCGTACCCTCGGGACCGCCGGAGACGGTCGTCGTGGCGGTAAACGTACCGGCACCGTCATCGGCAACGGCGATCGTCACGGTACGCACGGCGTCGTCGTAGGTGTAACCGGGCTTGCCGTCATTCTTCTCGGCTACGGTGTACGTGAAGGTCTCGCCTGCGTCAGCCTGCGTAAACTTGACCTCATGGCCAGCCAGGATGTCGATCAGGCCGACCGTTGCCTCTGCCGTCGCAGGGGACTTGAAGTTGTTGACTCCGGGCAGCAGGCCAAGCGCGTTGGCCGAGGCCTCGTCGGCAGGCTTCACGGTAAACGTGAACTGACCCTCGGTCATAGGACGTCCGGAGAGGCTCTTGCTGAGCTTGAGGCCGCCGGCCGCGGTGTAGTTAAGCTCAGTGCGGTACGTGTTGGTGAAGCGTCCGTTTTCCTTCTTGGTGACATTGGCGGTCAGGTTGCCCTCGCCGTCCTCGGTCACGGTCACTTCGGCGGTTGCGACATGCGCGTCATACGTCATGCCGACCGTGCTGCCCGCGTTCTCGCGAATCTCGTACTTATAGGTTCCAGCGGCTGCGTAGTGAATCTTGCCGAACTTGATGGCGGCGATGCCGTCCTCCGCGTCCTTCTTGCTCACAGTTGCGGTTGCGGGATCGGGCAGCGGGGCGCCTTCGGGGGCGGTGATGGTAAAGCTGAACTCGTCCCCATCCGTCCAGTCGCGGCCGCTGATGACCTTGCTCAGGTCAAAGTCGAGCTCCGCATCGAGCGGGGCCACGCTGTAGGTGTTCTTGAAAGTCGCAGCCGTGGCGTCCTTCAGGACGTGCTCGGCCTTGAGGGTGCCGTCGCCGTTGTCCGTGATGGTGGTCTCGATGGTGTAGGTCTTGCCGTCGTAAGTGATGCCGCCGGCGTCACCCTTGACCTCGCGCAGCGTGTAGGTGTGCTTGCCGGGCTTGTCGTACTCGATGGGGCTCATCGTGATCGTGCCGTCGGCGGCGTTCTTGCCGGTGGCGACGACCTTGGCGTCCTCGCCCTCGCCCTCGACGAGCTCGAAGGAGAACTCGCCCTCAGTCATGTCGCGGCCGGTCAGGACCTTGGTCGCGGTGATCTGGTCGGTGACGCTGAACTCGTCAGGATTCGGCTTGTAGTTGTTGTTGAACTTCGCCTCGTCGTCGCCCTTCAGGACATGCTTCGCCTCGAGCGTGCCGTCGCCCTTGTCGGTGATGGTCGTCTCAATGGTGTAGGTCTTGCCGTCGTAGGTGATGCCGTTGTTGGCGTCGCCCGGGACCTCGCGCAGCGTGTAGGTGTGCTTGCCGGGCTTGTCGTACTTCACGGCGCTCATCGTGATCTTGCCATCGGCGGCGTTCTTGCCGGTGGCGACGACCTTGGCGTCCTTGCCCTCGCCCTCGACGAGCTCGAAGGAGAACTCGCCCTCAGCCATGTCGCGGCCGGTCAGGACCTTAGTCGCGGTAATCTGGTCGGTGACACTCGTCTCGACAGGCGTCACGTTATAGGTATTGGTGAACGTAAATGCCACATCGCCGTCCGGCTTGTGGGATACGCTCAGATTGCCCTTGCCGTCATCAGTCACGGTGAAGGAAACCTCGCGCGACAGCTTGGCGTCGTTGGTCACGCCAGCGACCTCGCCGGACTCGGTCACGGTGTAGGTAAAGGTGTGCTCGCGCTTTTCGGGCTTCTCGCCCAGAGCCTTGTTAATGTCGTCGAGCGTAAAGGTAATCTTGCCAAAGTCGACCTTGCCCTTGGCATCATTGGTAACGCTCGCGTTCGCGGGCATGGGTGCGCCCTCTTCACCGGTCACGGTAAAGGTGAACTTGCCGGCAATGTCAGCCGGGGTCAGGCCCTTAGGAACCTGCAGATTCTTCTTGCCCACAAGCGATGCCTCGGCAGGCGCGGCAGTGTAGGTGTTCACGAACTCGTTGCCGGCATCGCCGTAGACAGCCGTCGCCGTCAGGGTACCATCGCCGTTGTCGACAACGGTTACACATGCGTCAATTGCCGACACGGTGGCGCTCACGCCCGCAGGCAGCTTGCCGGTCTGCTCGGCAGCAATGTAATGAATGGTCCACGTCGGTTTGTCTGAGCTAGCATCAAGCGATGCCTTGTCTTCCTCGACCAGCTTGGCGAGCGACTTGGTCGTGTACGTCAGCGGACCGAACTCAACCTTGCCACCCTTGTTGGTTGCATCCAGCAGAACCTCGTCGTGCCCCGCATAGCTCAGCGCAAACTTAAATTCGTCATCGGCCATCGGGCGCCCCGTGAGCGTCTTGGTTGCCTCAAGAGTCAGCGAGGTTTCCGTCTTGGCGCTATAGGTGTTCTTGAACTCGGTCTCGCCCGAGATCTTTTCAACGTCAGCCTTAAGCCCACCCGTGGCCTTAACCGCCACGGTCACCTTGAACGTGGCAACGTTCTTGCTGTAGGTGATGCCACCAGCGTCGCCCTTGACCTCGCGGACCTCATAGGTGTACTCGCCCGGCTTGGCATAAGTAATCTTGCCAAAGTTAATGGCTGCCTTGCCCTTGTCGAGATCGGCATTGGTCACGGTCGCGGTCGCGGGTGCGGGCATCGGGGCGTCATTCTCGGACGTCGCGGAGAGCTCAAACTTAAACTTGTCCGTATCCGTCCACTCGCGACCCTCGAGCACCTTGATCAGGCCAAAGCTCGTCTTGGTATCCACCGTTGCCGGCGTCACGTTAAAGCTGATCTTGCCGTTGTTGCCCAGGTAGGAATTGACATGCGTCGCGGTCGCCTTGGCGGACACGTTGTTCCACTTGGGGTTGAGAACGTCGGTCGCGGTACCAGTGTTGTTGCCGCCCGCACTCTCCTTGGTGGTGTGGAGCTCGTCGATAAAGGCTAGGCGCGCGGTTCCCACGCTAAACGAAAGGTTGCCGTCCTCGTCAGCAACAATAGCACCGTCAAACTTCGCAGCGTCGCCGCCGATAAACTCGATGACGGCAGAGGCGGGCTTGGCCTCGCCGTTTTCGCCCTGCTCCTCAAACTCATCCTTGTAGTAATAGGTGCCGGTATCTGCCAGCGAATTCTTTGCAGGCTGCGTGCAGTCCTTGTCCGTGTAAATAGGGGTCTGTTTCTGGAAGTAGTAGTAGCGGTTGGTGTCGGCCGGCTCAAAGGTCGCAACCGTATTGCCCAGATCGCCGGCAGCCCACTTGTTCGCGTAGAAATTCACGGTCTTGGCGCCGTTGGCAACGGTCGTATTGTTCTCGATGTAATCCTTGAGCCCCGTTACCTTCTCGGGCGTAAACAGGTTGTCGAGCGCAGTGCTCTTCACGCTCGAGGTGTACTTCACGCGGATAGGCTGAGCGCTGTCGACCGAAAGCTTGCCGTCTACGGTCTTAAAGTGGCTCAGCGGAATCAACGACGCAGGAATGCTGACCGTTACGACATCGCCCTTCTGGGGATTGTCATCACCAGCACGCTGCACGGTAATGAGCAGGTCTTTTGCTTTACCATCGAACTCGTACGTATCGGTCTTGGTTTCTTTGTTGACCGTCTTGCTCGCCTTGGTAAACGGCGTGCCGTTGATGACGACCTCGGTGAAGCTGTCGACCTGCATAAAGTCGCCCAGCTCATCGGTAAACGTGATGTAACCGGACTTGGTCGCGTCGTAGCCCTTATCAATTTCGGTCGGATAAGGCGCCTCCGATGTGATGGCCTGTGAGATGTCGTCGAAGACCTTCTTGAGCTCTTCGGCATCGGTCGCCGACTTGTAGTAGTCGGAGTTTTCCGCGCGTGCACCATGAGCGTCCCATGCCGTGGCATTGGGGTAGTTGCTCGAAACGGCCTGCATGAACTTGTTCTCTTTTTGGCTTTTTCCCGAATCCTGGATACCAGCACTGGGGTTCGCGCCATCAAAGATGCCGATGGTATAAACGGTGGCCTTGCCGTCCTTCATATTCTTAGCAGCTGTCACGGCAGCGTTGGCGACACCCGCATCGAATTTATTTTGCTTTGTTGGCGTACCGTCGGTAAAGAACACAATAATCTTCTTGGCGTCTTTGCGGCCATAAGTGGTAGTGATTTTCTCGGCCAGCTCTAGGCCATAGTCGGCGCGCGTGGCGCCGGCAGGCTGAATTTGATTAATTGTATTCTTCTTGAGATCATCCGCATTGCTGCCGGAACAGTAGGTCAATTCTTTCATAACCTGGGTGTAATTGTAGGAGTACCCTCCGTCGCGATACATATTGTTGCCGATATCGTTGGACTTCTTGCCCGCAAACTTAACAATGGCAACCCTATGCTGCCTATTGACGCCCTCGATGCTCTCATTTTGTTTTGCGATGGTATCGATAAAGCTGTTCGCAGCACTCTTCAGCGCATCGATACGCTTAGGTGAATCTCCGCCGCCCATATGATCATCCATCGAGCCAGAGGCGTCCAGCACCATCACGATGTCAAGCGGCGTGGTGACTGTCACGGTTGAATTAGACGTCGAGGACATCGCCGAAAGCGTAGTCAGGAAGTCCGACTCTTCGTTTCCCTCGGTTGCCATGACCGTCTTGTCGGTCCAGATTCGACCGACGTTTTGAGTCGTCACCTTATTGCCGCTGTGGCCGGCCGCCCATTTTTCCCAGCGTCCGCTGGTGTCGGGGTCGACGACCGTTCCGCTCACCGCCGGTCCGTCCATTCCTGTGCTGGACCTAGCGTTGGCCTCGGGCAGCATGGCGAATGCTGCGGCTGGCAATACCAGCACTACGGCCAGTATCACCGCCAAGAGACCCCTCGTGTACTTACTCATCGCGTCTCCCTTCTCGCGGTCTCAGACCTTGCAACAGCCTAAAGTTACGAAATGAGACACAATTTGGGCAGGTGACACACGTTCCAGATTTGATTTTGGGCGTGAGACAAATGTCTCACCAAAGTTGAGACACGAGGGTTTTCGCAGGAAAACGGGTGCGACTCGGAGCCGACAGGCCAAAATGATCCGTTTTCCTCCGTCTCCGGGGGACCAGTTGGTAACGCTCGCCACGAAATCGGGCCATCTACTACGTTTGACTCGATACCCCCGACCATAGCCGCTTTTCATGAAAAACCGCAAGCGTTCTACCTGCGGTTTTCATTTCGCATTACTTGACGTGGTCGAGGGCTGCCGCCTAAACGTAGTAGATAGGCCCATTTCGCGGCAGACGGGTCACGCGGCAGCCCTCGCAAGGCCAAAATAATCCGTTTTCCTCCGTCCACGGAAGATCAAAGGCTGTTACGGATATGGTGCCATTTCAAAACTATGCCGGATTACGGGGCCAAAGTCAGGAACCTCATCCATGCCCCCTATTTTTGAAAAACAACAAGCTATCTACCTGCGGTTTTGTTTTTGCGACTTTCTGTATGGTCGGAGGTTCGCTATCCAGCCCCGTAATCCGGCATAGTTTTGTTCGTGGCAGCCCAACCGCGCGTTCAAGCGCTGGGCCGGTGGGGCATTTTTGCCCCACCGGCCCCTGTTCCAGAGCTATTCCGGTTTGGTTTCTACCGTGGGAGTCTTATCCGCCGCAACTGGGGTGCGGGCGGTGTCCATAGTCAGGCAGTGCTTGGGGCAGCTCTCGATGCACTCGCCGCACACCACGCAGGCATACGGGTCGATCGACCACGTTCCACCCTTGCGATCGACCGCGAGCGCGCCCGCCGGACAGCGACGCGCACACATGCCGCAGCAGATACACACATCCATGTCATTGACGATATGCCCGCGCAAGCGCTCGGGTGCCGCGAGCTTCTCCTGCGGATAGCACACCGTTACCGGCTGCTTGACCATAGAACCCAAGGCCGTCTTGGCAAATGTCAGCAAACTCATGCCGCGCCTACCTTTCCGTGCAGCTAATGCAGGGGTCGATGGTCAGGATAATCATGGGCACGTTGGCAAGGAGTACGCCCTGCAGCGCATGCGTCAGACCCGCCAAGTTCTGCGACGTCGGCGTGCGCACGCGGAAACGGTCCAGGTTCTTGGTGCCGTTGCCGCGCACATAGTAATACGCCTCGCCACGCGGCTGCTCAATCACAACTTCGCCGCGCGCGCCGTCGGCCGGCGTAAGCTTGGTACGCCCGCCGATGCCGTCGTGCGGGATCTTGCCTACAAGCTCCTTAATGATGTCCATGGCCTGCGTGACCTCGGCACAGCGCACCTGGCAGCGGGCATAGCAATCGCCATCGGTAGCAACGATGGGCTCAAACGCAGCCAGATCCGCATAGGCACCGTCGCCAAACATACGCACGTCGTAATCCACGCCCGAGGCGCGACCGAACGGGCCGACCATCGACAGATCCAGCGCGTCTTTCTTGCTGATCACGCCCACGCCATGCAGGCGCTCGCCGCAGCTGTTGTCGTCCAAAAACGTATGCACCAGGGCCTCGTAGTCAGGACGCATGGCGTCAAGCGTCTGGACAATCCCCGCCAGTTCGGAGTCCTCGATGTCGTGCTTAAGGCCGCCGATCTCGTTAATCGAAAGGATCACGCGGCCGCCGCAGGTGCTCTCGAAGATCTTGAGAATCTGCTCGCGCAGGGTCCACGACCGATAGAACAGCGCCTCGAAGCCAAAGGCATCGGCGAGCAGGCCCAGCCACAGCAGGTGCGAGTGAATGCGCGAAAGCTCGTGCAAAATGGCACGGATATACTGCACGCGGCCGGGCACCTCGATGTCGAGCATGCGTTCGCAGGCGCTGGCATAGCCGCAGCTGTGGCCCACGGCGCAGATGCCGCAGATGCGCTCGGCGATGTAACCAAACTGGTGCATGTCGCGCTTTTCGGTGAGCTTCTCGAGTCCGCGGTGCACAAAGCCGATCTGCGGAATTGCCTCGATAACACGGTCGTCATCGATCACCAGGTCCAGATGAAGCGGCTCGGGCAGCACCGGGTGTTGCGGGCCAAACGGAATAACGGAGCGATGTGCCATGGACCTTACGCCTCCTTTTTCTGCTTGTCGCGGGCGGCCTTGGCGGCAAGCGCCGCGCGGACCTTGGCCGCCTTCTCGGGATCCATGGCGGCGAGCTTTGCTTCCAGCTCGGCGGCTTTGAGCGCGGCCTTGGCAGCGGCATCGTCATGCTGAGCATCGGAGCCGGCAGCCGCAGCGGGCTGAGCAGCGGCACCCGCGGCATCGTCGATGCTCGCAGCGCCCTCCCCCGCGGCGGCCGCGGCAGCGGCGGCCTTTTCGGCCGCAGCCTTGCGCGCCTTGGCCTCGGCAGCCGCGCGGACCTTCATGGCCTTCTCGCGTGCAGCCTTCACCTCGGGCGTGATAACGCTCATGGGCTCGGCAGTCGAGACCTGGTAGAAAAAGCCCTTAAAGTCGATCTGCATGTCGGTGATGGCAAGCCCAAACAGGTCGTGCGCTTCGTTTTCAAACGGAAATACCGCCGGATAATACGAGCTGATGGACGGAATCTCCTGGTACTGGTCGATGCCCTCGACTACCAGGTTCTCAATCGCATAGCTGCCGTCCTGCGCAATATGCTTCTGAGCAGCACGAACGTTGATAAACGTATAGACCAGGCGATACGAGCCGTCGTCGACGTTGCGCTCGGCGTGCATTTGCACAAAGCGCGCGCCGACGCCCTTGAGCGCCTGGACATGCGGCAGGAGCTCGTCGATCCCGACGGTGGTATAGATTGCCTTTTGCATTACTCGGCCTCCTTTGCAGCGGCGGGCGTCCCAGCAGGTGCGTCGCCAGCGACGGGTGCGGCGGACCTGGTGGACACGTTGGCCTCGACGCCGTCACCGGCACCAACAGTCCCGGCCCCCACAGCCACAAACCCATCCTCGCCCAGCTCAACGCCACCGTCCCAGGTAGCGGCACCGCCCACGGTGAGCGGGTCGCCACCGGCGCGCATCACGGCCTCCTTCTGGTCCAGGATGCCGCACGCCTCCACGATGGCATCGATCACCGTCTCGGGGCGAATGGCGCACCCGGGCGCGTACACGTCCACGGGAATCGCGCGGTCCACGCCGCCGATCACGTTATAGGCATCGCGGAACACGCCGCCCGAACACGCGCAGATGCCGCACGCCACCACGCACTTGGGCTCGAGCATCTGGTTGTAGATCTGGCGCACGACGGGCAGGTTCTGGGCATTGACCGACCCCGTCACCAAAAAGATATCCGCATGCTTGGGGTTGCCGGTGTTGACCACGCCAAAGCGCTCCGCATCGAACAGCGGCGTGAGCGAGGCCAGCACCTCGATATCGCATCCGTTGCAGCTCGAGCCGTCGTAATGAATAACCCACGGCGAGCGCGACATTTTATGATCCATGGATGCCGCCTCCTAAATAAATACGTCGACGAGGATGGGCATAAGGTTGAGCAGGCCAAACACCAGCGCCACGCCCCATCCGAGCTTAAAGCAGCTGCGCCAGGTGCTGCGGGCAAAGGTGTTGTCGATCAGCACCTCGACAAAATACGTCGCAGCCATCACGACCAGGGCTACGACCCAGCTCACCGGGTTGTCCCAAACAAAGAACATGCCCACCCACATCAAAAACAGCACGGTCTCGCACCAGTGCATAAGGGTCATCTTGGCCAGCGTGCCGCCGCTCATCTCGGTGGCGACGCCCTGGACGATCTCCTGATGCGCGTGATGTGAGTACGAAAGGTCAAACGGCGACTTGCGCAGCTTGATGGTGAGCACCGCGAGCAGCGCGAGGAAAATGGGCGCGCTGTACACGATGATGGGGGCCGACTGCCCCGTCACGGCGATGGAATCGAAGCTATCGGTGGCAAGGTACAAGCCCACGCTCATCAGCAGAACGGCGGGCTCGTAGCTCATAACCTGCAGCAACTCACGATCGGCGCCGACCTGGGCAAACGGGCTTTGCGTCGAGGCGGACGCCAGCACCACAAAGATCGCGGCGAGCGTCACCATAAAGGCGCACAGCAGCGTGTTGGAGCCCGACACAAAGATGCCGCCGCCCACGACGGTAAAGATGAGCGCGCACGCCATATAGGTATCGTCCATGGTGTTTACGCTGGCAGGGGCTTTGCGCAGCAACTTGGCAACGTCGTAGAAAGGCTGGAGCAGGCGCGGGCCCACGCGGCCCTGCATACGGGCCGAAAGTTTGCGGTCAACGCCGTCGATCAGGCCACCAACCAAAGGCGCCAGCAGGGCAAACACCACGGTACCAATAAATATGCCCACGACGCCCGAACCTTCGAAATACTTGCCGCGCAGCACCGAGGGCGCGCTCATGGCAAGTCTCTCGGGTCCAATCCACGCGCAACACAGCAGCGCAAACAAGATAATGCTGCAGCACACAACGCTACCCACGGGGCTAATACGCTTCTCGCCAAGGGCGTCCTCCGAGTACCAATTGCGCTTTTCGGCCTTCACCTCGTGTCCCATCGAGCCGCGGAAATGGCGATATTTGTCGGTTCCCACACCCGAAAGGTACACGTTGACGTGCGGCTTATTGCTCACGCGGAACGACGTCAGCAGCACCACGGCGATAAAAGCCACAATAACCACCATCAGGTACATGGCGTCCTTGCCAATAACGTACGGCACGCGGCCAAACACCATGGCCAAGTAAGGCGACACCAGGCCGCTCGAGATAACCGGAAACGCCACGCAGCACAGAATCAGCAGCGCGGCGATGGTGTTGAGCGCCATCCATTCGGTCTTATGGACATTGACCTCAACGTTTTGAGCCGTGGGGTCGACGCCCGAAAGCTTGGCCAGCCACTTGCCCCAGAAGAAGAACGTCGCGGCCGAGCCAAAGGCCAGCACCATGATCATGAGCACGTTGCCGGTCTGCGCAAACGCCACCAGGGCGCCCCACTTGGACACGAGCATGCCAAACGGCGCCACAAACATGCCCATAATGCCCAGCATCATCAGGCGCGTCAGGTGCGGCATGCGGCTGAACATACCGTCCATGTCCTCGATGTTGCGGCTGCCGATATGATGCTCGGCCGTGCCCACGCACAGGAACAGCAGCGACTTTGCCACCGTATGGAACAGGATCAGAAAGATGGCCGCCCATACGGCCTCGGGCGCGCCGACACCTAGGCAGGCACTGATGAGGCCCAAGTTGGAAATGGTGGAGTACGCGAGCACGCGTTTGGCGTTGCTCTGTGAGATGGCCATGAGGGCAGCGAGCAAAAACGTGATGGCACCCACACTCGTGACCATAAAGCCGGTCACGGGATAGATGGCATAGAGCGGGCTCAGCTTGACCATCAGGAACACGCCGGCTTTGACCATGGTTGACGAGTGCAGCAGAGCGCTCGTGGGCGTGGGGGCAACCATGGCACCCAACAGCCAAGTATGGAACGGCATCTGTGCGGCCTTGGTGAGTGCGGCGAGCGACAGCAGGACGACCGGCATCACCAGCAGCGCAGATTGCGCGGTGCCAGCGCCGGCAAGCTCGATCATGCCCGAGATGGTCAGCGGCATGCCGTTAACGTGCAGGTACATGAGTCCGACCAAAAACGCGATACCGCCCAGCATGTTGAGGATGATCTGGGTGAAGGCGTTTTTGATGGCCTCGGGCGTGCGCGTGTAGCCAATCATAAGGAACGAGCACACGGTGGTGATTTCCCAGCCGCAGAACAGCCACTCAAGGTTGTCGCTCGTCACGATGACGAACATGGCCGAGAGGAACAGGAACATGAGCGCCAGGAACTGCGGGCGACGGTCGGGCGCGGTCTGCCCGCGCAGTGCGGCCTCGTGCTCGTCGTGGGCCTGGAAGTCCTTCATGTATCCCAAGGCATACACGCAGATTAGGCTGCCGACAATGCCGACGGCGAGGACCATGATCACGCTCATGTAGTCCAGGTAGAGCGGCGTTGCGGTGACGGCTTCGGCCGCGGGCAGCGTCATGGCCGCAAAGGCGACCGAGCCCACCAGCTGCACCACGCCGAGCACACCGGTGAGCGCGTTCCTATATTTGAACGCGTTGTACAGGATGACGGCGCACAGGACGACGTCGATGACGGAGCTGATGATCGAGAGCACATGCGAGGTGTCGGGGGCAACCTCAAAGCTCTGCGGACCCGTACCAAAAAACATGACGGCGACTACAACTGTCACCGCCATAATAATGCCGGAGCCTATGAGCCCCACCGCATCGCGGGCGCGGTCACCACGCGCGAGCAGCATGCCCAGCGCCGGTACCAGCGGAAATAGGGTAAGGAAATACAGTAGCGTCATACCATCACTCCCCCATGCAAAAACGCTGCAATTGTTTAACGTTATAGCTCAATTACGGGGTTGCGGTGGCAGGTTTTCGGTCAACTGGGGAGTTTTAGGCGTACGAGGCAAGGGCACGTCCGCTTTGGAGCAGAGAGGCGACGCTCCCCTATCGCAGCGACAGGCGCGCGGGTCACTGTGCGCGGTTTATTGGCCACTTTGGAGGATGTCCCGACAGGCTCGCGCCGGTCCAAAAAGTTGGCGCGGCAAGAAAAATGCGCCCTTGTGGGCGCACCATCCCGTTTGCTATTCCGTCTTTTTAACGCGCGGCTTGCGACCGCGCGGCTTATCGACCAGTGCGGACTCACCGCTCTCGCGGTACTGACGGCACCAAGCCTTGACCGAAGACTCGCTGGGAATCTTGTGCTTAATCATGGCCTCGCGAACCGTCAAGCCGTTTTCCAGACGGTCCTTAACCACAGCGAGCTTTACGTCGTACGAATAGGTGTGATGATGCGAACCGGCATTGAGAACGGCGTCGGCACCGCCCACGGCATACGCGCGGGCCCACTGACGAGCCGTGGCCTGAGGAATGCCAAGCTCCGCGGCGAGGGCGCGATGACCGACCCCCTCTTGGAGGATCTCGACGGCGCGCTGCCTAACCTCGGGCGCATGCGTGCGAGTCCTAGTTGCTTCCGACATACCTGCCACTTCTTAGCCTTAACTGTTAATCTGCTTTCTTACGTGCAAGTTAGATAGTAGCATTTTACTGTTTGCTCAAAGCAGTTAATTAAAATAGGCGCGGCGTTATCTGGGCATTTGGCACCAAATTACGACATTTCTTTATCGATTATTTACGCTGGTAGCTGACTCGCAGCTAATCGTCATTCGCTTGTCAACAAAATTGGCATCTCTTTATGTCCTTTGGTATAGAGGATATAGTTATTAACCCCTCCCCCAATAATTTTGAGTGATCTGCAAGGCAGTAGACGTCCTCACTCCTCATGATTACCGCGCATTGCCATTCATCGGAGCAAAACAAAAAGGGCGGGACCTGCTGCGCTTGCAGGCCCCGCACCGGTTGACACCCGACGGGACACAGCCGGGCGAGACGGATCCGTGCTACCGCCCCGCCTGGCCGCGATGTTCAACTACAGCTCGTTGGCCGCGTGATACGCCGTGCGAATGGCGCTCGCAATGTCGGCGGTGCGCTCACCCGAGCAGTCGCCCACGCAGGTCACGGGCACCGTCACGCCATCCAGGTCAAACGCGTTGGCCTTGGAGCCCACGGCCATCACCACGTAATCGCAGGCGATCTTCACCGGCTCCTCGGCGCCGTCCTCGGTGGTGCGAATGGCCTCCACGCCCTCGTCGGTAATGGCGGTCAGGCGGGTCTTAACGTGCTGCTCCACGTTGTGCTCTGCAAAGTCGCTCATGATCAGCGGCAGAATGGTCTCGGACTCGCCTGCGGCAATCTTGTCGAGCATCTCGACAATCGCCACCTCGCAACCGTGCTGCAGCAGGTACTCGGCAGTCTCGGTGCCCACCAGGCCGCCGCCAATGACAGCGACGCGGCCCGTAAGCTCCACCTTGCCGGCCAGCACGTCCCAGCTCGAGACAACCTTGTCCGAATCGGCACCCGGAACGGGGATGACCACGTCGTGCGCGCCCACTGCCACAATCGCGGCGTCGGCGGCGTTGAGATCCGCGGGGCTGGCGGCATGGTTGAGCTCAACCTTCACGCCCAGGCCAGGCAGAATCTTCTCGTAGTACTCGACCGAGCGCATGATCTCGTCCTTGCGCGGGGGCGCGGCCGCCAGCACAATCTGGCCGCCCAGATGGTCGCTCGCCTCGTAGACGGTCACGTCGTAGCCGCGCTTGGCTGCCACGCGCGCGGCCTCCAGGCCGGCAATACCGCCGCCCACCACGGCGATCTTCTTGTCGCCCTCGCCCGGCTTGATGGCGATGGTCGCCTCGTCGCCGTTCTCGGCATTGAGCACGCACGAGATGTACTTGCGATTTTGAATCGCGTCGACGCAGCCCTTGTTGCAGTTGAGGCACTCGCGGATGGGCTCACCTGTGGCGGCCTTCAGCGCAATGTCGGGGTCGCACATGAGCGAGCGGCCATAGGCGATGATGTCGGCGGCGCCGTCTTCCAGAATCTTCTCGCCGGCCTCGACCGAAACAACACGGCCGACGGTTGCCACCGGCACGGAGACCAGGGCCTTGACGCGCTCGGCCACGGGCAGCGTCCAGTTGTAGGGCATGGCGCCCATGGGCGGAATGGTGTCGCCCATGTTGCCGGTGTGGTTGGCCTGTGCGACCTGGATCATGTCGATGCCCGCACCCTCGAGCAGCTTGGCGAACTCGCAGGCCTCGTCGGGCTGCAGGCCGCCCTTGCCGCGCGGCGTACCGTCGGGGTTCTCCATGATCACGGGGAGCTTGTACTCCACCATCAGCTGCGGCGCGGCTTCCTTAATGGCAGCGACGACCTCCAGCGCGTAGTGAACGCGGTTCTCGAACGAGCCGCCGTACTCGTCGGTGCGCTGGTTGAGGATGGCCGAGCACAGCGAACCTACCAGGCGGTCGCCGTGGACCTCAATGGCATCGATCCCGGCCTGCTGCGCGCGAGCGGCCGAGGCGGCGATAGCCTCCTTGATCTGGGTGAGCTGCTCTACGCTCGCCTCGTTCACAAAGTGCTGCATGTCGTGGTGCAACTTGGCGTATGCCTGCTTGCGGATCTCGTTGGACTCGGCCATCTTGGCGGCAAAGGTCTCCTCGTCGCCGGCGGCCTTGGCCTCCTGCGCGGCCTTGGCGGCGACCATGGATCCCATGACCATGCGACCGACACCGGGCACGTCGTACTCGGGATGGAACAGCTGCAGCGCGACCTTGGCGCCGTGCTTGTGGACGGCGTCAGCCAGGGCCTTAAACGTGGGGATCTGGGCGTCGGTTGCCAGCTTGGGCGTGGGGCTTGCGGTCATGACGGGAGCGACGTCGCCGATGACGATGTAGCTCACGCCGCCACGGGCCAGACGCTCGTAAAAGGCCAGGCTGCGCTCGCCGATGGAACCGTCGCGCTCCTCGTAGCCGGTGGTCAGCGGCGGAAACATAATGCGGTTTTTGAGCTCAAGGGGGCCAACCGTAATGGGCTGGAGCAGCTTGGGTGCAGGTGCGGTCATGGACATTCCTCTCTTGTAGGCGCGGCGGCGATGATGCCGCGTAGTTGTCTAGAGGATATGGCATGGGGGCACAGCGGCACAACGGAAATCGGCGAATATCAGGTGGCGGCAGGTGGATGGGGGTGGGCGGGGCGGCCCGTCGGTTTGTCTCGATCTGTAACAGTTACGCGGTAAAACTGGGTCTTACTGTTACAGATCGAGACAAACCAAACCCGCCTGCTAGAAAATCTCAATCTATAACAACAACTCGGCAAAATCCGTCCCTCGTGTTACAGATTTAGACAAACACGACCCAACCCACCGGTATATCTCGATCTGTAACACCTAGCCGCCCAAATCGGGTCTAGATGTTACAGATCGAGATTTTGTTTGAGAGGCCGAGAATTGGACCGAAAACACGGTCCCGAAATAACAAAAAAGCTCGCCGGCTAGGCCGACGAGCTGCAAGTTCTTGGTCGCGGGGGCAGGATTTGAACCTACGACCTCCGGGTTATGAGCCCGGCGAGCTACCAGACTGCTCCACCCCGCAATGTCTGGGCGCCTCATGTGCGCAAGAAAGAATATTAAGCGGGAGTTCGGTAAACGGCAAGGAAAATCTCGTAGAGCATAATTCCTTCATATTTAAAACCCCTCAGCCAATATCACCGTGAACAGATCACAGCCGAGCGCCGTCGACGGCACGTATACAATGGTGCGCGTCCTTTTATGCCAACACCGGGAGTAGACATGCTGCTCGCTATCGATATGGGAAACACGCAGACGGCCATGGGCCTGTTTGACGGAGACGAGCTGGTGCAGTCGTGGCGTATGCCCACCGACCGCTCCTTTACCGCCGACGAGATCCACGTGCGCTTGATGGGCTTCTTTAAGATGTACGACCTCTCGCTCGGCGCGGTCGATGCGATCGCCTTTGCCGGCGTGGTGCCGCAGCTCTCGCGCGAGTGGCGCGCCGTGGCCGACCGCATCGCGGCAGACGCCATCGTCATTGGGCCGCAGACGGCGGCCGTGACCAAGCTACGGGCGGCACGCCCCCAGGCCGTGGGTGCCGACCGCATCGCCAACGCCGTCGCGGCTGAGACCTTCTACGGCGCGCCGGCGATCGTGGTGGACTTTGGCACCGCAACCAATATCGATGTCATCGACGAGGACGGCTATTACATTGGCGGAGCGATCGCACCGGGCATCCGCATCTCCATGGACGCGCTTGCCGCCCGTGCCGCCAAACTCGCCAGCGTGCCGCTCGAGGCGCCCGAGCACGTCATCGGCCGCGATACCGAGGAGTGCATCAAGGTCGGCGCCGTGTTGGGCGCCGGCGCCATGGCCGAGGGCCTGGTCGTGCGCATGAAGCGCGAGCTGGGGCGCGAGGACGCCACCGTTATCGCCACGGGCGGCCTCGCTAGCATCGTCGCCGATTCGACCGACGCCTTCGACGTGGTCGACGGACAGCTCACCATCAAAGGCATCTGTGAAATCTACCGCCGCATGCAGGAGCTAGCGTAGGCTCTGGCGAAGTCGAGACGCTACAGTCCGCGAATGCGCACGGCCTCGGGCGGAAACTCCTGCTCGCCGGCATCGGTCTTAATGGTCGCGCGACCCCAGATGTCCAGGCCCGCAAACACACCGACCGCAAGCGGCAAGCCGTTGGGCGACACCGCCGCAACTTGGCGGCCCAGCAGCGGCACCATGTCGAAGTACTCGCCCAACACGGGGGCCAGCGGACCGGCAGCGCCCTGCGGCGTGTTGGCAACAACCGCCCAGGTGTCCACACGGGTCAGCACGGCGGCGGCCAACTCCTCGACCAGCGCTTCGTCAGCCACGTCCACACCAAGCTCGCTCAGCGCCGAACGCTCAATATCCACCGTCACGGCACCGAACATGCCTGCGGCACCGGCGCCACCGTTGACGGAGACGCGTGCAAACGACGTCTCAAACGCAGGCGCACCGCACACGATATCGCTCGGCCACTGGATACCCACCTTACCGGCAAGGCCCAACCCCGGCGTCGAAGCCGTGCCCACGAGCGCGTCCATCATGCCCATCGCGGCCACAAACGGCAGGCCGTGGAAGGCATGCATGTTCACATCCGGGCGCACGACCAGCGAAAACGTCAACGACGCCTCGCCCGCGCTCCAAGCGCACCAGCCCGCGGACGCACCCTCGCGGCCCGCGTCACGCGCGGCGTCAAGCTCGGTACCGGCGGCAACAGCATTCATCTCGATCATCTACATACGCCCCAATTCGCCCACGATATGGCCCACGCGGTCCTCGGGCTCCTTGACCTCGACGCCGTTGTAGCGGAAGAACCGCGCCGGGTCGTGCATCAAGTCCTCAAGCGGCACCAGCACAAAATCGCGCTCGCCGATCAGTGGATGCGGCAGGCGCAGCTTTTTGCCGCCGTGGGTCTCGCCGTCCATCCACAGCAGGTCCAGGTCGATGGTGCGCGGACCGTTGGCCTTGGCCTTTTTGGAGCGGTCGCGCCCCAGCTCGGCCTCGATCTTCATGAGCTCGTCGAGCAGCACCAACGGCGCCAGCTCGGTCTTGATCTCGATGACGGCGTTGGCAAACGCGTCCTGGCGCGTCTCGTAGGCAGGCTCGCTCTCGTAGATCTTGGAGGAGTTGGACACGCAGGTGAGTGGAATCTCGGCGATCATCTCGCGTGCGGCGCGGATGTTGTCGCAGCGATGCCCCAGGTTGGAGCCCACGGCCACAAACGCGCGGCGCGGCTGTGGCTTGGCAACCGCCCAGTAGCCGTTCAGGAACTGCGCAAAACCCGCGGCGTCGTGCACGCGCACGATGTTGGCACCGGCCTGGATGGCGCCCAGGCACACGCCAAACGTAGCGGCATCGCGCGCGGCGGCCTCGGTCACGCCCGAGACGGCGCCCACAAAGCGCTTGCGCGACACGGCGCACATGAGCGGATAGCCCAGTGACGCCATCTTGGCAGTCTCGCGCTGGATGACGATACCCTCGTTAGCCGACTTACCAAAGCCCGGGCCAGGATCGATGCAGATGCGGTCGCGCGACACGCCGGCATGGATGAGCGTGCGGGCCTGGTCGGACAGAAAGCCCATAACGCGGCGCATGATGGGCGCCGAATCGGGCAGGGTGAAGCGGCGGAGCTGCGAGGTGGGCACGTAGGCTTCCTCGCGGCGGGCGCTGCGGCGCATCATGGCGGCCAGGCGGTCATTGGACTCCGATTCGGCCTCGGTGGCGGCGGGCGCGGCCTCGGGCGCGGGCGCGACGGTCTCGGCGGCAGCAGCCTGCTCGGCGGCCGGCGTCTCCTGCCCCAGCTCGGTTGCAGGCTCGGACGTGGGCTCCGGTTCGCCAAACGGCAACGAGGGCTGCACCACGCCGCCCGGAAGCTTGGCCTCCGGCTTAGGCTCACCCAGCAACTTGCCGCGACGGCGGCGAGCCGGCTTCTCGGCCTCACGCGCGGCCTCGGCAGCCGCCTCGCGCGCCTTCTCGGCAACAAACGCCGCTGCCGAGGTATCGAGCTGCACCGTTGCGTGCGTGCGTGCGGGCGCGGCGACCTCGCCGGCATGCATCACGATGACGCCGCAGGTGCTCGTCTTAACAAACTCGACCATCTTGGGATCGGTGAAGCCGGTCACGTCGTTGACGATCGAGGCGCCGCAGCGCACGGCCGCCTTGGCAACCGCCACATGGCGCGTGTCGATCGAGACGATGGCGCCCTCCTTGGCCAGCGCGCGCACCACGGGCAGCACGCGGCGAGCCTCCTCGTCGGGGTTGACCGGGGTAAAACCAGGGCGCGTGGACTCGCCGCCCACGTCGATGATGTCGGCGCCGGCGTCGAGCATCGCCAGGCCGTACTCGATGGCGGCATCGGGGTCGAAGTGCTCCCCGCCATCGCTAAACGAATCGGGCGTCACGTTGAGGACGCCCATGATGCGCGGACGGTCAAAGCTGAGCTCGTACTTTCCGCACCGCCATGTCTTGCTGTCGTTCGCCATGAACATCCTCCTAAAATGCCCACGCCGCCGAGCTTGGGGAGCTGGCGGCGGGGTCGCTTTGCACTCAGTCTTTCTATTGTATCCGCGCGCGCGGGCTAGAACGCAAACGCGGCCGCGATGTCGCAAGAAATCAGCAGGTCGGCATTTGCATCCTGATCGGTGGGAGCAAGGTTGCATATGGCCAGCGTATCGCCGGTAAAGTAACGCGTAAGGCCCGCCGCCGGATACACCACGAGCGAGGTCCCGCCCACGATGAGGGCATCGGCCGCGGCGATGGCGGCAACGGCGCCGGTCAACACATGCTCGTCGAGCGGCTCTTCGTAGAGCACTACATCGGGCTTGATGCGGCCGCCGCACGCGGGGCACGCAGGCACGCCCGCGGCATCCTCGTGCTCGCGCGAGCAAATCCACTCGGCGCTATAGACCGCGCCGCACGACTGGCAAATGTTGCGATGGACCGATCCGTGCAACTCAAACACGCGCTGTGAGCCGGCCATCTGATGCAGGCCGTCGATGTTTTGCGTCACCACGGCGTCGAGCTTGCCGGCGCGCTCCAGCTCGGCCAGCTTGGTGTGGCAGCGGTTGGGCTTAGCGTCAAGCGCAATCATCTTGGTGCGGTAAAAGTCGAAGAACTCCGCAGGATGCGCCTCGTAAAAGCTATGCGAGAGCATAGTCTCGGGCGAATAGGCAAACTGCTGGTGATACAGGCCGTCCACGCTGCGGAAATCGGGAATGCCACTTGCCGTGGAAACACCCGCGCCGCCAAAGAAGACCACGCGCTTGTGGGTGTCAAACAGATCCGCCAGGGCGGCGGAGGCCTGCCTGGGGTCCGATATTGCCTGAGTCATATGAGTCCTCCGTCCTTGTTAATCGAGCAGCGTTGAGCGACGTCCCAGCATGCAGCCTTTAAGTCAGCATGCACGGAGCCCACCCCGCCCTTATTGCGTTAATCTTAAGCCTGCCAACCCCGTCGAAAGGACACCATGCCTCAGACTTACACCTTTGCCTCGTGGAACGTTAACGGCCTGCGCGCCGTGCTCAAAAAGGACCCGAGCTTTATTCAGATCGCGCAAGAACTCGACGTCGATATCTTGGCGCTGCAGGAGACAAAGCTGCAGGAGGGCCAGGTCGATATCAATCTGCCTGGCTATCACCAAATCTGGAGCTACGCCGAGCGTAAAGGCTATTCGGGCACTGCGGTCTTTAGCCGCCAGGAACCGCTGCGCGTGCTGCACGCCGACGCGCTGCTACCCTACGCCGGCGAGGGCGAGGCGGCCGTACTCGTCGCCCAAGCCGCAACCGAGGGCCGCGTCTGCGCGCTGGAGTTCGACAAGTTCTGGTTTGTGGATGTCTACACTCCCAACGCGCAAAACGAACTCGCGCGCATCGACGTGCGCATGGCTTGGGACGATGCCTACCGCGGCTTTTTGAGCGCGCTTGAGCGCGAGACCGGCAAGCCCGTCGTAACTTGCGGCGACTTTAACGTGGCACACGAGGAGATCGACCTTAAGAACCCCAAGTCCAACCGCGGCAACGCCGGCTTTTCGGACGAAGAACGCGGTAAGTTTACCGAGCTGCTCAACGCCGGCTTTACCGATACCTGGCGCACGGCTAATCCGGACGTTGAGGGCGTCTACAGCTGGTGGAGCTATCGCTTTAATGCCCGCAAGAACAACGCCGGCTGGCGCATCGACTACTTCCTGGTAAGCGACGCAATCGCCGCCAACGTTCGCGACACCGGTATCCGTGGCGATATCTTCGGCAGCGACCACTGCCCCGTCACCCTCACGCTAGAGCTCTAACCCCCAAATGATCCCCCGGGGACGAAGGAATACGGATCACTTTTGCCCGCGCAAGGGCGCCTGCGTGACCCCGTCCGCCACGAAACCAGCCCATCTACTACGTTCAAGCCACTACCCTCAACCACAGCGAACAACGCAAAAAGAAAACCGCAGGTAGAGAGCCTGCGGTTTTTCATAAAACGCGGTCATGGTCGGGGGTATCAAGCTAAACGTAGTAGATGGGCCAGTTTCGTGGCAAGCGTCGTCAACTGATTTCCTGGGGACATCTGGAGACGGAAGAAAATGGATCAATTTGGCTCTCTGAGGGCCACGATGCCCGTCGTATCAGCCGGCCATTCCAAAACTATGCCGGTTTACGGGGCTGAATCGCGAACCCCCAACCATACGCAATTCCGAGATAATAAAACCGCAGGTGAACGGCTTGCTCTATTTCGAAAAAAACTGGTATGGTCTGCCTGTGCCAATCTAGCCCCGTAAACCGGCATAGTTTTAAAATGGCACTTTGGCAGTATTGATTCCCGCCTCGGCGCAACTAGCCCTACAGTCCGTATTTCACGACGACACGGTTAATGCGACGGCACCAAGACCTGTACAAGGCGGCCAAAAACACGCAGGTCGCAAGGCCGTGCGTAATATCGAACGGCACTGCCGTGGCAAGACGCGCCACGGCACCCGCCCAAGTAAGCGGCTGTACAAATCCAATGATGTCATACGCGTTGATCACCACGCCGTACAGCAGACCCGAAGCAAAGCCGTACGCCATCAGCGCCGGCATGCGCACGGTTCCATCCGCACGGTCGAACGCACCGGCATGCGCCAGCGCACCGCCAACATAGCCAACCAGGCCCCAGGCATACATCTGCCATGGCGTCCACATGCCCTGCCCAAAAAAGAAATTGCTGGTCAGTGCTGCCAACGCGCCGACCATGAAGCCGTTGCGACGCCCGAGCGTCGCCCCGGCGATGATGGCGATGGCGCTCACGGGTTTAAAGTCGGGAATGGGGCCGAACAAGATGCGGCCCGCCGCCGCCAGCGCCGCCAGCACCAGCGTGGGCATAATCTGGCGCAGGCCCGGTCGCGACGCCTCGTAGCCTGCAAAGAACAGCGCAAGCACCAGCGCCACCACGACAAGCATGGCGAGCGCCGCCTGCTCAACGCCCGCCAGCAACGCCGTTGCCATCACCGCCGGCACCGCCAACAACAGCGGAATCTCCAGTTTTGTGAGTAAACGCGAGAAACGACAGTCCGTCATCCCATCACGCCCTATAGAACACGTTGTCGGCAAAGAAGTCGGCCGGGGGCTCCACGCAGGCAATCTCGCCGTCAAACATCATGGCGACGTCGTCGGCTACCTGCTCGGCAAAGTCCAAATCGTGCGTAGCCATGATGACGGTGCCGCCAGCCTTCGCATGGTCACGCAGGGCACGGGCGATGATGCGGCGGCTGGCCAGGTCCAAACCCTTGGTGGGCTCATCGAGCAATAGCAGCTCGGGGCCAATCAACAGCAGCTTTGCCAACGCAAGCAGCTGGCACTGACCGCCCGAAAGATCGTACGGGTGACGCGCCTCCAAGCCCGCCAGACCCAGGCGCGCTGTCTGCTCCCGTGCTGCGGCCTCGTCGTATCCGCAGGTCGAGGCCCATTCCATCAGCTCATCGCGAACCGTCTCGGCAACCAGCAATGCCTTGGGATTCTGTGGCAGCAGCGCCGCCGAGGCCGCTTCGCGCACCATGCGGCCGCGCTGCAGCTTGGCGGTCTTCGCCAGCACCGAGAGCATCGTCGACTTACCGCATCCGTTGCCGCCCACGATTGCATGCACCGCGCCAGCCGAAAACGAAGCATCGAGCCCGCGCAGCACCCAGCCGGACGCTCGATCGTAGCGAAACCAGCCTTCCGACAGGGTGGTAGCCGACCCGCCGTGCATTTTTTGGAGTATTCTGCTTCCATCCGTGCGCGAGAAGGCTTCCGAGCCGTTCTCGAGCGACGTTTGCGCCACAAATTCGGACGATTTGTCCAATTCCGAACTTTTTTTCGCGCTCGATACGTCCCCGGGCGGCTCCAGAGAGCCCAAATTGTCCTCACGCCTGCTGAATACTCCTTTATTTGCACATCGGATGGCAGCCCACCCCAACATGTCATCGGAAAACAGCGATTCTCGGCGTCCCAAAGAAGCCATATCCGCCACCTCGCGCACGCGACCGTCCTCAATCCGGTACGCACACGTCGCGTATTCGAGCATTGGGCGCGGCTGATGCGTCGCCACAACAACCGTGCAGCCCAGCTCGCGATTCACACGAAACAGCGCGTGCAGGAAATTCTTCTCCGCAACCGGATCAAGCTGAGACGTGGGCTCGTCGAGCAGCAGCACGCGCGGGCGCAGCGTCAGAACGGCCGCCAACGACAGCAACTGTTTGCGACCGCCCGAAAGCGTGTCAGTATCGCGGTGAAGCCAATCTTCCAGCCCAAAGAAATAGCTGGTCTCAGCTACGCGACGGCGCATCTCATCACGCGCTAGCCCCAAGTTTTCCAGGCCAAACGCCATCTCGTGCCACACGGTTTCGCACACGATCTGGTTCTCGGGATCCTGGAACACATAGCCCACGCGCTCCGCCGATGCCCGCACATCCATGTCGGCGACGTTCTCGCCCAGCACGAGCAGTTCGCCAGTGCGCTCGCCCGCCGGAGCGATCTCGGGCTTGAGTAGCGACAGCAACGTCGACTTACCCGATCCGGTACCGCCGACAAGCAGCGCAAATGCACCTTGGGGAACAGACCAGTCGAGTCCCTCGAGCACCGCAGCATCCGCATCGTGGTAGGCAAAGCTCAGGCTCCGCACCTCAATCGCCGGCATATCCGGGCCGTATGCCGCGCCCGACACCGGTCCCCTATCCAACCGAGCCATCAGCCGAACCTCTTCTCATCGATCGCATGCAACACGCAGGGCAGCATCATCCAGGCAGCGTACACGACATAGCCCAGCCACGGCGCCGGCACCGATAGTTGCGGGTAAAACGAATACTGCGTTGTCGCGGTCCATGCCACCGCCACCGCAGCGGCACCAAACACCGCAAGCCCAACCAGCGCGGCAACATCGCCGCGACCCAGCCGATACCGCGCGTACGTCGTGCGACGTGTCGCGGCGCCCCATCCACGGGAGCGCATGGCGTCCGCGCGCTCCAGCGAATCTTCCATGCCCCAGCCCATCAACACGCTCGATGCCCGTAGGCGCGAACGCACGGGATCGGCCGGCGCGCGACCCGGCACATCAATCGCATCCTGCACCGCCAGTACCGTACGACCGCGGCGTAAAAACTGCGGGATAAGCCGCATGCACATCGAGATCATGAGCGCGAGCACCGGCGCGGCGTTGCCCAAAAGCGCAAGTACCTTGTCGTATTCGAGCATCGACGCCGCGGCCTCAAACCACAGCACGCTCGCCACGAACAGCCCGCCCATGCACAGGCCGTAAACCATGCTCTCTAGATACACCGCACGCATGCCAATACGAAACAGCTCCGTCGAGCCCGATGCACTAAACAGCGGATTGAGCGCCGCAATGATCAAAATCACCGGCAGCTGCCAGCGAAGCGCGCCCAACGTGCGCGCAACACCGCGCGTCGCAAGCCCGTACGCCAACCCGCCCGCAAGCGATAGCGCAATCAGCACCGGTTGCATCGAGAACATGGTGAGCCCCAACGTCAGCACCATGTAGAGCGCCGGCACCGCCGGATGCGACATCGAAAATGCCGCGACGGGTTCGTTGCCCGATTCCTCTCGCATGGTGTCCACGGGCATCCCCATCCCCTCGCTCAAACGTCAACGCCGCAGCGCCGCCACCATACACAACCAGCGCAAACGCCGTACCGCCGGCCCAAGCCTCAGCTGCCGCGCATCAATCGTTACGCGCTCATCATATGCCTGCGGTATCATATTGCGCCGTGTATCGTTTCCAAACACACGTCTCTATAACGTAACAGGAGATCACATGGACGCAACCGCAATTATCCTCGCTGCCGGCGAGGGCACCCGCATGAAGTCGAACCACTGCAAGGTTTCGCACAAGATCCTGGGCAAGCCCATGGTCCAGTGGATCGTCGACGCTACCATCAAGGCCGGCTGCAGCCGCGTCGTGGTCGTCATCGGCAGCCACGCCGACGAGATGCGCGCCCTGATCGACGGCGCCTACGCCAGCAGCGCCACCAAGGTCGAGTGCGTCGAGCAGACCGAGCGCCTTGGCACCGGTCACGCCGTGAAGGTCGCACTCGAGGCCTGCGGCATCACCGAGGGCCCGGTCGTCGTGCTCAACGGCGACTTGCCGCTCATCACCGCCGACACCGTCGCCAAGTTCGCGCAGACCGTCGCCACCGGCGAGCTCGCCTGCACCGTCATGACCATGACCCCGCCCGATCCTTTCGGCTACGGCCGCATCAAGCTGGGCGCCGACGGCCAGATCGAGCGCATCATCGAGCAGAAGGACTGCACGCCCGAGCAGGCCGCCACGCTGCTGGAGTGCAACGCCGGCTGCTACGCCTTCGACGGCGCGCAGCTCGCCGCCCACATTAACGAGATCGGCAACGACAACGCGCAGTCCGAGTACTACCTGCCCGACATGCTCGAGATTCTCAAAGGCCACGGCCAGGCGGTCTCCATCTTTCACTGCGACGACTACCGCGACGGCCTGGGCGTCAACAGCCGCATCCAGCTCGCGCAGCTCACCGCCATCGCGCGCGACCGCATCAACGAGCACTGGATGGCAGAAGGCGTCACGTTCATCGACCCCACGCAAGCCTGGATCGGTCCCGACGCCACCATCGGCCGCGACACCGTCGTGTGGCCGCAGACGCATCTGATCGGTCACGCCACCGTGGGCGAGGAGTGCCAGCTCGGCCCCAACAGCCGCCTCACCGACACCACCGTCGGCAGCGGCTGCATCATCGATGAGACCATCGCCATCGAGGCCGTCATCGAGAACGGCGTCGACTGCGGCCCGCGCGCCTACCTGCGCCCGGGCACCCACATGCTCGACGGCTCCAAGGCCGGTACGCACGTGGAAATCAAGAAGTCCACGATCGGCGAGGGTTCCAAGGTGCCCCACCTGTCCTACATCGGCGACACCACCATGGGCTCCGGCGTCAACGTAGGCGCGGGCTCTATCACCTGCAACTACGACGGCGTCCACAAGCACAAGACCGTCATCGGCAAGGATGCCTTCATCGGTTCTGACACCATGATGGTCGCGCCCGCCCAGATTGGCGACGGTGCGCTCGTGGCCGCCGGCTCCGTCATCACCGAGCCGGTCCCGGCCGACGCACTCGGTCTGGGCCGCGCCCGTCAGGTAAATATTGAGGGCTGGGCCGCCGATTATCGCCGTCGTCTGCACGAGGACGACGAGGCATAACGTTTCGCCAAGCACAAAAGGAGCTGTTCCCTGGGGACGGCTCCTTTTTCTATCGTGACCTGCGCGGCCGGATGAGTGGTCGGTTCGTGTCCGTTGACGGTAAAGACGTTATCAAGACCCGATTAACCCCGCCGCACGGTTACAATGCAAAAAGGCATCTATATGGCATTCGATGTATAAAGGAGAAGGGTAATGCCGATTAATGATCCCGAGAAGTCGGAGAATATGCGCAAGTCCATCCGCGTGTATTCCGGTTCCTCCAACCGTCCCCTCGCTCAGAAGATCGCTGAGTACCTTGGGGTCGAGCTTTCGGGCCTTACGCTAAAGCAGTTCGCCAACGGTGAGATTTACGCCCGCTACGACGAGACCGTCCGCGGCGCCGACGTCTTCCTGATTCAGTCTGTGGCCGGCGGCAACGTCAACGACATGCTCATGGAGCTGCTCATCGCCACCGACGCTGCCAAGCGCGCATCCGCCCGCTCCATCACCGCCGTTATCACCCACTACGGCTATGCCCGCCAGGACCGCAAGGCCGGCCCGCGCGAGCCCATCACCGCCCGCCTCGTCGCCAACCTGCTCGAGCGCGCCGGCGTCAACCGCATCATCACCCTCGACCTGCACCAGGGCCAGATCCAGGGCTTCTTTGATATCCCGGTCAACCACCTGTCCGCACTGCCGCTGTTTGGCCAGTACTACAACGACATGCACTTCGACACCGATAACCTGGTTGTCGTCTCCCCCGACGTGGGTCGTGCCAAGGCCGCCAAGAAGCTGTCCGACATGCTCGGCTGCGACCTGGCCATCGCCCACAAGGGCCGTCCGCGCCACAACGCCGCCGAGGTCATGGGCATCATCGGTGACATCAAGGGCAAGACCTGCATCATCAACGACGACATGATCGACACCGCTGGCACCCTGTGCGCCAACGTCAAGGAGCTCAAGGCTATGGGCGCTGGCGACATCTACGTCTGCGCCACCCACGGCATCTTCTCCGGTCCGGCCATCGAGCGTCTGAACGACGCCCCCATCGTCGAGTGCGTCGTCACCGACGCCATTCCCGTCGAGGTCGGCGGCAAGATCAAGACTATCTCGGTCGCCGAGGAGTTCGCTCAGGCCATCTCCGCCGTTTACCACGAGGAGCCCGTCTCCACGCTCGTCGGCGGCGACTTCGCGCTGTAGCCCGCCGCGCATCGCATCATCTTTGATGCTTTTAAAGGGTCGGAAGCTCGCTTCCGACCCTTTTTCTATCCCTCGCCAACCTTCCCTGGACAATTAGTTCAGATACGTATTTTTTAAAGCTCCAAAGGGCCGTTCGAAACCTTCTGAGCTCCCCCGGCGGATGCCATGCCGCCCAAAGCTCATCTTTTTCGAGCACAACCGCCGCATCTTTACCCTCAAATCGCCCTCGAAGGCCCTTAGAAACGTCTCGAACACCCGCCGCTTTATACGTATCTGAACTAACTGTCCAGTAGCTATCGTCAACCTTCGCGGCAAAGCTCAATTTCCTGCAATCCCCTCAACCGATTCCACCGATTTCATAACACCCAGCCGTTTGTGGCGCGCAGCGCCCCGCTGAGCGAAAAGAACGGCATGGTGGTCGCATTCTGCCGCCAACTTAGTACGTTATAGCTATGACGACCGTGATTTCACATTTCTCCGCCCTCCGCGCAATTCGTCGCGCACGACGGGCGTACTCTGCCCTACCCTGGGACTCCGTTGATAGTGAACAGCAAGCACAGGCCTTGGCTAGCTGCATTCCCAATAATGACGCGATAGACTTTGGCGCACTTTCGATACTCGACGCCTGGAATGAAGATGATTCCGAGCTACTCGATCTTCTCGTTTCAAACGAAGACAACAGACGCCCCGACAAGCGACTTCTTCAGCATATTCTCTCCGCTCCGCTTCCTGAAGGTGCAATTATGCACGTCGAGGCCGACATCTACGCAACGTCTCCTGCCATGACAGCCATGCTTTGTTCTAAAAATGAATCGGTCGCCAAAACCTTGATGCTCCTTATGGAGCTGCTCGGAACCTACTCCCTTCCGCCCGAGGCAACCTACCCCATCGCCTATGACGACATCTGGCCCAAGGGCGATAGCTGCGCAGCGACGGGCGATCTTGATTGCCTGGGCGGCCAGTCGGCAGCCGAACAGCAGAACGAAACCCGCTACGAACAGGCGCACTACAAATGCGAGCCCGCCACGACCATCGAAGATCTCGAGGCGGTCGCGCGCTTCGCCAAAAGTAGCTCATACACCTCGTTTCGCACGGCAGTCAAGCTTGCCCGACCCGGATCTGCATCCCCAGCCGAATCCCTAATGTTAGCCGTTCTCGGAGCGCCCATGCGCTTTGGCGGATTCGGATGTTGCAGCCTGCCCATGGGAGGCCTGCTACTCAACTATCGAATCGACTTCGACACTCTTGCGGTTAACATGTCCTCCGGCATCCCTTACGCCATCTGCGACCTATATTGCCCGGCCGCCGGAGTCGACAACGAATACAACGGAATTGGGCATGAGCTTCAAAACGCTCGCATCCACGATGGCAATCGAAATAATGGCCTCAAGGCAATGGGCATCCACGTCCTGGTTATCAATCGCGACCAAATGAAAGACCTTGTTGCACTCGAAGCCTTCGCCCAAACGATGCATCGACTCGCAGGAGTCCGATTCCGATATCGCATCAAGGGCTATCGCAAGCGTCAGGCCGCTTGGCTCAACGCTCTGCGGGCCGGAATCGGCCTTGCGCCGGTCTAAACGGCGAATCACCCGTGCGCCGTCGAACAGGGCTGGACAGTTAGTTCAAATACGTATGAATAGACACATTGAATTAGGCTGTTTTGCAGCTATCTCTATACCATTCGCCCTATTTGAAAGCGGGGTAGACTTCAAAACAGCGTCATATGGACTAACTAAAGTTCCAAAACAACGTATCGGCATTGAATTGAGCAATTCGAGTCCTCAGAACTTATACGTATCTGAACTAACTGTCCACCTCGGATTTTGACGGCCGTCCAAACGCCCCCAAACAACCTCAATTGCCCTCCATTTGACAGCGGCAACAGGGTCGCTCACCATAGCAGGCGACAAATCAACGAAAGGATGAACATGGCAGCTGCACAGCCGCTTAAGATTCGCATGGTTGCCGGACTTGGCAACCCTGGCGATGAGTATGCCGAGACCCGCCACAACGCCGGTTTTAAGGCGATCGACGAGCTGGCCCGTCAGGCCGGCGTCACGTACTGGAAAAACCAAGCAGGCGCCGAGGTCGCGCTCATCAACATCAACGATGCCGAGGAAGAGAACGGCAAGCGCCAGATTGTACTGGTCAAGCCGCAGTCGTACATGAACACCTCGGGCGGGCCCATCTCCAAGCTCTGCCGCGAGTACAAGATCAAGGCCGAGGAGCTGCTCGTCATCCACGACGAGCTCGATATTCCCGCCGGCGACGTGCGTGTTAAGGTGGGCGGAGGCCATGCCGGTCACAACGGCCTGCGCTCCATCATCGACAAGATGGGCAGCCGCGACTTTAGCCGTATCCGCACCGGCATCGGCAACCCTCCCGGCAAGATGGCCGTGGCAGACTACGTGCTCAAGCAGCTGCGCGCCCGCGAAGCCGAGGATTTCCAGGACACCTGCGCCCGCGCCGCAGATGCCGCCGGTCTGGCCATCGTCCACGGCGTAATCTACGCCCGCGATCACGTAAACGGCGCCGCTTCCGCCAACGGCAAGCACTAAAACCTACCATTTAGAGATGTTTATTTTGGCAGGTTTCATCTGCGGAAACGCGGCGGCGGCTGCGTCGCAATAAACCCTGTGCCGCTATACATATGCAACGCTCCAAAGGGGGCCGGCCTCACCGAAGCGCGAGGCCGGCCCCCTTTGTCGTTTTGCCTGATAAAACCTGCCAAAATAAACCTCTCCCCCTTTGGCAGGTCGAAGTGGATAAACCCTGCTCCCAACCGCCGAAGACACACGTAAGTGACATGTCCATGAGGGTATAATTTGCACCGTATGTCTGCACAACGCCTGTGCGCGTACGGTTTTATTCGGGCTACCGTCCATTTCCGTGGAGGCACGGTTCGGCGGCCCTAACAAGAGAGGGGTTCTATGTATAAGATCCTGGAGAAGACGCAGTTCTCGGAGAAGGTGTTCAAGTTCCGCATCGAGGCGCCCGCAATCGCCAAGCATGCGCACGCTGGACAGTTCCTCATGGTCCGCGCCAACGAGACGGGCGAGCGCGTCCCGTTTACCCTGGCCGGCTGGAACGGTGACGAGGGCTGGGTCGAGTTCATCTTCATGGTGATCGGCAAGACCACCGAGATGCTGTCCACTTACGAAGCCGGCGAGTCGCTGCGCGACGTCGTGGGCCCGCTGGGCGTTCCCACCGAGATGGCCGAGGGCCCCTGCGCCGTCATTGGCGGCGGCGTCGGCCTGGCAATTGCCTTCCCGGTCGCCAAGCACCTGGTCGAGACCGGTCACGAGGTGCACGCCATCATGGGCGCCCGCACCAAGGACCTCCTGCTCATGGAGGACCAGTTCCGCGAGCTCCTCGACGAGGACCACATCCATATCACCACCGACGACGGTTCCTACGGAGAGCAGGGCGTTGTCACCGCTCCGCTGGAGCGCCTGCTGCAGGACAAGGCCGTGAGCCAGGTCTTCTGCGTCGGCCCCGTTCCGATGATGAAGTTCTCGACCCTCACCGCCCAGAAGTACGATACCCCCATCACCGCGTCGCTCAACCCCATCATGGTTGACGGCACCGGTATGTGCGGCTGCTGCCGCGTCGAGGTGGGCGGCGTGACCAAGTTCGCTTGCGTCGACGGCCCCGACTTCGATGCCACCCTGGTCGACTGGGATGACCTTCGTGCCCGCCAGGCCGCTTACCGTTCCGAAGAGGGCGAGTCCCTCAAGGCCTATGAGGAAAAGAGCTGCGCATGCCACTAGTTAACGGTCGTTTCGTTGCCGATATGAAGTCGCCCCGCACCCCCGATAACGAGGAGCCGGCTGCCGAGCGCGCCTGCGACTTCCGCCCCGTCGACAAGGGCTTCACCGAGGAGATGGCGCTGGCCGAGGCCGAGCGCTGCCTCAACTGCAAGAAGCCGTTCTGTGTTGAGGGCTGCCCCGTCAACATCAACATTCCCCGCTTTATCGAGCAGATCCGCGCGAAGGACTTCGGCGGCGCTCTCGATACCATCCGCGAGGACTCCATGCTTCCCGCCATCTGCGGCCGCGTCTGCCCGCAGGAGAACCAGTGCGAGGGCAAGTGCATCCGTGGTAAGAAGTCCGAGCCCGTGGCCATCGGCCAGCTCGAGCGCTTCCTGGGTGATCGCCCCGAGCTCGCCTCCACGCCCAAGATGGCCCCCAAGAACGGCAAGAAGGTCGCCGTCGTCGGCTCCGGCCCGTCCGGCATCACCTGCGCCGGCGAGCTCGCCCGTAACGGCTTTGACGTTACCGTCTTCGAGGCCTTCTTCACCGGCGGCGGCGTGCTGGTCTACGGCATCCCCGAGTTCCGTCTGCCCAAGGCGGTCGTCAAGCGCGAGATTGACGGCCTGGAGGACATGGGCGTCAAGTTTGAGTACAACTCCGTCGTGGGCAACATGGCCACGGCCGAGGAGCTGTTCGAGCAGGGCTTCGACGCCATCTACGTGGCGACCGGCGCTGGCCTGCCCAAGTTCCTCAACGTCCCCGGCGAGAACCTGCCCAACGTCTTCTTCGCAAACGAGTACCTCACCCGCGTGAACCTGATGAAGGCCAACAAGTTCCCCGAGTACGACACCCCCACCAAGCACGGCAAGAACGTCGTTGTCTTTGGCGGCGGCAACGTGGCTATGGACGCCGTCCGTACCGCCAAGCGTCTGGGCGCCGAGCACGCCATCATCGCTTACCGCCGTACCGAGGACGAGATGCCCTGCCGTCGTGCCGAGCTGCACCACGCCAAGGCCGAGGGCGTCGAGGTTCTGCCGCTCGTTTCCCCGCTCGAGTTTGTCGCTGGCGAAGACGGCTCCGTGTGCGCCGTCAAGGTCCAGAAGATGGAGCTCGGCGAGCCCGACGAGTCCGGCCGTCGTCGCCCGGTGCCCATCGAGGGCGCCATCGAGGAGATCCCCTGCGACGTCGCGATCTCGGCTATCGGCACCAACGCCAACCCCTTCGCAAAGAAGATCGGCGGCAAGATGGAGCTCAACAAGTGGGGCTACATCGTCGCCGACGAGGAGACCGGCCAGACCACCGATCCCCGCATCTGGGCCGGCGGCGACATCGTCACCGGTGCCGCTACGGTCATTCTGGCGATGGGCGCTGGCAAGAAGGCCGCCGCTTCCATCACCAAGAGCCTGCTGGGCGAGTAATCACCCTCAGCGCTAGCCATTAAACGGCAAAGTCCCTGTCGAGCACACGCTCGGCGGGGACTTTTTCTATGCCGGCCGTCCCACCACCACAAAGGTGCCTGTCCCCTTTGTGGTGGTTTTGGTCGGTTAGCCTTCGAGTTGGGCCACCTTGTAGCGGTAGGCCGCGGCGATGACGTCCTTGCAGCCTTCGCGGCCCAGCTTGGCGCGGTTGACTACGATATCCTTACCGCTCGTCATCTTCCATTTGCCGGCACTGTAGCGCTTATAGAACGCCTCGCGCGCCTTCTGCTGCTGTTTGACCAGCTTGGCGCCCTTCTTTTTGTTAAGGCCACGCTTCTTGCGCACGATCTCGACGCGGTCCTCAAAGGGAGCGGTCACCAACACGGCAATGTGGTTGGGGTTGTTGCGAAGCAGATAATCGGACAGGCGGCCTTCGATAATGCAGCTCTCGGTCTCGCCCAAATCCAAAATCACCTGGCTCATCTTTTGGAACAACTTATCCGAGTACGAACGCGCATCGTAGCGGTCGGGCAGAAACGCCATGTTCTCAACGGCCAGACGTTCGTCATAGGCGGCCATCTTATCGAGCGACTCGCCCGCGCGCAGCGACGCACGTACCAGCAGCTCGTTATCGTACAGCGGAATCCCCAACTCGTCGGCAAGCATGCGACCAATCTCGTGGCCCTCGGCGCCAAAGTCGCGCGCGATGGTAATGACCACAGGATTCTTCTTATTCTCCAGATCGCTCATCGCGATTCCTTTCTCTATGTGACAAAGGGACAGTCCCTTTGTCACATTCTACGCTGCCACGATGCGGCGCTGATACGCTCGGACCAGCAGCGAGATACCAAAGTTGAGCACAAAGTACATCGCAAACACCAGGCCATAGAGCATAAGCACCTGCGACAGGTCGATCGCGTGGGCCATCACGACGTTTGCCGTGTACATGAGCTCAGCCACGTTAATGCCCGAAAGATACGAGCTGTCCTTGATGACGGTCGTGCACTGGCTAAACAGCGCCGGAATGATCGTCTTAAACGTCTGCGGCAGAATGATGTAGCGCATGGTGGCAAAGAAGCCAAAGCCCTGGCTCTGCGCCGCCTCAAACTGGCCGCGCGGAATCGAGTTGAGGCCGCCGCGCACGATCTCGGCCATAACAGCGCTGGTAAACAGCGTAAAGGCGATGGTCGAAATCACAATGTCCAAACCCTGCACCGTAAAGTAGATAAACAGGATCCACAGCAGGTTTGGCGTGCAGCGGAACAGCTCGATATAGGCGCTCACCAAAATACGGAACGGGCGGGGCGCATAGCTCTTGACGAGCGCCAGCACCGTGCCAAAGATGAGCGAGAAAAAGATCGACAGCGCCGAGATCTCGATCGTCTTAACAAAGCCGCCCCAGATGTAGAGCAGGTTGGTCGCGTTGAAGATTTCCATGCGCTAGGCCTCCTCTACGTTGTCGAGCCCCAGCTCGGCCAGGCTCACGCCGCGCGGACGCTCCTTGGAGCGGCGCTCGAGCCACTGCACCAGCATGGCGAACGGAAAGCAGATGATGAAGTACATAAGGCAGCAGACGATGTATCCCTGCAGGTAACCGTACAGGCTCACAAAGTTGTCGGAACGGTACATAAGGTCACCGCCGGCCACAAGCGCCAGCACCGACGTGTTCTTGACCAGGTTGAGCGCCTGGTTACACAGCGGCGGCAGAATGATCTTAAATGTCTGGGGCAGCACGATGTACCAGTACGCCTGCGCACGGGTGAAGCCCTGGCTCTGGGCCGCCTCCATCTGACCGCGCGGAACCGCCTCGATACCAGTGCGGATGACCTCCGAAATGTAGGCCGCGTGATACAGGCCCACACCCAAGAAGCCCAGTACGAACGGCGCAATGCGCACCGGCTGGTCGGCACCGGTTATGGCCTGCAAAAACTGCGGACCGGCCATGTACATAAAGAGCACCTGCACGGGCAACGGGGTGTTCTGGTAAAACTCCACGTACACGCGGCTTATGGCGCGCAACACGCGCGAACGAGTGGTAGAGAACACGCCCAGCAGCGTACCCAGCACTAGCGACAGAAGCAGACCGGCAACGACCACCTGCAGCGTCACGCCAAAGCCCTCCCAGAAGGGCCCCATGTTTTGAAATGTCGTCGACCAACGGTCGGCGTCAAATAATCCTTCGAGCATTTGATTCCTTCCTTGGACGATGCGCCTATACAAGACCCCAGGTCTTGACCTCTTGGTCGAGCCAGCCGTCGGCCAGGCGATCGCAAATCACCTGATCGACCACGGCCGAAAGGTCGCAGCCCTTCTTGGTCGCCACGCCGTAGCCCTGCTCGCCAAACTTGACCTCGGGCTGCAACAGCTCAACGGTCTCATTCATGTAACCGGCCAGCGTGGAGCGGTCCATGGCAAAGACGTCGATATTGCCGGCGTCGAGCGAACTCTTGATGATGGGGTAGCCGCTAAAGGCCCTAAACTCGGGCTTACAGCTAATGCCGTTGTCCTTGATCATCTGCTCGATCAGGCCCTGCGTGTTAGAGCCCTGACTCACGCCGATGACCTTGCCGTCCAGGTCCTCAATCGAGGTAAAGCCCGAACGCTTCTTGACCATGAGTCCCACGTAGTCGGTGCGGTACGGCGTCGAGAAATCCCAGCTCTTCTTGCGCTCGTCGGTGATGGTGTAGGTCGCCGCGACCACGTCAAGTTGGCCGTTGTCGATCAGCGGGCCGCGCGTCTTGGGCGTTACGTCGGTAAACTCGACAAGCTCTTTGGCGCGGGCCTCCTTGTAGCTCACGCCAAAGACGGCAGCGGCGATCTGATAGCACAAATCGACTTCCATGCCCTCAAAGCGGCCCTTGGCGGTGTCGTAATAGCCGTAGCCGGGAACGTCCTTCTTAACGCCGGCATTCAGATGGCCGCGCGACTTGATGGCCGCAAGCTTGGACCCCTTGTCGGAGCCCTCGCCGCTGGTGGAGTTGCCGCAACCGGTAAGCGCGGTCCCCGTCAGCGCGAGCATGCCGGCGCCCGCCAGCTGCAAAAAGTGACGGCGCGACACGGCCGCCCTCGTCATATCCGTCATGTCCATCACCGCGCCTAGTGCAGAATCTTGGACAGGAACTCGCGGCAGCGCGGGTTCTCGGGGTTATCGAAGAAGTGCTCGGGCGTACCCTCCTCCAGAATGCGGCCGTCCTCCATAAAGATGACGCGGTCGGCCACCTGACGCGCAAAGCCCATCTCGTGCGTCACACAGATCATGGTGATGTCCTCCTGCGCGAGCTCAATCATAACGTCCAGAACTTCCTGAACCATCTCGGGGTCGAGCGCCGAGGTCGGCTCGTCAAACAGGATGATGGGCTGCTTGGTGCACAGGGCACGGGCGATGGCGATGCGCTGCTGCTGACCGCCCGAGAGATTCTGCGGATACTCGCCGGCCTTATGCGCCATGCCGACGCGCTTGAGCGCGGCGATGGCGATCTCGGTCGCCTCCTCCTTGCTCTTCTTTTGCAGCTTGATGGGCGCGAGCGTCAGGTTGCCGAGCACCGTCATGTTGGGATACAGGTTGAACTGCTGAAACACCATGGAACTATACTTGCGAGCCATCTCCAGGTGATTCTTTTTGGTGAGCGGCGTACCGTCGATGACGACCTCGCCCGACGTGGGCTCCTCAAGATAATCGACACAGCGGATGAGCGTCGACTTACCCGAACCGGAGGGCCCGATCATTACGAGCTTCTCGCCGCGCTTGACGGTGAGGTTGATATCTTTGAGCACATGCAGGTCGCCAAAGTACTTGTTGAGATGCTTGATCTCGATCATGTCTGCCATGAATGTCCCTTCCCTGCGTTTACACGAGTTGAACTATTGTACGGAAAGAACCGCGTTTCCGCAGCCCACACTACATTCCCGTAAAGAACCCGCAATCTTCCACCTGCTCGTTGGAACCCACTCATTGGGGACAGACTTAAATGAGTACCTACTCATTGGGCACTCATTTAAGTCTGTCCCCAATGAGCGCCCAGCCAGCAAAAAGGGGCGCGACCATGACGGCCACGCCCCCTCAACATCAACTATGTACCGCTCGGCCCCTATGCGAGTTTGGCGCCGACGATCTTTGCTGCTGCCGGCTTATCGAAGTTGCCGCCAGTGGCCTTACCCAGAGCGCCCATGACCTGGCCCATCTGCTTCTTAGAGGTCGCGCCCAGCTCGGCGATGACCTGCTCGATCAGGGCCTCGAGCTCCTCGCCCGAAACCTGCGCGGGCAGCAGGCTCTCTAGAATCTTGACCTGCTCGGTCAGGTTGTCGGTACGCTCCTGGTCGGTGCCGGCCTTGATGGACATCTCCAGCGTCTCGCTCGTCTGCTTGATCAGACGCTTAATCATGCTGTTGACGTCTTCCTCGGTCACATCGCGGCGCTCGTTAACCTCGATATTCTTCACCTCGGCCTTGACCTGGCGAATGATGGACAGGCGAACCTTATCCTTGGCCTTCATGGCCGCGATCATTTCTTTCTGCAGCTCTTCGTTGGTCATCTGCAAATCCTCTCTAATAGCGTGGGCGGCACTCGCGCGAGCACCGCTCCATGATTACTCAGTCGTCGACGAATCGTCGGTCGAGCTCTTGGTGACGCCCTTCAGGCTGACGTTATACGGGACGTCCTTGGGCATGGGGTTGACAGTGATGTCGGCATCCTTCTTGTACTGCTCCAGCCACTCGCTGTACGCGGTGCTGGCCGCCTGTGTCTTCACCACGTTGGAGACGTACTTCTTGATGGCCTTGGGCACCTGGTTGATGTCATCGACCTGATTATCGACATGGAAGTAGTCGGTGCACTTGATGATGTGGTAACCATAGGTCGACTCGACGACTTCGCTCACGTCGCCCTTGTTGAGCCCCTCGAGCGCCGTCTGGTAGCTGTCGACGAAAGTGGTGAGCTTATCCCAGCCCACATCGCCCTTCTTCTCCTTGGAACCGGTGTCCTCGGAGTACTGCTCAACGGCGTCCTCAAAGCTCAGCTCGCCGGAGTTAATCTTGTCCAGGCACTCCTGCGCCTTGGCCTTGGCGGCGGCCTTGTCCTCGTCGGAAGCGTCGGAATCAACCTTGATCAGGATGTTCGACGAGCGGCGAGCATCATTGTAGTTAGACAGGTTCTCGTTGATGTAATCGACGATCTCGCTGTCCTTGGGCTTGCTGGTGGGCGCCACGGCATCCTTGAGTTTCTGCTGCGCCAGGCTCTCCTTGAGCGAGTCCTTGTAGGTGTCCTCGGTATAGCCGTAGGTCTTAAGCGTCTTCTTAAAGGCCTTGGCGCCGCCGGCACTCTTGCAGGCGTCCTTCCAGGCCTTCTCGACCTCCTCGTCCGAGACGGTCACGCCGTTTTCCTTCTGCGCTTGCTGAAGCAGAATCTGCTGCGTATAGGAGTCGATGAGCTGCTTGCGGTACTTCTTGGGCGTGAGGTCGTTGTCGACCAGGTACTGCGCCCAGTCCTTGTCCTTGGTGTAGCCGTAGGACGTACGCATGCTCATAATCTGCTTGGTCACGGTGTCCTCGGTGAGGTTGGTGCCATTGATGGTAGCAGCCACGCCGCCAGTGAGCTTATAGCCCGAGCTGGCGCTTTCGGACTGCGACATCAGGCCGGAGCACGCCATGGCCGAGACGGAAAGTAGCATCGCCAGCACGCCGATGACCACCAGGATGATCTTGACGGTCTTGGACACATAGGTCTTGCGCTGCTTCTTACGAGAGCTGGAGGTGGCGCGAGCCTGTTGCTCGGGCGTCGGCGCGACCTCGGGGTTCTTTTTCTTATTTGCCATGTTTGGCCTTTCGCATCACGAATCGAACAAACGCCATTGTGTCACAACGCAGCCCCCGCGGCACACCTGGTGCAATGGAGACAGGTTAATCTGCACCATTTTGGTGCAAAGGGGACAGGTCTGGCAGCCGGCAGCTAGGGACGTTCCTTTTCTGCCGGCAGATGGGGACTGTCCCTAACTGCCGGCAGAAAAGGAACGTCCCCAAGTGCCACCTTAAAAGTGGCGACGGATGGCGTCGACCATGCCCTGCGGCGTGGTTTGGCCGAGCACATCGGCTGCAGCGCCGGCATCCATAAAGATATTCATGAGCGCCTGAAGTGCCTCGACCTGGCCGCCTGGCTCGGCAATACCCAGATTGATGATGATCTGCGCCGGCACCGGGGCGCCCATGCCCGCCATCGCGTTGAACGTCACAGGTGCGGTGGGCTTTACCACTGCGATATAGGGCTTGGCCACAAATCCCGGATCGGTATGCGGAATGGCGATGTTTGCCGCCGGCATAGCGAGGCCCGTGGGATAGGCATCCTCGCGCGTGCGGACGGCGTCGAGCCAACCGTCGGCAATGTAGCCGCGCGGGGCAAGCTCGCCCTCAAGCCGCGCGAATACCTCATCCGGCGTCGCACACTCCCAATCAAAAAACACCAGCTCAGGCGAGAATAGCATCTCGGCGTTATCCGCCATACCGTCCTCCAAAGTTGCATGAGGTTCACATTGTCCCATATGATAGCGAAACGAGTCAGGCAAGGTTAGTCGAGGATCCCGATCATCTCGAGTGCGCGAGCAGGCGTCAGACAAATTTCGGGCATCGACCCCAGCATGCGTCGGTCGCTCGTGACCACATAGTCAACACCCGCCGTCTCGCCCGAAGCGATGATGAGGTTGTCTTCAAGATCCGGCATGCGCTTGCCAAGCATGCGCGCCATTTCGCACTCTGCCAACGAAAGCGGAGAGGCCGTCGCCACCCGCATCATGTGCTCGATGCAGGCCCATGATGCCGAGGCAAACGACACGTTAATCCCATTCGCATTCCGCCGGGCTAGACGCCGAGGCAAAATATAGAACACATCCTTTGCCGTCGTGGGCGCATACAGAAGGTCGATCTTTCCCGCCTCGGCCAGTTCAACCAATCTCTTCGCTTCGTCGAATGCCCCCTCTTGCAGGTAATAATCGAGCCAAACGTTCGTATCTACCAAGAGATGCTTTGCCTCAATCATCGGCAATTCGCCTCGATGTCGGCAATCATCGCGTCATACATATCATCTCGTACGGCATCCCAGTTGTCCGCCGAAGATTCTGCCGATGCAAAATCCGACGCACTTAGCCCCATCGAAGAAAAAGCTAGGCCACACCCCTGCTCGGCCAGGCTCTCCGCACGGGGCGCCTCGAGCTTATCCGCCACCATAAATCCCGGCAACGTTTGATGCTCGACAAGATAGACCCAAAGTGCACGAATAGCATCGCTCGCCCCCAACCCATTGCGAGTTAGGACCGCATCGCCACCAGCCTTGAGCATGGGATCGATTCGCGTGTTGAGCTGCACCGTTGCTGTACCCATAGCGGCTCCTCTCTACTTGCTAGCAGTATAGCAAACATGAAAGGCCACGCAAAAAGGGCCCCGCCCGAGAACGGACGAGGCCCTGTCAGATTGGTGGTGTCGAGAAAGGTGGTGTAGCGCCCGATCCGAAGCGAGTCGGCCTGGCGTCCAAGAACCTAGAATACGGTTGATGCCCTATGCCGCCGACCGGCATATGAAAACCAGCGGGCCAAAAGCCCCATGGCTTCTAGCCCGCAGAAACATCGATGTTTCCAAATGATCGCAGCTTGTGCTTCAAGCGCTTTTCTACGCTACCGGCGGATGCAAATCCCAATCGGGAAAGCAGTTTGCAAAGCCCGTGAGATTTTGGGTCAAAACATTGTTCTCAGCTTGCTTCAGTCGCTCGTCCTCTTCAAACAGACTATCGAGCTCGCTCAATGCATCGAGGTCCTGCATTGCAGCATCGTTATGGTCGAAATCAGTCACTTCATCAGCCATCTTTTTCACTCCATTCATGGATTATCGAGACAAATCCTACCGGCTAGGCAACCTTCTCAAGCTTAAGCAGGTCGCTGCGCTCGGCCGCAGCTTCCTTCGCGCTCTTCCACTGATTAAGCGCCAGATCGATCTCGGAACAGCCTTCCTGGATGCGTTTGGAGTATTTGGCCTCAATCTCTTCTGCCTCCGCAGCGCACTGCTTGCCCGAGAGGCTCGTCTTTACTAGACAATAGCCAGCCCCCGCAAGAAGCAGAATGCCAATAACCTGGTTTACAAACGCAAAGAAAGCTACTCCCAAAACAGCGAGGACAACGGCCGCTATCTTGTGGCTCTTGTTGCCCTTCGCAACCTTGACATCAAGCTCAGCGAGCTCCTTTTTCTTCTCTTCACCGACATAGCGAACATAATCGCCGCGCAGCGCATTACCCTCATCGCCGGTAACCACCCTGCTTGTCCATCCGTCGAAGTCAAGGGTGATCGCCTGCGGAAATTCGGGGATGTCGCTCTTGCGATACCGGTTGAAACCACCGTTGATATAGGAACCCAAAAACTGAATCGCGGTCTTCTTCTTATGCACATCCACAGACGCACTCTGGTCGCGCATCGAGCGTGTCATCTGGTCGATGATGTTCATCGTCTGCTGACGCTTCTCATCTCGGCGACGATTGACGAGCTCTCGGGCGCGCTCCACGTCTCCGCCAAATGCCTTGACCGCAAGAAGATACTCCTCCTGGCGGCGCAAATTTCGCTCCTTGGAGTCATCGGAGTTAACGAGCTCCATCAAATGCCTGTCAACCTGCTCGGCAAGCGTCCTCTCGTCAACATCAGAAGCCTTGAGGTCGGCGAAGTCATTGGAGATGCTCTCGATTGCCTCGACTTTTCCGAGATACTTATTGATGTAGTCAAACTCCTTGACCACCACCTTGAGCGCCGGATATCTCGAGCTCATATCTTCCTCGTAGCCGGTAAAGTACTCCGCCCATGACTCTGACTGCTCATTCTCGAACTCAGGGCTCTGATTTCTGATCTGCTCGATCCAGCCCGCCATATAGTCGTCGCACAGGTGCTTTTCGTCGGTTCCGAAGATGCCGTTGATATAGGCATCGATGTAGACCATCGCATCGGCATCGATGCGGGCGGCGTTTTGCGTCGAGAAGTAGCGCGCTAGCCATTCGTAGCACGTAGCCGTGCGGTTATTACGTCTGCAGATCAGAGCCATCGCAAGCGACGTGTGCTCGTTGTCACGTTTGACAGCCTCGCGTATTGCGCGCTCTGCAAGATCTCGGTTGTTGTTGATCCATGCCGCAAGGGCAACCAGGACAGGTGCCAGCCAGTAGTCCGGGGTAGAGATCATTAACTCCTCGGAGACCGTCGAAATCGTCGCCTTGCGCACGAGCGCCGCATCGGTTGCCTGGAGAATACCGACCATGGTGTTTCGAACCACTGAGTAGTTGCCGAACTTTTTGTCCATCTCCTGCCGGACGCTCACGAGCTCCGTAGTCGCCTGCTCAAGTGCGGCGGTACGACGCTGCTCGAGCATCATCTCGAGAAAGTCCTTTCGGAGCTTTTTAAGGTCCTTCCGCACTTCCTCCATTTGCGATTCGACCTTATCGACCTTCGTGGTCATCTGGTCAACTTTTGTTCCAATAGCGGCGATCCTGCGCTCGATAAGGACAGTATCTACTCCCGAATCACTCATCTGTACCACCTTTCAGTTTGCACTGTTTAGATCATCCAATAGCTTTAAGCGAGTAAGCGCCCGCCATCTGCTTTATTGAGAGGCCATGCTTCGGTATTGCTCGGACACCTGCTGATAGGCCACAAGAAACTTCTGTTTGTATTGGCTTGCCTTCATCGAATTGACGATGCGCCCGACGGGCTCCACATAGTGTTCGAGAAAGTACGAAGTCCTTCTTCGTAACGCAAACGAACCAGTTTTATAGGGGGACCCGGGGTTCTCTCTAATGCCCTTGAGTAGTGCGAGACACGTTTTGGGTATGTTGCAGTTGGCGGCGATATCTTGATAGAAACTCTCCCGCTCTGCAGTCATAAAGTCTTCCGAAGCATACCGCGCTATGCAGAACGGGCACACAGCATCGATAAAGCTCTCAAGCCGAGGCCGATCCTCCATGCTCTGCATATTGGCGACCACGAGCGATACCATCTGAACCTCAAAGTCACGCATGTTGTAGAGCGTCGACTCAAACAAGTCGATCAAGTCACGCACTTCGTCATATTCGAGAGGGATATCTTCGGCCCTTTTAAAGAAAACCACCATCGAACCCGAAAGACCTTCACAAAACTCATCGCAGTACGCAACCATAAACTGTGCCGCCGCGTTGTCTTGCATCATATTGAGCACGTCCGCGGCAAATTTGCGGGCCTCCGGAAAGTTGCCACCCTTAAAAAACTTGATGGCATTGTCCTTGGCAAACGCGACTTTGCCCGTGGCCCCCAGACGTGCCCGCGAATAATACATCTCGCGGCCGCACTGGTTGCAATGAACCTTTCGCGTTGCGGGGTCAAACTCGACATCGGTGCTGCCGCAGCCCTCACAAGTTATTCCGTTGATTTCCAATAGCTTCCCCCACTTCAACCATCAAAGTGCCCTGGCAAAAAGCAACACGAGTTCTTATTTGACAGCGGTCAGCGCCGCATTGCGCTTTTTCCAGATACGGCGCGCATCATGGACAAGGCCAACCGTAACATCTGCTGGCTCATCGGCACTCATGGAATTCGAGACGGCCTCGAGCGCAGCGGAGAACTGTCGCTCAATCTCTTGAGCATGGGGCTGCGACATGTTGGAACTAAAGGAGATGTCGTCTTTGAGCACTTTGAGTTCGGCTTTGACCTGAGCGTCTTGCGCTACGGCAAGGAGCTGTCCCACATACGATGCAAATTGCGCCGTTTGAACCGTCTTTGCCGCCACGGCGGCAACCTTTTGGTCCACCTGGCGGGCATTGAAGGCTAGACCCATCTGCACAAGGACAAGCACAGCAAGAAGGACAACGTTTACGACAACTGGAATCGTGCTGCCGCCCCACCCATATGCCGCAAACACAAAGTACGTGTTGGCCAGAAGGGCAACGACAAAGTAGGCACAGCTGGATGCGACCGGCAAATAATGGATTTCGGTCGTGCTTTTGACCGTGGACTGCCTATCGGACATGGTAGCCGAAATCGAAGCCACCGCAAAAGCCAAAACCCCAAAGCCAAGCGACATAGCAAAGACGATAGGATTCATCAGCGCGTTTTTGCAGACAAACATGATTACAAGCCACGCCACCAAGACGATTGCCTCGCCCAAAATGACACGTTTAACAGAACCGTTCATCTTTGTTTCTCCTTATTGGATCTTAGTTCCGCAATCGGGGCAAAATTTGGTCCCCTCGGGCAACTCAGCTCCGCAGCTCGGACACTTTGGCGAGGCCAACCGGTTCCCGCACTCAAGACAGAACTTGGCACCGGCCGGGTTAAGATGCCCGCACGCCAAACACGCAACGCCCTGCTCGAGCTTCTGTCCGCATTCCGGGCAGAACTTAGCACCCATCGGATTAACGTTTCCGCAACTGGGGCACACGGGACCGTTTTGCATACTTGCGGACGCGGGAGTCGTTCCGACCATGGGGGCAACAGTGCCCAGGGTCTGGTTGGCCAAGTTGGAAAAGCCAGCTCCAAATGCACCGCCCATGCCAACGCCCATGCCGAGTCCCATGCCGGCTCCCATGAGGCCCGATGCGGCACTTCCCTCATTGCCCGCAGCGCTCTGCATTACGTCCATACCGCGCTCCTGCTGATAGTCGTAGCCTTCGCGCGCACGTTTCCTGGCAAGCGCCTCGGACTCGATGTCCATCTGGGCGGCGTTACCCTGCGCCTCGAGAATGCTCCGCTTACGTTGGATCTTCATCTCGTTGATGGCGGCAAGATCGTCTTCGAAGGGTTTGATGCTATTGAACGAGAAGTTATCGAGCGTGAGGCCAAACTCATCGAAATAGTTAACGAGCCTTCCCTCCATCTGAGACGAGAAATCGCTCAGATGTGTCGCGATTTTTAGAACGGAAACCCCTTGGTCAACAATCGCCTTAGCAAGCAAGTCGGGAACATACTCAAGGATTTTTGCCCGCATAAAGGAGGTAAGTTCTTCTCGCGTATAGCGATCTCGCGTGCCCACGACCTTAACAAGGAACTTCCTCGCCTGAATGGGAACCAGACTCGAGTCGTTCTGCTCGATATGCACGCCAAACAAACCGAAGGCGCGAACGTGAACGTTGACGTCTTCCTCAGGGTCTTGAACGATGATGGGCTCGGTCGTGCCCCAGCGTAGCTCGTTCATGTAGTTGGTATTGATAAAGTACACAACGGAATGAAACGCCGAGCTACCGCCGGTAAGCGAATGAGCGGCATTGCGGAACGGGGCGAATCGGCTGTCTCCCGTGTCGAGCTTGATCTTGCACGGACCGACAAACACGCTTACCTGAGAATCGCCGGCACCCGTAGCGTCAGTAGAACTGCCCGCCCCCATATTGTTGGTAAAAACGGCAATCTGCGATTGCGCAACCTGAAGATAGGACCCGTTGGGAAAATCCTCGTAGGGATAGCGGAATGAGACAAGCGAGGCATCTTCGTTGTTGCCAGGCTCCCATTTGATATTGTCGACAGAAAAGGCACCGAGTATTCCGCTGTGCTTTTCTTCCTTTTCGTTATCGCTATGGAACAGAGACATGCAGATTCCTTTCGTTAATCCCAAACCACGCGCTCCGCGTGTCTAATGAATTGCGAAATGCCGAGCCGACAGGCGCATCGAAAGCCCGTGCGTCTCAATCTATCCCCCAACTTAGCTCGGTTAATTATAGCCCTCAAGTCATCGCATTTAGTCACCCGCCGGCGAGCGGTAATAATGTCGCACCTTTGGTCAACTGACGAAGAACCGGGAGGGTTCGAACCCCAGATACCCTTTTGGGGCATACCCGCTTAGCGGGCGAGTGTCTTCGGACTCTCGGTCAGCTCTTCGTAACGGCCGTTTTAGCTGTAACTAAACTCGTCGGATGGAACAAGGGGAAAGGTATAGGAGCCGCGCAAGCCGTAATGCCAAAATGCCTCGGCTAAAGTTACTAGCTCTCGTGATAGGCCATAATCGACCGGCACGGATACCCTTCAGAGCCGCATTCCGCAGACGCTACGACCTTTCCGTCTTTATAAAACTCGACGTACCAAACGTACGTTGCCGCCCCCTCCCAATAGCTTGGCCTATCAGCGACCTTGTACGTAATAGAGGCGTCATCTGGCACAATCAACTCGCGCTTGGCGTTTGCAATGAACGCATCCATGTCGGCGATCACGCCATCGTCGCCCGCAGCGGCCTCCCCATCGTCGCCGCTATCGGATGCCGCTTCAGATGGTGCTTGAGATGCGCCAGTTCGATCGTCTGCAGTGCCAGAGCCGTCCTTCAAAGAGCTCTCCGAAGGCTCCGCTCCTTTGAATGCCTTCCACATATCGCTGCTTGCAGACGGCTTTTCAATGTCGGCCTCCGGATGCTCCCCGGCAATCTCGTCAAGAATTTTGCACGCTTCTTCACGCCCCTGGACCATCGTCTCCTGTGGTTTGCCACCATCCTCGACAGTCCTCACCAAGTAGGCGCCATACTGTCTATCGAATTCCTTATTTTGAATTTGCACCGCGTCTACGACCTCAGGACCCTTTGCAGTAAGCGAAATATAGAAATCTGCCTGGTTACAATCCTGACTACAAGTAAATTTAACGATGCCGTCCTTGCAGACAGTAATGACTTGGCTCTCACCCTGAGCAATAAAACCGTCATACCGATTCGTCATATTGCTGGAGCCTTCTACCATCTCTGACGAAGGCATAACCGAAACGGCCTTTCCATCAACAAAGCAGTAGGCACCTACAATCGCCGAAATATCGTTCTGCGCATCGACAGACCCAATAAGCAGCTCGTCAATTCCGTCACCGTTCAAATCATCGAAAGCATAGTAGTAGTTTAAAAAGCCGGGAGCATTCTGGCTGTCATAAACGAATATCTGCCCCAGCCCAGAATCATCGCCGCGCCCCAGAGCCCAGTCGTCGTAGTTGGCAGTACCAGCTCCCTTCTGCTCGCAATAGCTCACAAAGCCCTCGTAACGCGCAACCACGCCCTCGTAGGCCTCGTGCGCTTTCTTGTTAGCTGCCGCGACCTTCTTTTTAGACGACTTATTCTCGACTGCAGCCGGCTGTTCCTGCTGCTGCAGCTGAGGCAGCACAAAGGCCTCGTAAGCTTTGACCAGTGCGTAGGCGACACCAGCGGTAAAGATGATTGCTGCAAGAATGGTGACAAACGTAGGCACGGCAAAACGGCCGATCTGCCGACGCTGCATCATAAAGGCCGCAAAGGACATATGCTCAGAGGGCGCCGGAGAAGCGCTCTCTGCGCGAGATGCAGCAGGATCGCTCGTCGCTTTTCTATCAGCAGGCGCCTTTGGTGTACCTGAAGGAAGCGGCTGCTGAGCATTCGCCGGCGCATCATCCACATCCAACGGTTTTCCGCATGCGGAACAGTATCGCGCCCCGTCTTTGATCTTTGCCCCGCAGCTTGCGCAGTACATATATCCCCCCTAGAACTTCAGCATATCGAAACGATAGCCCACAGCCTGCAAACAGAAAAGGCCCAGGACAATTTGCTCGACTGTAAACCTTTTCTTTCACCTTTCAAATTCGCCTGACCCCACGCGGAAGGCATGCGACGGGCTACTTGCTAGGCGCGAGCCATGTGCAGCTTGATTACCTTGAAGATGATGTTGGCAACCGAGACGATAGGCCAAAGTGCCACCATCGTCATCGGGGCTAATTCGGGAACAACCGGAACCGCTCCGTGAATCACGCTGCCCAACCAGTAAAAAAGCATCAGAACAACGACAGGAAGGCCCACGAGAACCACAAGTTCGATTAGCATAATCGTGATACCGATAATGCCGCCACCATAGACAAAGGGAAGCCTTACACCGCTGCGGTACAGCGAGATAATCACCTTCCAGGGACCAATCAGAAGCAGCGCCAGCAGAATCATATAGTCGAGCCCCAGCGAGCCCCCTCCCAGCACGTAATTGAAAAAGAGCACATAGAGCAACGAAATCACCGACGCTCGCGTAAGGGACCCGATGGACTCGCGAAGTGAATCTTGCAGGCAAGCAGCGGCCTCTGCATCCTCCGCCGCTTGAAACTGAGCCTCGACAGAATGGCTCTTAATCGGCCGGGCCTCAACGTAAATCGCATCTCCCGCCGTGCTGGCCGCAGCCGCGACCGTAGGCGTTCCGCACACGCCGCAGAACTTGGCGCCGTCGTTAATCTCTGCTCCACACTGTTTGCAATGCATGATCGGGTCCTTTCTCGTTACCCCTTTTCTTGACGATCACAAGATACGATTTGTCGTTTATCCGATATAGAGATTTTGACCGGGTAATTTTCCTAAACGTGCTACGCTATTAAACCTGCAGCTAGAGACAGGGGTAACAATGTTTGAGTTCTCCCAAATACGCACCGTTGAAGGTTCGATTCCGTTTAAGAAAGTCAACCTCATAGAGAACGAACCCAATAGGCCCGTTGGCGAGGCCCAGCTTGTCTTTGAACTCTACATGCCCACCGAGCTGACCGGCAGCAAAAGCAACGAAGGGCCCGCACACAGCGAGCGCCATGCCGATCTGATCAGGCTGGCATCATGCATCGAACCCACCGCCGTTAAAGAGCAGCCCTTCCGCGCAAGCCTCTTTAACGTACTTGACTACGCCGAACAGACCGGGCCGCTTTTTGGCAAGCACGCAATAGAATCCGTACGCGATTGGGCCAATGCCGCGATGGCAGCACTTATTGCCATGCGCATCCAGGAATACCTCAACGGGAGCTGCACCATCGCAAAGGTCTCCGCATTGGAAAGAATCGAGAAATCAGTGGTAACCTGCGCGGCAAACGGGTCATCCTTCAAGATCTACACCACTATCCTGAGGGCGGGCGGAGATTATACCAACTCATTCAAAAGCCTGCCCATCGTGCGCAAAATCGAATCCGATGCGGGATATTTCTACGCCTTTATGTTTATGATCGACGAGGAAGAATCCCTCGTTGCACTCAACGTGCTCTCTTTTGAACACGAGCTCACCGCCAATGACTTCAGTGTTTTGCAGGCGATGTTCTACATGGACGAAGACTCCAGCTTGGAGATTTCAGCACGACTCAAGGTCAACAATAGCGAGGAGAGCTTCTATGTAATCGACCCTCAAGCAGATATCCAGGAGCGCCGCGAAGAACTTGACGACGATGACCGCGATGCGCTCACCGCTTTGGTGCAGGCGCTCGTGATCTCGCATCTCTCGGGCGCGCACGTGGATGTGTTCCAGGGCAACGAGTCCACAGGGTTCCTTTCCTTTGACAGCTATCTCTCGTGGCTCTGGTTTGATTTTTCGCGCAAGCTGAGCACCGTCAAAATTGGCTATTGCGAGCAGTGTGGACGCGCCTACTCACTTGCCGGACATCGAGGCGTCAAACGGCACTACTGCAGCGATCGATGCAAGACCGATGCCAAAAACGAGCGCACGCGCAAGGAGACGGCAAAGATACGCGAGTTGTTTGGAACGGGCGCCAGCGTACGCGACATCGCCAACGAGATAGAACGTCCCGCGGCCTACGTACGCTCGCAGCTCAATAAATGGACCAAGCTCAAGCACGATCTGGATGAAGACATTGAGTCAAACGGCTTTGACAGCTCCGAGCTACTCAAACGCTGCACCATTGAGAAGCTCGACCTCAACAACCTCCTCAACGCCAAGCGCAAAAAGCAGATTCAGGACTATGCCAAACTCAAGCGCCTCGTTAAGTAGAAACGCTGTCATTTCTTTGCCATCCCATTGACGGGTGGAAAGTTACTTATATACGTGTTAATAATATATATATTAGTAATACATATATGAGCGAGGCGCATCATGTTTGTTGGACGTCGGGAAGAGCTTGAATCCCTGGAAACCGCCTATCAAAAAGGTTCCTTTCAGTTTGCCGTAGTCTATGGAAGGCGTCGCGTGGGTAAAACCAGCATGCTTCGCGTCTTTACACAGCGCAAACCCCATGTGATCTTCTTTACCGGACAGCAAACCGTTGCAAGCGAAAACCTCGCGCTGCTCAGCCGCGAGATACTTGGCGATAGCGCCGCAGGAGCAGCGTTCCCCTCTATCCAGGTTGCACTCGAATCCGTCTTCGAACACGCCAAAACAGAGCGAATCGTTCTGATTATTGACGAGTATCCCTACCTCGCCGAGAGCGATCCGGGCGTCTCGTCGTGCCTGCAAACGCTTATCGATCGACATAAAGACGCTAGCAAGCTGTTCCTCGTGCTCTGCGGATCGTCCATGAGCTTTATGGAACACCAGGTCCTAGGACACCAAAGCCCTCTTTATGGACGCCGCACCATGCAGCTGCGCATTGATCCCTTCACCATCTTCGACGTGGCACTCATGCTTCCCGATGCACCCATCGAAAGGGTCATCGAGCTGTATTCCGTTGTTGGCGGGATGCCGCTCTATCTATCGCAGCTCGATGGCACGCGTTCCACTCAATGGAACCTTGAGCATGCGCTGTTGCGTCAAGATGCGTTTTTGTATGCCGAACCCCAGAACTATCTGCTGCAAGAGGTCCGCAGCCCAGCTATCTACAATGCCGTCATAACCGCCATTGCCAACGGCTGTGTACGCTCCAAAGAGATTGCCGATGTTACCCACCTCGCAACGCCACAGGTCGCGCGACTGCTCGACGCATTGATCGAACTGCGAATCGTTGAACGCGTCACGCCCGTTGCCAAAGCAACAAAACGTCAGGTGGTCTATCGAATCTGCGATAACCTGTTCAGGTTTTGGTATCGATTTGTTCCGCAGTACACGGGAACAATTGAAGAGGGGCTCGGAGCCGCTGTTGCCGCGCGTATCGTCAAGCGCGATTTGTCTACCTTCGTGGGCCCCACATTTGAAGAGGTATGCCGCCAGTGGTTGATACGACAGGTCGTTGAGGGCGAGCTGGATGTACTGCCCAAGGCAATCGGCTCTTGGTGGGGCACTAACCCGGCAACGCGTCACCAAGAAGAGATTGACATTGTATTAGAGGATGCCGATGGCGAGTTCGTCGTTGGCGAGTGCAAATGGAGAAACGAGCCCGTAGATACCGACGTTCTTGAAACGCTCGAGCGGCGCAGTGCGCTGCTGGGCCGGCCGATCAAACAGTATTACTTGTTTAGCAAGGGTGGATTTAGCGAAGCGTGTCAAAATAGAGCGGCTCAAGCAAGCAGCGCGAGGCTTGTTGGACTCGAGCAACTACTATAAGAAAGGGGCTCGGAAACAGTTTTCCAAGCCCCTTTCAGTTTTTATTCGATTCCCACCTTTTTGAGCATATCTTTGGTGACTTCCGCAACTTGATTGGGATCGACGTGGGATTCCCCCGAAATAGTGCCGTAACCTGAGGTTGAAAAATCAAGGAAATAATATGTCCGGTAATTGTGCCCATAGCCAAATTGCTGATATAGGGCATTATAGTCCGTCTCGGAAATTTCCTTGCCCTCCGACGCACAATAGTATTCGTAGCCATTGCCCTCGCTCGGCGCAACTCCCCAGGACTCGTAGTTGCTTACAAGCGAAAAAGCATCGCTTTTCTTGCCATATACCGAAGTATTGTCCCCGGCCAAAACCTGCCTTCCAGCAAGCAATGCCGTAATAGCATTGCTCATCTCATATGTTCTTTGGCTTACGAGGATGCTGTCGTCATCCGCTTTAATCAGCGGAAGAAACATCGTTCCTCCGTTGCTGTTATCAAGCCAATTTTGACTGTAAAGCCTCTTGATGCCACCATCAGCTGACGACCAAACCTCTACGGTGTAGGACTTCTGAAGTCCCTCCATATCTCCATTCCAGGCACTCTTTAGTTCGGCATCGCTCATACCGTTCACAACGGTCAAGAGCTCAGGCTGGCCATCCTGATCAAAATCAACGAGGTCGACAAGACAAAGCCCTCGCATCGCATAGACAGAATCAGTCACCTCAGCAATTTGCGGCTCTCCATAGCACGCGAGGTATTCCTGGCACTTTTGCTTGTAAGCGGCATGCGTAGCGGTATTGTCCGCAGCGGTGCCTCCATCCTTCTTGTCGCCTTCGCCTGTCTTTGTATCGGCCTCGTTGGCCTTAGGCACCTCGAGGGAAACCTCTTTTACGGCATCAGCGGATTTAGAGTTATCGACGACTTTGACGGGAATACTCCACTCGACTTTTGACTTGGAGTCCTTAACGGTGAGGGTATATTTTCCCGGTTTAACATCGGGAAACTGGCTTACCGTGAAGCCCTCGTCACCCTTAACCTCAGCGTTGGTGCTGTAGCCGTTGTCGCCGTTCAGGGTCACCGAGTACTTCTTGAGTTTCTCGCCCTTTGCGTCGGTCGGGGTGATCTTGGATTCTTGGACCACCACGATGGCCTTGTCCTGGCCGTAATGGGCAACGTCGCCGCCGGACTTGCTAAAGAACAGCAGGTAGCTAAAGATGGCAATGACTGCCAGGCCAACGACGACACCAACGATATAGAGCGCCTTGGGCTCCTTTTTCTGTGCGGATGCATTCGCCGCAGGAGCAGGGGCTGGCGCCGCGACGGGCTTGGCGACCGGATTGCTCAGTTTTGGTCGGTCGGCACGCACGGCTGGAATCGAAGGCGTTGCACCGGACGACACGTCGTCTTTAGGCTGGTCGTCTTCTTCGTCCGCTACGGGCTCGCTCTCCACGGGCGACTTTTCCTCCCCCGCCTCGGCACCGGCGAAAGGCTCCTTCTCCGTTTCGTCGCTAGCGAAAATCTCTTCCGCAGCCTCATTGATAACGGAAGGTTCTTCTGCCACTTCGTTGCTGACAGAGTTCAGCACCGCCTTTGCATCTTCGAGTGCATAGCCGCACTCGGTGCAGTATCGCAAATCGCCATCAAGCTCAAATCCACAGTTGGGACAGAACATGTTAGTCCTCCTTATCGACTTTCACCGTTGTACCGTCCTTGACCTCATCGGGGGTTACTTCGGACCCCACTTGAGACCCATCATCCCAAGACGCAACCAAAATCTCGCAATTGCCGTCCGCAAAAGAACCGAGCTCATAGTCTTCGGTGCGATACACCAGTCCCTTGGATGTCACATACAAGCATGTTGAGCCCTTGATTGAATAGTCTGAAGAATTGCTCCGCATGAGCATAGAATTGTAATCAGACGGATACTCTCTGCCCATTTCCGTAAGATACGGCCAAACTGCCGAACTCATAGAACTGGCAAGATCCTCGGTATCAATGCCAAACATGTCCTGAGGGCTGACAGTATCACCCGTATGCAAATCAAAAATAACACCAGTCACATACGTGTCGCCATGCGGACCCCATCCCGTCGAATAGCGCTCGTCACGGATACAAAAATAGTTCTCATCCATGTACGTAACCGTCACGTTTCTCGATATGCAGGGAAATTCGCCGTCGGGGTACAGCTCAGCATCTGATTGCTCATTATCTGATGCTCGATTCGTTCGCTCCGCATCAATTTGAAGGGGCTCGAGAATCGCCTTGTTAATTTTGTCTGCGACGTCGTCTTTGGCGGAGCTCTTAAGTTGCGGATAGGACCATTCCATGTCAGTCCGCTCGCCCTGATTGAGCATAGGGTCGACCGGAGCAGACACCGTCAATGACTTTGCCTCCAACGTATAGACAACTTTTTCGGCCGCCCTCTCGTCCTTCTTGGGTCTTTCGGTCGCTTGCTCCTGTTGCACGGATTGCTGCTGGAGATTGGGCTCGATGACGTTCTTATAGAGCATGAAAGCAGCGTAAGCGATGCCTGCCGCGGCGATAAATGCGGCGATCATGATAGCAAACTGCGGCACCAGGCGGTTACCGACCTGACAGCGTTGCATAAAGAGGTTGTACATCTGGGAGTGACCGCTACCCGCGGTCTTCGAGACCGGCTCGGGACTCGGTTCTGCCGTGGACTCGACATTCGCGGATCCTATCGCAGAGTCCGTTTCGGTATTTGCAGACTCCAACATGACTTCAGCGGACGAGGACTCTCGCGCCAGCGGCTCGGCGCCGGACCCTTCCTTGGCCGCAGTTTTACCCGAGAGTCCTTCCAAGGGCAGCCCGCATTCGGTACAGTACCGCGCATCGTCACTGATCTTGCTACCGCATTTGGGGCAAAACATGGGCTTTCTTCTCCGATTCCCTTTAGTCTCACTGAGTCGTAAGTTACTCACGTGCTGTACGCTACGTAGTTTAACCATTTCTTAAGCAAGCCAATGGACCGCTTGAACAGACGCATACCCACTCAAGTGACCCTATACCGGCTAGTTATCCTGGCTCATGGCATGAGTGTCAGTGTAAGAATTTTCGCTGAACAGGTCCGCCCCCTCGAAGTCCGAGCCGATGCTCAACTTGAAGCCATTTTTTTGCCGAGATGGAGAAATCGCCGCTGATATCCATATCATGCTCGCGGCCAACCGCCCTCATTTTCCGAAGTCCCACCCGTCACGTTATCAGGAGCCCGAAGTCAAAGAGATAGTAAAAGCCGATTGGGGCACATGTGATTCCATATGCCCCAATCGGCTTTATAGTCGTTTACGCCTCAGAGAAACCTAGGTGACCCGTTTACACGCGCTAGCGCGCCGGGTCAACTGCCACCTTGCCGCTCTCCAGCACGTGGACGCGACCGTCGGCGAGCATCTGCACGACCTCGGGATACAGCACATGCTCGATCGCGTGGATGTGCTCCTCGAGCGTGTCGACGTCCCAGCCCTCCTCGACAGCCAGCGCACGCTGGGCGATGATGGGGCCGTTGTCGTAGATCTCGTTGGCAAAGTGCACGGTCACGCCGGTCACCTTGACGCCGCGCGCAAACGCATCGTCGATCGCATGGGCACCGGTAAAGCTCGGCAGCAGTGCCGGGTGCAGGTTGACCACGCGGTTGGGGAACGCCGCCAGCAGCGGCGTGTGCACCATGCGCATGTAACCGGCCATCACCACGTACTCGCAGCCGCGCTCGAGCAGCTCATGCGCGATGATCTCGTCAGCCGCGATGGGGTCGGCATAGACATCTTTGGACAGCGTGAGTGTCTGGATGCCCGCACGCTCGGCACGCTGCAAGCCCTTGGCCGAAGGACGGCTCGACACCACAAGCTCAATCGAGGCGTTGAGCTTGCCGGCGGCGATCAGATCGATCAGTGCCTGCAGGTTGGTACCCGAACCGCTGATAAGCACGCCAATCTTGAGCGGCTCAGCCGTATCGGTGCCGGTCGGACGGGTGTAGGGCACAAAGCCCAGGCCCTCGGCGACAGCCATCTGCTCGTTAGCGCTCATCGGAGTACACGACCTTACCGGAACCCTCGACGCACTCGCCCACGCGGAATGGCTTCTCGCCCAGCGCGACCAGGGCCTCGGTCACCGCGACCTCGTCCTCGGGGGCGACGATCAGGCACAGCCCAACGCCCATGTTGAAGGTCTTGCATGCCTCATTGGGCGCGAGCTCGGCCTGGCGCGACACGTAGGTGATGACGGGCGGAACGTCCCAGCCCATCTCGGCACCGTTGCGGGTGACCACGGCGTCGACGTCGTCGGCGAGCGCGCGGTTGAGGTTCTCGGTAATACCGCCGCCGGTGATGTGGGCGATGGCATGAACGTTGGCGCCACCGCGGAGCAGCTCCAGAATCGGCTTGACGTAGATGCGCGTGGGGGCCAGCAGAGCGTCGGCCAGCGAAGCGCCGCCGAGCTCCTCGAGCGGCCGGCTTAGCTCTTCGGCCTTAGCGGCAGCCTCGGGCGTACCCGGCTTGATGCCGTCAACGCCGATAACCTTGCGCACGAGTGAGTATCCGTTGGAGTGCACACCGGTGGAGGGCAGGCCCAGGATCACATCGCCGGGGCGAACGTTCGCGGGGTCGAGCATCTTGGGACGATCGACAACACCCACGGTAAAGCCGGCGAGGTCGTAATCGGCGGGGGCCATGACACCGGGGTGCTCGGCCATCTCGCCGCCCACGAGCGCGCAGCCTGCGAGCTTGCAGCCGTCGGCCACGCCCTTGATGATCTTTGCCATGTGCTCGGCCTCAATGTGACCGATGGCAACGTAATCCAGGAAGAACAGTGGCTCGGCGCCCGAAGCCAAAATGTCATTGACGCACATGGCGACCAGGTCCTGGCCCACCGTCTCGTGACGGTCCATGATCTGAGCGAGCACGAGCTTGGTGCCCACACCGTCGGTGCCACTGATCAGAATCGGGTCTTCCATATCCTTAAGCGCGGCGGCCGAGAACAGGCCACCAAAGCCACCGATGCCGCCGATAACCTCGGGGCGGTTGGTGTCCTTGACCATCTGCTTAATAGCGTCGACGGCGCGGCCGCCCTCGGCGGTATCGACGCCGGCGTCCTCGTACGTCACATGCTTGCTGTCGCTCATCTGAGCCTTCCTCTCCCACTACCGTGGCGCCGCGCGGGCGCCAAACGGTGCTCATAGTTGCGTTCATTTCGGCGCGTGCCATAACAGCACGCGCCGTCATATCAACAAAACAGCAGGTAAAACCTACCAAAATAAACCTATCCCTAAATGGCAGGTTTTAGGCCTCGCCGTGCTCCTCTTCCCAGCTGCGGTCGTCGTATTTCTCGACCACGGCGTCGTCGTCAAAGTGCAGCGGCTTGTCCAGGTTGCGGGGCTTAAAGCCCTCCATGAACTTGTCGCGGCCAAAGCTCTCGGGAATCGCCACGGGGTAGCGTCCGGTAAAGCACGCATCGCAGTAACCGCCCTTGGGCATGACCTTCAGCAGGCCCTCGACCGAAAGGAAAGCCAGCGAATCGGCGCCGATATACTCGCAAATCTCGTCGACCGTCTTGTTGGCGCTGATAAGCTGCGACTGCACGTCGGTATCGATACCGTAGAAGCACGGCCAGATGACCTCGGGCGAGTTGATGCGAATGTGAATCTCCTTGGCGCCGGCGTTGCGCAGCATCTTGACGAGCTGCACCATGGTGGTGCCGCGGACGATGGAGTCATCAATGACGACCAGGCGCTTGCCCTCGATGTTGTCGCGCAGCGGGTTGAGCTTCATACGCACGCCCATGGCACGCAGTTCCTGCGTAGGCTCGATAAACGTACGGCCTACGTAGCGGTTCTTGATAAGGCCTTCGCCAAAGGGAATACCGCTCTCGTGCGAATACCCCTCCGCGGGCGGCAGGCCGGAGTCGGGCACGCCGATGACCAGGTCGGCCTCGACGGGCTCCTCATGTGCCAACTGACGACCCATATCATAACGGCAGGCGTAGACGCTCTTGCCGTTCATGATGGAATCGGGGCGAGCGAAGTAGACCTGCTCAAAGATGCAGTTAGCAGGCTCTTCGGCGGCAGGCACGCCCTGCTCGGACACAAGGCCCTCGGCGCTGATGCGCAAAATCTCACCGGGACGGACGTCGCGGACGTACTCGGCGCCCACGATATCGAGCGCACAAGTCTCGGAGGCGACGACCCAGCCGCCGGCGCGGGTGACATGGGTGGCGGCGTCGACCGTCGCGGCGCCGTCCTGCGACGGCAGCTGCGAAACGGATGCGGCATCGGCCTGGTCCAGGCCCTCGTCCACCAGCTTGCCCAGCACGAGCGGGCGAATGCCGTGCGGGTCGCGGAATGCGTAGAGCGCCTGCTCGTTGATGAGCGTCATGGCGTAGCCGCCGCGCACGAGCTCCATGGTCTTGCGAATGCCCTCGCGCAGATGGCCTGTACGCTGAGTAAAGTAGCCGATGAGTTTGGTCGCGACCTCGGAATCCGAGTTGGAGAGGAACGGCACGCCCAGCTCGATCAGCTGGCGGCGCAGCTCGTCGGTGTTGACGAGGGTGCCGTTGTGCGCGAGCGCGATAATGACGCTATTGATGGTAGAGAGGTGTGGCTGAGAGGCTTCCCAGCTCTTGGCGCCGGCGGTGCCGTAGCGCACATGACCCACGGCCAGCTGACCGGAGAGCGTCGACAAATCGGCATTGGAGAACACACGGTCGAGCAGGCCCAGATCCTTGCGGACCATAACCGTACCGCCGTCACCAACAGCGATTCCCGCCGATTCTTGGCCACGGTGCTGCAGTGCACGCAGGCCAAAGTACGTCAGTCGAGCCACGTCGCGATCGGGCGCCCAGACACCAAAAACGCCGCATTCCTCATGCAGCTGGTCAGAGTCCGGATCATACGTCGACATGGCGTTCACCTGTCCCGCGGCACGCTCGGCCGCGCGGATGGTTTCTTGAGACATGGCATCCCCTCAGAGCCTCGTATTTTGGCGTTACCCGCCTTATTATACGCACGGCGCGACGCGCTCCCCAGCGCATGAGCAGCGCTTTTTAAAAGCCCACCGAGCTAATAATCCGTTTTGCGGCCAAACATTTTATCGGTCTGTCCAGTGCAAGCGCCCACGCCCCCATATGGCCGCCGCGCCCACCGTTGGGGATTACAAAGTTGCAATTGGGACGTTCGTCCTGTCTTTTGGCAGGTCGGCGGCGTATCCTAGTAACCTAGGACAAAGCGAGAAAGGTTCTGTATGGATCGAAACGAACTCGACCCCAGCGTCCCCAGCGCCACGGAGGTCAAGAAGATTCCCCTCATCATTAAGGTGTACGCCGTCCTGTGCATCCTGTCCGGCGTGGGCACACTCCCGTCGGTCGCCGCCTTTATGTGGCAGGTCATCACCGCGCTCATTAACGGCAACGCCGCTGCCAAGCTCGGCGACAACACGCTCGTCGCGGTTGGACTCATCGTCGCCGGCATCATGCTCTCTGCGGCAAGTGCCGTCATCCTAATCATCTTTGGCCTGGACCTTATCAAAAACCAGCGCCGCAACGCCGCCCGCCTGTCCTACATCCTTATTGCATTCACCGTCGTCGAGCTTTTGGTCGACGTGATGCTCCAAGGTATCGGGCTCTTCTTGCTTCGTCCCGCGATTCAGCTCGGTATCCTCATCGCGCTTTCAGCCACCGTCGATCCTACGCTTCGCCAGGAGCGCGAACTGCAGCGCCGCCTGCAGGAGATGCTCGACCGCGACGCCGCCGCCGAGGGCATGCTCGGCCGCGATGAAACCGGCGAGGGCTACATCAAGCTCAACTACTTCAACCTGTTCTGGGTATTCCTCGTCTGCTGCGTGCTCGGCCTGATCGCCGAGGACATCTGGCACATGACGGTCGACGACCCAGGCGTCTACCAGGACCGCGCCGGCATGCTGTTTGGTCCCTTCAGCCCCATCTATGGCTTTGGCGCCGTACTCATGACCATGGTGCTCAACCGCTTCTATAAAAAGAACCCCATCATCATTTTCCTGGTAAGCGCTGTGCTCGGCGCGAGCTTTGAGGTGTTCGTGGGCTGGTTTATGCAGACCTCATTTGGCGTGGTCTCGTGGAGCTACTCGCACATGAAACTGTTCGGCATGCCCGACCCACTCGCCGTCCTTACGGGCGGACGCACCTGCACGGGCTTTGCCTGCCTGTGGGGCCTGGGTGGCCTTATCTGGATCAAGCTGCTGCTGCCGAGGCTGCTCAAGCTCATCAACATGATTCCGTGGAAGAGTCGCTACTCGGCTACCGTCATCTTTACCGTCATTATGCTGGTCGACGGCGTCATGACGCTACAGTCGCTCGACTACTGGTACCAGCGCGTCAACGGCACGGAGCCGGATATTCCCGTCGCGCAGTTCTACGGCAAGTATTTTGATAACGACTACATGGAGAACCGCTTCCAGAGTATGACCATGAGCCCCAAGGATGCGACGCGCGTGTAGCGCCACGCAATGCCGAGATTTTTCAACGCACAGAAAAGCCCGCTGGCAGACTGATTTGAACTGCCAGCGGGCTTTTTGTTGGCGAGTGCTGCTGCCGGCCTTACGCCTCGCGCTCGATCTCGCTCACACACTCATTTTTGATGGTACCGACGAGCGCCTGCAGCGCATCGACGACATGCGGGCGAATGTCCCCGCCAATGAGCACGAGCATGATGTCGTCGCCCACGGCGAGCTCGCCACTCGCCAACCACACGCGCACGTAGCCGATACCCGGCATCGCGCGTGTTGCCTCGATAGCGGCCTGCACCTTTTCGGCATCGAAGCCGAACACCATGCCGCCCACCTTATGTCCAGGCGCCACACCATCCGTCTCGACCCCACGCACCTCGGACTTAGGCGTCGCGCGCACCACACCGTTGTGTGTCAGGTACATCCCACAATCAGCCGCCGAAACATCGGCCTTGGCTTCGCGCAGCCAAGCATCAACCGAAGGCATCGATTTGCCGTTCTCAAGCATCATTTCTCCTTTTTACCGTCGTCGAGTAGCTCATTTGGGACGGGGCTCTTTTAGCTACTCTCAACAATTTATTCCTCGACCGGCGTGAGCACCATGACTGCGCGCGTATTGCTAAATGACAGCGAACGGCAGGTCACAAGCGTTACGACCTTGGTTGCCGAAGCGGCGCGATCAGTGGCATCGCTCGCCACGGCAGAGGCACCGTCGAGCATCTCGGACAAGTAATTCTTCAGTCCGTCATCGCCCTCAAAGTTGGGCGTGCGCGCCTTGGCATACGTGTCCTCGACCACCTTGGTCGCCAGCGGGCGCAACTTATACGTCGCATCGCGCGTGATGTAGTACACGTATTCCATGCTGTCGAACGTCGCCTGATCGGTCGTATCCGAAATCACGTTGAACATCGAACCGTCGTTCATGTGATGACCGTAAATCGTGGTCTGCTGATCCACCATGCCCGGCGCGGTGTCGTCGCTATCCAAGAAGATGGCGCCCGACGCATTGGCGGTGCCGTCGAACAGTGTGTTGAGGTACTTGGAGTTGTTGTTGGCCTGAACCACGGGGTAGTTGATGTTGGTGCCGGGTGCGTAAATCCAACCCACAACCTCGGGATTTGTCTGGGCGAGCGCATTGAAGTCGATAATCGGCACGCCGCTGGCGTCCTTGTCGCTCACATATTGCTTTTCGATTTTTTGATACGACTCGCTCGCCTGCTTGTAGCCAATCTGCGCGTTGATAAAGATAGCGGCCGCAGCAACGATCAGGCCAATACCGATGATGATGAGCAGAATGGGAATGACGGAGCGGCGCTTTTTGCGCGGCGGCTCGGTATAGCTCGATGGCGCGGCATGCGCCGAAGAGCGAGGTGACTTCTTGGCCGTACTGTATGACGAAGGACGATATGCAGCCGGCGTATCCTGACGGCGATGCTTCGCCGGCGTCACGGGGCGCGGCGCGCGCGGCTGTTGAGGAGAGGATGTCCGACCCTGCTGCGGCGCGCGGGCTGCTCCCGACTTGGCTGAATCGGGAATCCGAGAAGCCGAAAAACGCTTTCCCTGATAGTCGGACATGGCTCTCCTTATGCTGCAAATGGACTGGCAGAGCGCTTAGGCGTCAGCCATCTCCTGCTTCATCTTCTCGATAACCTTGCGGTACTCGGGGTCGCAGGCGCCCAGAATCTGCGTGGCGTAAATGGCAGCGTTCTTGGCACCGTTGATGGCCACACAGGCAACGGGCACGCCCGAAGGCATCTGCACCATCGACAGCAGCGAGTCCATACCACCCAGATCGCTCGTCTTCATAGGCACACCGATGACCGGCAGCGGCGTAAACGCAGCCACGACGCCGCCCAGGTGAGCAGCCTTGCCAGCAGCAGCGATAATCACCTTGATACCGCGGTCGGCAGCAGTCGAGGCCCACTCATGGACCTTCGCCGGCGTGCGGTGCGCGCTTGCAATCACGAGCTCATAGGGCACGCCCAGCGCCTCGAGCTCGGCGGTGCAACCTTCCATAACGCCCAGATCGGACTTGGAGCCCATGATGATCCCGACAACCGGCTTCTGATCTGCCATAAACAAAGACCTCCTGTTGAGAGCGGTGACGCGGCGGATCCGCGACCCTTAACTACTGAGAGTAGTATAGCTGCTCCCGTCCCTGCGGTCTTTGTGGTGGCGGCTGAGCCTTTCCCTCGGGAACTGGGCTTCGCGAAGTTTCCCGAGGGAAAGGCTCAGCCGCCACCCTGCAACCTACCGGGAATTGCTATGACGTACGTTGGCTGATGAATTGGAAGGAAAGGTCAATGGAGGCTAAAAGGCAATTGGTTCAGCGAAAAACCCTGACGAATCTAATTCGTCAGGGCCCCATCAACGCTCACTCGTCGTTCATCGTTAAAGCTAGATATTCTCTTCCGCCCATTTCTCGAAATCGAGTTCTCGTCTCTGAGCAGTTCGGTAGACTTCCATGTCTTCGCGAGCGCCCACCACTACGATGGCCATCTTTTCTTTAATTCTGATGAGGCGGTACACGATTCGAATGCCACTTCCCCTGAGCTTGATTTTCATAAAGCCAGTCAAATCCGTACCTGCCTTGTTTCCAAGAGGCTTGCCGAATCCGCCTTCGTTCTGCGGCAATGGATTCGTTCTGATTTTTTCTATAGCCTTAAGGACGATCTTTCGTTGAGAGCCGTCCAGACGCTTAATATCCTTGAGAGCATCCGGGTAGAAAGCGACTTCGTACCCACTCATTCAAACTCGACCTCATCCATCTGATCGAGTTCGTCCTGGCTCACACCCAGCTCTTCCATAACATCAGACAGGGAAACAAGCGCATCGTCACTTGCCGCAGTCACCCTCTTAAGTGCCAACGTTAACAAGGCGAGGTCCTCCTCCGCTTGCTTCGCTTCCCTATATTCATCGGGTGTCACAATCACAAACGCCGGCTTGTTGTGTTTGAGAACCACAACAGGATTGTCGTCCCCAACCTTCGAAAATGCAGCCGAGCCCTTACCGTGGCTGAAATCGCTAATTGGAACAAGGTTGTCGAGCATCTGCAAAGCAGGCATACATACCTCCTAAAAAAGAATTCTTTTCCGAATTCATTTTATCATTCTTTTTTGCTATATTGTGCCGCGCAACCGAAACAACCTTTTAGGATGCGAATCCGAGCTTAGAATGACTGTCGGCCCTCGCACCGCCCTTGCCTCTTTTATTACGCCAAGTGGTATACAGCGAATCAAAATGGCGATCTAAAGTGCGCGGCACTCGCCTCGCATCGCTACAAAAAACAAACTGCTCCCCACCCACTCGGGCAAGGAGCAAGCCTCATTTTTATAATCAGACTGAGAACCACGAATGCAGAAACACAGGCGACTTCAGTCCCTTATCGCCGAGAGACGTTATTGTGCAGCCATTTCTTTAAGCTTCTCGGCCATCAACAAACACACGTCTTCCGATTGCGGGTACACGCCAAAATGATCGAAGAAACCATGGTCACATCCGGCATATTCGATGACCTCGACATCGATTCCTGAAGACCGTAATTTTGTAGCCCATTTTTCATCGGGGATACGAAGCGGATCGTATTCGGATGTCACGATAGTCACCGGGGGGAAATCGGTGCAGTCCTCAAGCATTAGCGCAGAAATCAACGGGTCATGAGGAGACATTTTTCCGTGTGCACAAAGTTCGACCATCGGGCCGTCCGAATCGCGAAGATGGTCGATGCGAAAACGCGCAACGTCCTCTTGATCGGCTATCGCAGGAAAATCCTCATATCCCTCGCCCTGTTCGCCCGCAAGGTCGACTTCAGGATAGATTTCGAAGGCATGGGCTACAGCTCCAGCACCCCTGAGCTGAACACACGCATTAGTAAGGCTTCCTCCCGCAGAGTCGCCGGCGACCATTATTTTATGAGGATCGATTCCGAGATCCCCGGCATGCTTGCGCACATAATCAAGAGCAAGAACGCAATCCTCGATCTGCCCGGGAAATGCCGTCTCCGGCGCCAAGCGGTATTCTGGATAAACCACCACTGCACCAGACTTTTCGGCGATGAACTCGAGCTGATGTTCAAATTGCAGAACATTCCCCGCCATAAACGCGCCGCCATGCAGGTAAACAAGCGCTGGACTTGCCTCCTTATGATTTGGTGGCGTCCAGACGAATAAATCTATATAGCGATCGGCCGCCTCCATGAGGATCTCATCGCGCTGAACCTCACCATCGAGTAGGCGGTATGTCGGCTTATCCGGGCGATGACGCATTCCAATAAGGCTCGTCCAGCTCGGAGACATGCTAACATTCCGCATCTTCTTGCGAGATACCTCGAGAATTCGTGGGTCAAGCACATGCTCTCTTTCATCATCAGGAACCGGACGAATTTGAACCTCGAGCCCCCTCTTCTCGGTTATAAACGAGCGACCGGAGATGGCGCCAATCAACGCCTCGTCGTATTGTCTACCCATCTTAAATCCCCTCTCGGCGATAACGCCAAATCGATATTTCCATAACTTTTGAGATAACGGCTTATGATGTCCTCAGTTGTCGTATATCTATGTACTAAAGAAACTGAAGACCAAGGGGTCCACCATGCCTGCAGCAAAAGACGAGCTCACTCAGCCAGAGCTTCTCTATCAGACCGTTGAAAACGATATCCTCAAGAAAATAGTTTCTGGCGAACTCCCCGGCGGCAGTCAGATTCCCACCGAAACCGAGCTTTGCAAGCAATACAAAGTAAGCAGGATCACCGTAAGACGCGCCGTACAGAATCTCATTGACCAAAACTTGCTCTACCGCCTGCGAGGCAAGGGAACATTCGTAAACCCATCGAAGCTCACTTTGAAACGAGGAACAAGCACCATTTTCAATTTGAGCTCCGACCCTCAATACGGCGATAAAACAACCAAGTCCATCTTGGAAACAGGCTTGATCAAGGCTGATGCCCACATTGCACGGGAGCTCAAAATTGACAGCGGAACCGTAGTGCAACGAGTTGCGCGCTTGGTTTATATCGAAAATGCCCCCTGCGCCATCGACACCGTTTATGCAACGCAGGGCACTCTACCCGGACTACTGGAGCTTCTCACAGACAATGCCAGTCTTTTCGACCTGATCGCCAACCATTACAGCATCGCAACCGGTATTGAGAAGCTCAAAATCACCGCAGGAATAGCGGGGCTCCAAGAAGCAAACCTTCTCGGTTATATCGTTGGAGCCCCCGTGAGCGTTGTCGAGCACGTCACATATGCCTGCGATGAAATACCGCTCCACTATTCAAAAACCGTTTGGCGAGCAGACGCATCGTCCTTCGAGTTCAGCATCTCAAAAGATGGACGCCTTCTCTAGCCCAAAATCCCCAGGACGCCGAGCACAATACCCGCAGCGAGAATGCCCACAATCTGCCAAATAATTTTGACCTGTTTCTTATTGCAAAGACACATGATCCCGAACGCGCAGAGCGGCAAAAGAGCCGGGAATATCCCATCGAGCGTTTCCTGCAACTTAAACGCGGTGTCGCCGAAGTTAAGAGCGAGCGGAGTGGTAACTGCAACGGTGGTCGCCACCATTCCACCAACTACCATTAGTCCCACAATCGCCAGGCCGGACGTAACTTTGTGCATTACATCAGAATCGTTCAGCTTCGAAATCATGCCACTGCCAAGCGAATAACCATACTGAAGCCCAAACCAGCGGATCAGGATCGTTGGGACATTATAAAGAAGCAGGAACAGGATTGGGCCGAGCAGACTGCCCGAAAGGCAAAGTCCTGTCACAACGCCCGTCGCAATCATGCGAAGCGTACTGGCAATCAGTGAATCTCCAATACCGGAAAGCGGAGCCATAAGCGATGCTTTCATGGCGTTAATTGAGGCGGTGTCAAAGTCCTGATTGTTGGCGTTCTCCTCCTCCATGGAGGCCACAATGCCGGCGACCAGAGGATTAAACGTAACTTGAATATTGTAGAACTCAAGATGACGCTTATATGCCTCAATCCGATCTTCGGGCTTATCGTATAACCGCTTGATTACCGGAATCATGTCGTAGCAGAAACCAACGTTCATTTGTCGGTCAAAGCTCCACATGATGTTGAGTGGAAAGCTACGCCAAAATAACGCCTTTAAGTCTTTCTTGGTTATTCTCTTATCGGTCGATTTATTTGACTCCGGCGAGAGCTCAAGAACATCATTAGAATTCGTTGTCATCGTCAACCTCCTTAGCGGCCGCCGCACTGGCAGGCATAAAAATGTGAGCCATATTGAGAATCCCAATCAGGATCAGCGAAAACGCCACGATACCGATCGTCGGAATGTTTAGATAGGCACTCAGCAAGAAGCCTCCAAAGAATAGGAAGCTCAGCTCCTTGGTGGACAGGATTGACATAAGCTGCGCAAATCCAAGCGCGGGCAGAATACCCGTTGCGATCGTAAGCCCATTCGTAAGCCAATCAGGAATGGCGTCAATCAGCGCCTGAACAGCATCATTTCCGACATAAAAAGCCACGCCGCAAATCAAGCCAAGCGCAATGATGTAGAGAATTCCATTGGTCCACATAGCGGTTGCAATCGTTTTGGGGTCGTCTTTTTCGGCACCACGATCAGCCCAGACAGCCATAGGAGGCGTAACAACGCTATACATAAGGCTGTCAAACATGCCGGCAAGCACCGCAGTGGGCATAGCAATAGTCAGAGCGGTCTCGGGACCCGCACCCATAGTAATCGCAAAGGCTGTTCCCAAAACTGAACCAACAATTACGTTGGGTGGCACGGCAGCACCAACCTGCCAGACCCCCATGAACGCGAGTTCGAGCTGGAAACCAACAATAACGCCAGTCGGAATATCACCCAAAAAAATACCGACAATCGCTCCGAGGACAATCGGACGCTCGACCATCGCAGTACCGAGTAAATAATCCGATTGACCTATCGCAGCGGCAAGACCAACCAGAAAAGCCTGAAGCAGCATATTTCTCCCTCTTCCTACAAATCAAAACTTGTTACGATACGTTTTTTCTCGCTAGCAACCTGCCTTACCTCGAACTCGATTCCATCAGCCATGGCTTTCTTAATTTCATTAATATCGGATTGGGAAAGGCGCACGGCAGGGCCAAGCTCCTTTACGCTATCCCCCAACGGTCGAGCGCCGCCTAAATTCACAGACGTTATTTTTGGACACGCACGCGCAACTTCACAGGCGTCATGTACATTTCCCGCAACAACAATTAGCTCGTATTTATCCACCGCGCTTCCGTTAAGGGCCACGATGGAATCTTCTACACTTTTGACAACCAATTTGGCATCAGCGGGTTTTGCAATTCGTAGCGCTTGAATTCGCTCTTTGCTTGCGGCGTACTCATCTGAAACTACAAGAATAGCGTTTGCTTTAAGCGTTGGATACCAAGAGAACACGGTCTGCCCATGCACTAACCGGCTATCGACGCGACACAGTTTAATCATTTTGCCCCTTTCTCGACTTGAACACAGACAATCATCCTTGACTGCTAATGGCATATTACGTCATATGACGTAATATGCCATTACATAATATCTTGAACGGTTGAATATCACCGTTAAATGGTATTTATCTCTAGAAACAGGGGGAGGTGCAATCCGTCTAGACACAGTGCGTCGGGGCGGGAAGGGGCCGAGTTTCCTCCTGAGCGACTCTGCTTGCAGCCGGGGCGAAGGGGGAAATTCGGCCCCCTCCGCCCCGGCCGGCCAGGTCAACTACACCGTGTACTGCGGCAGGTCCTGCAGGGCGATGACGTCCATGCCCATGTCGTTGGCGCTGCCGTGGCCCTGCTGGTCCTCGCGCACGGCCTCGATGGCACTCACGTACGTGTTGGCGGCAGACATCGCCGTCACGCAAGTCACGCCGCGGCGCACCGCCTCGGTACGCAACAGATAGCCGTCGCCACGCGAACCCGGGCCGTACGGCGTGTTGATGATTACCGCAATCTTGCCATCGGCGATGAGGTCGCCGATGTTGGGACGCTCGCCGTCGTGCGGGCCGCTGATCTTCTCCACGACCTCGCATGTCACGTTGCCGCCGCGCAGCACGCGCGCCGTGCCCTCGGTGGAGCAGATGTCAAAGCCCAGGTAGCGCAGGATACGGGCGACCGAAAGGATGTGGCGCTTGTCTCGGTCGCACACACTGATGAACACCTTGCCGGCGCTCGGGTCGGGCAGCTTGTAGTCAATCGCCAGCTGCGTCTTGGCGTATGCCTCGGGATAGCTCTTGGCGATACCCATGACCTCGCCCGTCGACTTCATCTCGGGCCCCAGGATAACGTCGGCGCCCGGGAAACGGCCCCAGGGCATAACGGCTTCCTTCATGCAGAACCAGTCCAGCTGACGCTCGTCGCTCGGCAGGCCCAAGCTCGCGATGGAATCGCCCGCCATGATGCGCGCCGCGCACTTGGCCAGCGGCACGCCGGTGGCCTTGGAGATGAACGGCACGGTACGGCTGGCACGCGGGTTGGCCTCGATCACGTAGACGGTCTCGCCCTTGATGGCATACTGCACGTTGACCAGGCCGCGTACGCCCAGTGCCATCGCGATGCGGCGTGTGGTCTCGCGAAGCTTTGCCTGCAGGCTCTCGCTAAAGCTGAACGGCGGGATGCAGGTCGCAGAGTCGCCGGAGTGAATACCGGCCTCCTCGATATGCTCCAGAATGCCGCCGATGTAGACCTCTTCGCCATCGCACAGGGCGTCGACATCGGACTCGATCGCGCCCTCCAAGAAGCGGTCCAGATACACCGGGTAGTCGGGGCTAATGCGCGCAGCCTCGGCCATGTAATCGCGCAGATGCTCGGCATCGTAGGCGATCATCATGCCGCGGCCGCCCAGCACGTAGCTCGGACGCACCAGCAGCGGGTAGCCGATGTGCGTGGCAACGGCCTCGGCCTCCTCAAACGAGGTGGCCTGGCCCGCCGGCGGGTACATGATGCCCAGCTTGTCAAGCAGAGCAGCGAAGCGCTCGCGGTCCTCGGCAAAGTCGATGGCATCGGGCTTGGTGCCCATGATGTTCACGCCGCTCTCCTCGAGCATGCGCGCCAGCTTAAGCGGGGTCTGGCCGCCAAGCGTCACCACGACGCCATCGGGGCGCTCAACGTCGATAACGTCCATGACGTCCTCGTAGGTGAGCGGCTCAAAGTACAGGCGGTCGGACGTGTCGTAGTCGGTCGAAACGGTCTCGGGATTGCAGTTGACCATGATGGTCTCAAAGCCGCGGGCCGCCAGCGCGTAGCTCGCGTGCACGCAGCAGTAATCGAACTCGATACCCTGGCCAATGCGGTTGGGGCCGGCGCCCAGGATCATCGCCTTGGGCTTGTCCGCCGGCGTGGTCTCGTCGGGAGCCACGCACTTCTTGGCATCCGGGCTCGTGCGGTAGATGTTCTCGTACGTCTTGTAGTGGTACTCCGTGGCGCTCGAGAACTCCGCAGCGCAGGTATCAACCGTCTTCATGCTGGGAACCACGCCCAGGCCCTTGCGGTAGGCGCGCACAAAGCGCTCGTCCGAGCCGGTCAGCGCGGCGATCTCGGCGTCGCTCGTACCGTACTGCTTGAGCAGGCGCATCGCATCGGCGTCGATATCCTCCACACGCAGGCCGCGGATGCTCTCCTGGACCTGCACCATATCGTTGATACGGTTGAGGTACCACGGATCGACACCGCAGATGGCATGGATGCGAGCGATGTCCCAGCCACGGCGCAGGGCCTCGACCACAAAGAAGATGCGATGCTCGGTCGGGGTTGCCACGGCCTGAGCAAGCTCGTCGTCGCTCAGCTTATCGGCACCCTCTTTGCCACCGGCGCAAATACCCTGGTGGCCGTCCTCCAGCGAGCGCATAGCCTTGCCAAAGGCCTCCTCAAAGGTGCGGCCGATCGCCATAATCTCGCCCACGGCCTTCATGCGCGTAGTGAGCGTGGGGTCGGTACCCTTGAACTTCTCGAAGGCAAAGCGCGGAACCTTGACCACACAGTAGTCGATCGTGGGCTCAAAGCAGGCGGGCGTAGCCTTGGTGATGTCGTTGACGATCTCGTCGAGCGTGTAGCCCACGGCCAGGCGCGCGGCGGCCTTAGCGATGGGGAAACCCGTAGCCTTGGAAGCGAGGGCGGACGAGCGGCTCACGCGCGGGTTCATCTCGATGACGATCAGGCGGCCGGTCTGGGGGTTCACGGCAAACTGCACGTTGGAGCCACCGGTCTCGACGCCGATCTTCTCCAAGATGGCGAGCGAGGCGACACGCATGCGCTGATACTCAAGGTCGGAGAGCGTCTGCGCCGGCGCCACGGTGATGGAGTCGCCGGTATGCACGCCCATGGGGTCGAGATTCTCGATGGAGCACACGATGATGCCGTTGCCGGCGTGATCACGCATGACCTCCATCTCATACTCTTTCCAGCCCTCGATGGACTCCTCGACCAGCACCTCGTGGGCAGGCGAGAGCTCCAGGCCCTGGCTCACGATGGAGACGAGCTCCTCGTGGGTGTGAGCGATGCCGCCGCCGGCGCCGCCGAGGGTAAAGCTCGGGCGCAGTACGCAGGGATAGCCCACGCGCTCGGCGATAGCCTCGGCGTCGGCCACGCTGTAGGCATAGCCCGAGCGCGCGACTTCCAGGCCAATCTCGTCCATGGCTTCGTTAAAGAGCTTGCGGTCCTCGCCGCGCTCGATGGCGGCCAGGTCGCAGCCGATCATCTCGACGCCGTACTTGTCGAGCGTACCGTCCTTTGCCAGCTCGACGGCGGCGTTCAGACCGGTCTGGCCGCCCAGCGTGGGCAGCAGCGCGTCCGGGCGCTCTTTCTTGATCACGCGCTCGATAAACTCGGCGGTGATGGGCTCGACATAGGTGCGGTCGGCCAAGCCCGGGTCGGTCATGATGGTCGCCGGGTTGGAGTTGACCAAGATGACCTCAAAGCCATCCTCCTTGAGCACCTTGCAGGCCTGGGCGCCAGAGTAGTCGAACTCGCAGGCCTGGCCAATGACGATGGGGCCCGAACCAATAACGAGGATACGCTTGATGTCAGTACGTTTCGGCATGTTAGTTCTCCTCGGTCTCAGTCGCGGCGGTCTCGGCGAAATTCCAGCCAGCCAGGCGGTCCTTCGCGGTGTCGATGTCCAGGTAGTTCTCCTCGCCGTCCATGAGTCGCGTAAAGGCGGTAAAGAGATAGTGGGCATCGGTGGGGCCAGGCGAGGCCTCGGGGTGATACTGGACCGAGAAGCACGGGGCGTCGAGCAGCTGGATGCCCTCGGCGGTGCCGTCGTTGAGGTTCACATGTGTTAGACGAATGCGGCCAAAGCGCTCGTTCATCACGACCGGCGCGATGCCGCGGCGCACCCAGACGCGCAGATCTCCATCGGCCGCATGCTCGGTCTCGCCGCCGGAAAGCTCGGGGACAAGCTTGCCCAAGCTGGGGAACAGCAGGCCAAAGCCATGGTTTTGCGCGGTGATCTCCACGCGACGGCTTACCAGGTTCATGACCGGCTGGTTGCCACCGCGGTGACCGAACTTAAGCTTTTCCATCTGGGCGCCGCAGGCCAGACTGATCATCTGATGACCCAGGCAAATGCCAAAGACCGGCACCTTGCCGATCAGCTGCTGCACCTGCTCGTAGGTCTCCACCACGGCATCGGGGTCGCCGGGGCCGTTGGATAAAAAGACGCCATCGGGATTCATGTCGAGCACCTCACTCGCGGGCGTATCCCACGGCACGACGGTAAGGTCGCAGCCGGCGCGGACGAGGCCCTCCAGAATGCCGCGCTTGACGCCGCAGTCGTAGGCGACCACTTTGTGTCGGGCAGGAGCGGCAGGGGCAAGCGCAAAGTCATGCGTGGCAGGCAGGTCGGCGGCCACAAACTCGTGAGGTGCGGGGCAACTTACGGTCTTCACCAGGTTCTCGCCTACCAGCGTGGGCGCTGCGGCCAGACGCTCGGCAAGCTCGTCGACGTCGAAGATCTCGGTCGAGATAATGCCCATCTTGGAACCATTGTCGCGCAGATGGCGCACCAGAGCGCGGGTGTCGACACCCTCGATAGCGACGATGCCGTGAGCGCGCAGGTACTCCGGCACGCTGACGGCCGAGCGCCAGTTAGAAGGCGTGGCGCACATGTCGCGAACGATCATGCCGCGCATAGCCGGAGCGCTCGTAGGGCGCACGTCGTCGCCGGGGAAGGACGACTGGACGTCGGTCTCGTCGATACCGTAGTTGCCGATCTGCGGATAGGTCATGGTTACGATTTGGCCGGCATAACTCGGGTCGGTCATGACCTCAAAGTAGCCCTCGAGCGAGGTGTTGAAGCAGACTTCGCCGGTCGCGGTGCCCGCGGCGCCGCATGCACGTCCATAAAAAATGGTCCCATCCTCAAGATACAGGATGCAGGGACCGCAGGTGCCCTTGCTGGTTTTGGCCAGCATACGCTGGCAAAGCTCGCTGGGCGCGAAGGTGCGGGCGGCAGCGCCCGCGGTATGGTTGTTCGCCATAATTCTCCTTCCCGGTCTCACAGGACCGGCTTAAAGGTGTGTAGTTAGGCCTCGCGGTATTGTAACCGCAAGCATGCCTCATGGCGTTAATTTCATCGAAATGTTTACGAAATGATAATTATGACTTTCTATGCATAATGATTTTTTAATCCCCGTCCCAGAAAAATCATCCCGCGTGGGCTTGTGGCTCACGCGGGATGATGGCCTCTTACTTTTTCTTGTCCTGTTCCAGCAAATCGGACGGTGAGCGATCGGGCTTGCCGCCGCGGAAAATCTCGCGGCCATGCAGACGATGTTCCAGGTCACGTTCGTCCTTTTCCTCGTCAATCTTGGTCTGGCTCACCACCGGGTCCTCAATCAACGACGACACCGAGTTCACCTGTTTTTGAATGCGCTCGGCGATGGTGTCATCCATACTCACGATGCGCATCTTCCAGTCGATATTCATGGCGTTGGATGAGCTCTTGGTCCACACGAACGTCAGGATGGCGCTCTGGTGGCCCTGGGCGGGAAACATGCCAAAGAAGGAATCGTGCTGAATGTTGCTATCCTCGTCGATATAGGCGTGAACGTTATACACCACGCGGTCGATTTTATCGTTGAGCAGCGCATTGGTCGCAAGTGCCGCGGCCTGAATCTGCCCGTTGGACAGCAGCTCGAGCTCGTTGGCAGACGATGTGTCCAACACCGTCACCTCGACCGTGCCCGTACGCTCATCGGCTTCATCGACGGTAAAGTCGAGCGGGAACTGCGTAAAGCCGTTGCCCCACTCAAGGCCGCCCTTCAGCGCCGTCGAAACGGTATCGACCGAAACGCTCTCGGACAGGTTGGCGGTGTTCAGACGACGCATCACGCCGTAGCCAATCTGCATGCCCACGATCAGCACCAAAATACCAATGACCACGGCCATCGCGGTCTTCGTAATGGTATGACTCACCTGCGAACCCGAAGGATCGTCCTCGGACAGCGGGTCGATATGTTTTGCCTGGCTCGCGCGGTCCTCGCTGCGCAGCTGCGCTAGCGCAGCTTTGTCACCGCGCTTGGCCGCAGCCTCCTTCTCACGCATGCGCTCGGTTCGCTTTTTGGCAAGCGTGGGATCCAAGACACCGGATGCATCGATTTCGGAGAATAACTCCGTCACTTCTTCCGGAGTCAAAGGGTTCTTGTCAGCCATAAACTTCCTGTCATATCAATCAGTCGAGCTCGTGCGCACGCGCACCTTCGAACTGCATTCGATAGTAACGGGCATAGGTGCCGCCACGGGCGAGAAGCTCCTCGTGCGTGCCACGTTCCACAACGCGACCATGCTCAACGGTCGCAATCTCGTCAGCATGCTTAATGGTCGAAAGGCGGTGGGCGATGATGATTGTGGTACGGCCGCGCGCCAGCTCTTCGAGCGACTCCTGGACCGCCTCCTCGCTCTCGTTATCCAAAGCACTCGTCGCCTCGTCCAAAATCAGGATCTTGGGGTTCTTGAGAAACACGCGCGCGATGGCAACGCGCTGCTTCTGTCCGCCCGAAAGACGGCTGCCGCGCTCGCCCACCACGGTGTCGTAGCCCTGTGGAAGCGACTCGATAAAGGCATCGATGTTGGCGCGACGGGCGGCCTCGGCGATCTCTTCTGCCGTAGCACCCGGCTTGCCGTAGGCGATGTTCTCGCCGATCGTACCGTCAAATAGATAGACATCCTGCTGCACCAGGCCGATGGCACGGCGCAGGCTCTGCTGCGTCACATCGCGCACGTCTTGGCCGTCGATGCTAATGGATCCGGCAGCCACGTCATAAAAGCGCGGCAGCAGCGAACAGGTCGTGGACTTGCCACCGCCCGAAGGGCCAACCAAAGCGATGGTCTGCCCGGGCTTGATGGACAGGTCCATATGGTCGATAACGGGACGCTCGTCGGCATCGCCCTCGCCCAGCTCAACATCCTCGTAGTTAAAGCACACGTCGTGATACTCCACGGCTCCGGCAGTCACCTGCAGATCCGTGGCGCCCGGCTTGTCCTGGATATCCGGCGCGGTCGAGAGCACCTCGTCCATACGCTTAAAGCCGGCAATAGCCTTCTGATACGTTTCGGCCGAATTGACGAGTGTCTCGAGCGGCGTGCAGAACAGCGAAATATAGAGTGCAAAGGTCGCCATATCGACCGCCTGCAGCTGTCCCTGGGCGACCAGCCAGCCGCCCAGCAGCACCACGATCACATGGAGCACACCCGAGAGCAGGCCATACGTCGCGGTATAGACGCCCATGGCGTGATACATGTTCTCCTTGGACGAAAGATAGCGATTGTTGGAGGCGCGGAACTTGAAGCGTTCGGTCTCCTCATTGGCAAAGCTCTTGACCACGCGCATGCCCGCCAGCGAATCCTGCAGCTGTGCATTGATGCCGCTGATTTTTTTGCGATTGTCGCTAAAGACCTCGCGCATGCGCATGTTCTGCCAAAACATGATGACCGCAAACGCCGCCGTCACCACAGCCATGGCAAGCGCCAGCACCGGGGCGATGGTAAAGAGGATCACAAACGAGCCGATAATCTCGATGCCGCAGATGATGATCCACTCGGGCACGTGATGCGCCGCCTCGCAGATATCGAACAGATCGTTGACCACGCGGCTCATCATGTCGCCCGAGCTGTTGCGGTCGAAGTACGCAAAGCTAAAGCGCTCATACTGGTCAAACAGGTCCTCGCGCATCTTGGACTCCATACGCGCGCCCATCACGTGACCCCAATAGCTCACAAAGTAGCGGCAGGCGCAGCGGACGGCATACATCAGCACCAAGCCCACCGCGATCATGCCGAGCGCCTGCATAATGGCAGCCTGACCCTGAGTAAACAGCCCACCGGTCAAATTGCGCAGAATAATAGGAAACGCAAGGTCAATGGCGGCAAGCACCAGAGCGCAAACAGTATCAGCAACAAAAAGCCCCATCTGGGGCTCGTAATAAGATAAAAACCTCTTCAGCATGTGATCCTCAAAGAAATATCAGCAACGTAAGGCCCTGGGACAAAGCAATCAGTAGTACTTGCCCCAGGGCTATCCCCGCTCGTTACAGTTCAGCACCACCCAAGCGGTGCGCGATGCTATCGCAGGCCAAGGCGCCTACGACGGTCTTGGCGTCTTCGATCTTGCCGTCGAGTACGGCGTCGATCAGCTCGTGCAGCGGCACCAGGTCCACGTTGACAAACTCGTCATCATCGGGGTTGGGCGCATCAAACTCGAGCTTGGTAGCCAAGTAGATGTGGATAATCTCATCGCAAAAACCGCAGGACGTGACAATCGACGTCAAAAAGCGAATACGACCAGCCCTAAAGCCCGTCTCCTCATGCAGTTCGCGCTTGGCGCAATCGAGCGGGTCCTCGCCTGGATCGAGCTTGCCGGCAGGAATCTCGACCGTCACGCGGTCGATGGCGGTGCGGTACTGACGCACCAGTACGATCTTGCCGCTCTCGGTCAGTGCCACAACGGCCGCCGCACCCGGATGGCGAACGATATCGCGGGCGCTGCGGTGACCGTTGGGCAGCTCAACCTCAAGACGGTGGACGTCGAGGATCTTGCCCTTCCAGGCACACTCCTCCGAAAGAATCTTCTCGTGCAGCTCGGCATCGTGCGGGTCGTCGTCGCCCAGCACCAGCGCCGGCTCGTCAGCGACCTCGCCACCAGGCTCGCCCTCGGCGTGCCCATACATGCGGCTGTCCTCTTCGACGATCTGCGCGTCCACGAGCTCTTCGTTCTTCTCGTCCATCCGTCTCATTCCTCTCGGATTTTAGGCATCCCAGGCGTCGCGGCCGCGCAGCGCGCGCAGGCCGATGTCGTGACGCAGGGTCTTGCCCTCAAAATCAATCTTCTCGCAGGCCTCGTAGGCAAGGTTGCGAGCGTTCTCGAACGTGTCGCCCAGAGCGGTCACGGCAAGCACGCGGCCACCATTGGTCACGAGCTGGCCGTCCACCACGGCAGTGCCCGCGTGGTACACGGTCACGTTCTCCATGGCCTCGGCATCCTCAATACCGGTGATGACCTTGCCTTTCTCGTAGCTGCCGGGGTAGCCCGCGCTCGTCAGGACAACGGCCACGGCCCACTCGTCACGCCAGTCGAGCTCAATCTGATCGAGCTTGCAGTTGGCGCAGGCGAGCATGACCTCGACCAGGTCGTTCTTAAGGCGCGGCAGCACGACCTGCGTCTCGGGGTCGCCAAAGCGGGCATTGAACTCCAGCACCTTGGGCCCGGCAGGCGTGAGCATAAAGCCGCCGTACAGGCAGCCGCGGTAGTCGATGCCCTCGGCAGCAAGCTCGGCAACGGTCTGTTCCATGACCTTCACCATGGTGGCGTGCTCCTCGTCGGTCACGATGGGCACCGGGCTGTAGACGCCCATGCCGCCGGTGTTGGGGCCCTTGTCGCCCTCGAGCGCGCGCTTGTGGTCCTGCGAGGTAGCCATGGGGCGCACGGTCTTGCCGTCGGTAAAGGCCAGCAGCGAGCACTCGGGGCCAACGAGCATCTCCTCGATAACCACGGTGTTGCCGGCATCACCAAAGGTGCCGCCAAAGCACTCGCGCACGGCCTCCTCGGCCTGCTCAAGTTCGGTCGCCACGATAACGCCCTTGCCCGCGGCAAGGCCGTCGGCCTTGACGACCAGCGGGGCGCCCTGCTCGCGCACGTAGGCGAGAGCCGAAGCCTCGTCGGTAAACGAACCATAGGCTGCCGTCGGAATGCCCGCACGCTCCATGAGCTGCTTGGAGAACAGCTTGGAGCCCTCCATCTGGGCGCCCTCGGCACCCGGGCCAAAGCAGGGAATACCCGCCGCGCGCACGGCGTCGGCCACGCCCGCCACGAGCGGAGCCTCGGGGCCAATTACCACGAGCCCGCATCCGTGGCTCTGCGCAAACGCCGCCACGGCCGCAGGATCGCAGTCGTCGAGAACAACGTTCTCGCCGCAGCTCGCGGTGCCGCCGTTGCCCGGCGCAATGTAGAGCTTGCCGGCGCGCGGTGATGCTGCGAGCTTGGCTGCCAAAGCATGCTCACGGCCGCCGCTGCCCAACAACAGGATGTCGATGGTTTGAGTGTCCGCCTTCAAGGGTGCCTCCTCTATGGATGAATGGCCCGCTCCGCGCGAGCCCCTTGCAAGCAAATATACCCCTCGGCCGCCCGCCCGGGCTGCAAAGGGGTATATCGCAATAACCAAATAGTCCCGATTACTTCCAGAATCGGTTGATGATCTGCTCGCGACCAGCGCCGACGCCAATGAACGTCACGCGGGTGTGTGCCAGATCCTCGATAAACGCCACGTAGTCCTGAGCCTCCTGCGGCAGCTCGTCAAAGCTGCGGCAACCGGTGATGTCGCACTTCCAGCCAGGGAGCTCCTCGTAGATGGGCTTGGCATGCTCAAAGCGCACCTGATGCTCGGGCACGCTGGTGTAGCGCTCGCCATCGACGTCGTAGGCCACGCATACCTTGATGGTGTCGAAGGCCGAAAGCACGTCGAGCTTGGTCACGGCGATGTCGGTGAGGCCGTTGACGCGCGAGGCATAGTTGGCGATAGGGCCGTCAAACCAGCCGCAACGACGACGGCGACCGGTGGTCACGCCGTACTCATAGCCCTCCTCGGTCAGCGTGTGGCCGGCCTCGGACTCATAGGAAAGCTCGGTGGGCATGGGGCCCGAACCGACGCGGGTGATATAGGCCTTCATGACGCCCAGCACGCGGTCGACATTCTTCATGCCCACGCCGGAGCCGGTGATGGCGCCGCCGGCGGTGCAGTTGGAAGACGTCACGTACGGATAGGTGCCGTGGTCGATGTCGAGCAGCGTCGCCTGGGCGCCCTCAAACAGCAGGTTCTTGCCCTCATCGATCATGTTGTTGAGCAGCAGGCTCGTCTCGGTGATGTAGGGGCGCAGGCGCTCGGCCATCGGCAGGTACTCGTCGCAAATCTGGTCCACGGTGTAGGTGGGCAGGTTGTAGATGAGCTCGAGCTCGGGGTTCACGCGAGCGAGAGCGGTCTCCAGCTTGTCGCGGAACAGCGCCTCATCCAGCATGTCCTGCATGCGCAGGCCAATGCGGGCCATCTTGTCCTGATAGCACGGACCGATGCCACGCTTGGTGGTACCGATGTTCTTCTTGCCGAGCTTCTGCTCAAAGGCGCCATCCAGATCAATGTGGTACGGCATGATGACATGCGCGTTGCCGCTAATCTTGAGGTTCTTGGTGGTGATGCCGTCGGCCTCGAACATGTCGATCTCCTCAAGGACAACCTTGGGGTTGACGACGCAGCCGTTACCGATCACCGACACGTGGTCGGAATACATGATGCCGGAAGGCACCTGGTGCAGGCCGTACTTCTTGCCGTTGACGACGATGGTGTGACCGGCGTTGTTGCCGCCCGAGTAGCGCACGACGGCATCGAAGTCGCCGGCGACCAGGTCGCAAATCTTACCCTTGCCCTCATCGCCCCACTGGGCACCGACCAAAACGGTTGACGGCATGTTTACTCCTTACATTCATGGCCTGTCTACGCGCCATGCCGGCACGCAGAAGCACAAAACATTCCCAGTATACCCGTGCAACGGGCGCCTGTCCTACTCCTCGGCATGTGCCCCATCAAGCTCATAGAACTTGGTGGATGCCGGCAGGAACATCAGGTCGACGTCGCCGATTGGGCCCGAACGGTTCTTAGCCACGACGATACGCGTAACGCCCTCGTCGGGTCGATCGTCGCGCGAGGCCTCGGCCTCGTCGGCGGAGCGGTCCAAGAACATAACGATATCGGCGTCTTGCTCGATGGAGCCCGATTCACGAAGGTCGGAAAGCTGCGGACGCTTGCCGGTACGGGATTCGACCTGACGCGAGAGCTGCGACAGCGCGATGAGCGGGATCTTGAGCTCCTTGGCCATGATCTTCAGACCACGCGACATCTCCGAAACCTCGACGGTACGGCTCTCGGAACGGCGTCCCGGCGGAGGACTCACCAGCTGCAGGTAGTCCAGGATGATGATGGCCTTCTCCTTGTTGTGGAGCATGCGGCGGCTCTTGGCGCGAATCTCGGTCACCGTGGTACCGGGCGTATCGTCAATCAGAATATCGAGCTTGGACAAGGTCTGCGTGGCCTCGTTGATATTGGCCCACTGCTCGGGGCTAATGCGGCCCATGCGGAAGTCACTGATCGAGATCATGGCGTAGGCGCAAATCAGACGCTGGGCAATTTCCTTGCCCGACATCTCCAGAGAGAAGAAGCCGACGGTATAACCGGCAGCGGCAGCGTTGAGCGCCAGATTCAGAGCGAACGACGTCTTACCCACGGCAGGACGGGCGCCGATGATGATGAGCTGACCCTCGCGAAAACCCATGAGCATGCGGTCGAGCGACGGGAAGCCCGTGGGCACGCCCGCAGCCTGTCCACCGGCCTGGCACACTTCCTCGGCCTCGTTATAGGCCTCAACCATAAACTCGGTCAGCGTCTTGTAGCTCGACTTGACCTCGCGCGCCGTGACCTTGAGCAGCTTGCTCTCGGCTAGCTCCACGACCTCTTTGGTGTCGGTGGGAGCGTTATATGCCAGCGCGTTGATCTCGTTGGTGGCGCCGATCAGCTCACGCAGCATCGAATCGCGACGAACGATGGCGGCATGGTGCTGCCAGTTCACGAGCGACAGAGTCTGACCCATCAACTCCAAAATGTAGGCCTCGCCGCCCACGGCATCGAGCTTGTTGATGCTTCGAAGGTAATCGATCAGCGAGATGGAGTCGATAGGAATGCGGCTGTTGTACATATCGACCATCGCGGTATAGATGGTCTTATGAATGGGCCGGTAGAAGTCATCGGGCTGCAGCTCGACCTGGGCCTCCTCGACCACCTCGGGCGATAGCAGCATAGCGGCCAGTACATTGGCCTCTGCATCTTGGTTTTGGGGAAGACCCAACTTTGAGCCGCGGTCCTCAACCGTCAGCCCGGTCTCCCTATCGTCATATGCCATGAGCGTCCTCATTCATATCGCTTGCGAGCATCCATAGTATCAGCCACGGTCCCAAAACGCGCCGCGCGCCGCCAATCATCACCGAACCAAACGGATGAACGGTCCCGCATTTGGGACTTCACCACAACGCATGCCATGGCGCTCGCCAAGCGTAGAAAACAAAAGGGCGCCCTGGTCTCCCAGAGCGCCCTTCTTAGAACAAGATTGTTGCGTTGCAGCAAATGCTACTCGGCAGCAGCCTCAGTCTCGACCTCGGCGGTCTCGGCCTCGGCGACCTCAGCGGCCTCCTCGACCTCAGCCTCGGCAGCGAGCTCCTCGGCGGTAACGCCAACGAGAACGACAACCTCGGCCTTGATCTCGCGGTACAGCGAGATGGCAACGGTGTGGGCACCGGCAACCTTGATGGGCTTACCGAGCTCGACGCGCTTGCGGTCGATGTCCATACCGAGCTGAGCCTTGATGGCGTCAGCGATCATAGCGGCGGTAACGGAGCCAAAGAGGATGCCCTCGTCGCCGACCTTGACGTCAACGGTGACCGTCTTGCCCTCGAAGGCAGCCTTGGTCTCGTTGGCGGTAGCCAGACGGACGGCCTCGCGCTTGGCGATGTTGTTGCGACGCTCGTCAAGCTGCTTGAGGTTGCCCTTGGTGGCGGCAACAGCGAGCTTCTTGGGGAACAGGAAGTTCTCAGCGTAACCCTGAGCGACCTCTACGACGTCACCCTCGCCGCCCTTGCCCTTGATCTCATCGAGAAGAATAACCTTCATGATGTGTCTCCCTTCTTAGCCGCGGTCGCGGTTGCCACGAGAGGAAACCACGGGGACGGTGTACGGCAGGAGAGCCATCTCGCGGGCGCGCTTGATGGCGTTGGCGATGTCATGCTGATGCTGCGTGCAAGCGCCAGTGACGCGACGGGGCTTGATCTTGCCACGGTCGGTCATGTACTTACGGAGAAGCTGAGTGTCCTTATAGTCGATGAACTCAGTGTTCTCCTTGCAGAACTGGCAGTACTTACGACGCGGCTGACGTGCAGAAAAATCATTAGCCATGTCAAAATACCTTTCGTTTGGCAACTTCGGCGAACCGAAGCCGCCTCTCACTCAAAAATAGGTGAACAGCCCTTAAAACGGGATGTCCTCATCGTAGACGTCGACCGCGGGCGGCGTAGCCACCGGTGCGGTAGGACGTGCTGCGGGCGCGGGAGCCGCGGGGGCGTAACCGCCCTGGTCGTAGCCACCCTGGCCACCACGGGAGCTCATAAACTCGATCTCATCGACGATGACCTCAAGCTTGCTCCGGCGCTGGCCGTCGCGCTCCCAAGAGCTGTAGCGCAGCTTGCCCTCGATCGCGACCTTGTTTCCCTTTGCCAGGAAACGGCTCACGGCCTCGGCGCGCGTGCCGAACATAGTGCAGTCGACAAAGTTGGGATAGTCCTCCCACTCGCCAGTCTGCGGGTTGCGGCGACGATCGTTCACGGCGACGCCAAAGGACAGAACCTGGGTTCCGCCGGCAGTGGCGCGCAGCTCGGGATCACGCGTGAGGTTACCGGTGATGTTCACTCGATTGATGCTCATAACTCACTACTTCCTCTTGGGGCACAAGCCCAGTCCAAAACGACAGTCTTACTCCTGGTCGTCGCGACGGACGATCATGTGGCGGACCACAGCGTCGGTGATGCGCAGGACGCGATCAAGCTCGGCGATCTGGGTAGGATCTGCGTGGAAGTTGATGAGGGTGTAGTCACCATCGGTGAGGTCGTTGATCTCGTAGGCGAGCTTGCGCTTGCCCCACTCGTCAACGGAGTCGACCTTGCCAGCGCCCTCAGCGATCGTGGTATCGATACGCTTCATAACAGCGAGACGAGTCTCGGGGTCGAGCGACGGGTCAACAAAGAACAGCAGTTCATAAGCCTTCATATTGTCACCTCCTCTGGGCAAATGTGGCTTCAGGTCGTGAAGGTGCGCCTGAAGCAGGAAAAGACTTGGTAATAATATCTTTCAACCTCCCAGGCTGCAAGAATGTGCAGCTACAACCTCATGACCTCCACATATGTCCATACTCACACGGCACTTCATGCGTCTTCCAACCAAATGCTGACCAAATGCTTGACGGATCTGTGAACAAGATACGGCGCCGCGGGGACAAACCAAATCAAACTGCAGGTCAGCAATTGCTGGGCTGTGGTCGCGAAATGCATACCAGTGGTTCACAGCACCGTTCAAAGTTTTTTAAAATTGTTGCCACGTCGTCTATAAATACCTATTTTGAACAGTTTGCTGCATGCAGCCATGCTGGTCAGAGCCCGTTTTTTGCCTTCTAGATCCCATCACGAAGCCAAGCGTTTCAAAAAATGCCAACTTTTCTGTTTGCACTTTGCGATTCCTCGTGTATACTGACTTTCGCATTTAACGGAGAGTTGTCCGAGTGGCCGAAGGAGCACGATTGGAAATCGTGTAGGCGTCAAAAGCGTCTCCAGGGTTCAAATCCCTGACTCTCCGCCAGTTAATTCCAAAGCAGGCCTTCGAGCCTGCTTTGTTTTTACCCCACGCGGAGGGGTGGCAGAGTGGTTGAATGCGGCGGTCTCGAAAACCGTTTGGCCTGTATAAGGTCACGAGGGTTCGAATCCCTCCTCCTCCGCCATTTTGGTTGAGAAAGCTCCCGGGAATGGGAGCTTTTTTGTTTTGAGTCCCTAACAAGCAAATACGGCGAAAGAGGAGGGATTCGAACCCGCCCCTCCCTCAAAACATGTACGTCACCCTCCAAAACCGACATTTTTCGACATCTTTGAAGGCTGACGTACACGTTTGGATTGAGCTCACGGGAGTGGCACTATTCGGAAGGTGCCTCTTCGTCTCGCATGCCTTTCCAGTTGCGGATAAGCGCCTTGCGTAGTTCGTTTTGCTCTCGCTGGTACCCGGTGTCGGTACAGCGAGGCATGCCGAGTGCTTCGCGAATGTTGTTCATGGCGCGGTGAAAGGCGAGCTGGCTGTCGAACTGAGCCGAAGTGAGCGTAACGATTCGATATCCCATTTGGGAGAGAACGGCCTCTCGCTCCGCATCTGCCCCCTTGCGCTCGAACTCATCGTGAAAGCCGCCCTTATATTCGATACCGAGCTCCCTGCGCTTGTAGGTAACGAGCGCATCGATTTTGAGTGTTCGAGCTTTGGCGCAATGCCAGAGACGTTGAGGGATCTCGAGCGGTTTGTTGAGTTCGATACCTCGGATGCCAACGCCGCCTTCGCTTGTTGGGAGCGAGAGGGCGATTGCCGAAGCGGTCTCCATAGGCGAGGCCGAGTGATCGTAGATGTGCCTGAGCGCGAGCCGTGCACGTGTGGCACCGGGTTTGCCGGGGTGCCGATCGAGCAGTTCGGTTATTTCATCCTTGGAGGTGGTGGCTGGTTGCTCGGTATAAGGGTCGGCGGGATTGAGCCTCATGCGATAATCGCCGCAAACTTCATAGCCATATTCGAGATATTCGATCCTATCCATCCACTCGGCAGCGAGCACGAAGGTGAAGGCTTCGTCGGTGATGAAGATTCCGGGCGTCAACTCGTCAATATGCTCGTAGGGAAGATTTTGTCCAAGAATGTGGCAAATGACGCCTTTGGTGCGAATTCGCTCGAATTCGAATACAACCGAGATATCGATAGTTTTGAGCATATCGGACGGAATGCCGCAGTCGGTAAGGGCCTGTCGTATGCGCGCAACGCGTTGCTGGGTGGAGATGCCTCGTACGCCTATCTGGTAGTCGTGCCGCGCAAGAGACTGAACCAAATTCTGGGGCGCATGATGGACAAGCCATGCGGTTTTATGCGAAATGAGAACAGGAGTATCCATTGAGGGCCTCTCGCTCTGAGCCGGTATCCAACTCTTATGTCCGTTGAAGTGGGGAAATATACCGGATGTGAGTAAATTAACTCACTCATGCTGTGAGCTCAATCCAAACATGTACGCCAGCCTCCAAAGATGTCAAAAAATGTCGTTTTTGGAGGGTGACGTACATGTTTTGGATCCCTGGCATTCCAGCAGCGCCACGCCCGCGCCCAGTCCCGACCGTTTGCCGAGCAATAGGGTCGCAATCGGCGCCGAACATGTACTATGTACGGGCATTGTCCAAACCCGTAACTCAAAGGACCCCATCTTGCCCGTCGTCGCCGCTATAACCGTTACCTCACATGCCTCGGACGCCATGGTCGCTATCCCCTTTTGGCTCGAGATGTTCGCCGTTGTCGCTGCATCGATCTCGGGTGTGCTGGTTGCGCGCGAACACAAGCTCGACCTGGTGGGCGCGGTCGCGCTCGCGGTGGTCTGCGGTCTGGGCGGCGGTCTTTTGCGCGATATGACACTCCAGGTCGGCAACGTCTACATCCTCAACCAGCCAATGGCGCTGCCGCTCTCCATCGCCACAGCGGCCATCATCTACATCTTCCCGGCAATCGTCGATAAACCCGAGAAACTCATCCCATTGCTCGACATCATCTCGGTCGGCATCTACGCCGCCACCGGAGCGGACAAAGCACTGGTTTATGGCTTTGCGCCGGCCGTATGCATCATGATGGGCTTCTTCACCGCGGTGGGTGGCGGCATGTTGCGCGACGGCTTTATGGGCGTGGTTCCGGGCATTTTCCAACGTACTAACTTTTATGCCATCGCCGCCATCGCCGGCTCGACAAGCTATGTGTGTCTCGTTATGAGCGGCATCATGAGCAATGTCGCCGCACTGGTCGTATGCGTCGCGGTGACCATGGGCCTGCGCTGGCTCTCGCTGCGCTTTGATATCAAAAGCCCCACCGAGGAAGACATCGCACGTTTTTTGCATCGCAAAAAGTAGACAGCACGGCACGACCCTTCGAAATGCAACCGAGAGGTTCTTTTAGAGCGCCCGCGCGTTGGGTACCCTGTTAGATACATGTCGAGTATCTAACGAAGGATTCACTATGCCTTGCAACCTAGCACCGTCGTCCCGACGCCGTAAAACGCGTGGCCGCATCGCCCTCCTATTCGCACTGATCGCGCTTGCGCTGACCGTACTTCCCACGACGTCGTTCGCCGGCACAGACACCGCGGGCAACGTGCTCGCAACCGAAGTTGACTCAAATCCGTCTGGCGTCGAAGGCGACCTGTACTGGGCCGGTCAGAGCCTCAACCTGGACGACACCTCCATCGGCCGCGATATTATCGCGGCAGGCGAGAGCTTGTCGATTCGCGACTGCACCGTAGGCGGAGCCGTTCGCCTGGCGGCGCGTACCATCGATATCTCCAAAACCGCAATCGATGGCAGCGTGACGGTAGCCGGTCAGCATGTCGTGCTCAACACCGGTAGCGCCGCCAACTGTTTTTACGCGATGGGCGAGACAGTTGCCCTGCGCGGCTCCGCCAAGTCGGCAGCACTCGCGGGCAGTACGGTAACCATCGACGGCGCCGTCGAGGGCGACGTCGAGGTTTGGGCCGATAAGCTCGTCTTGGGCAAGAATGCCCGCATTACCGGCACCGTGAACGCGCATGTTTCCGAGGACCCCGAGCGCGCCGCAGGAGCCGAGGTCGGCGCGCTCAAGATCGACCGCACCGAGAACGAAGATACTTCCACCCTTAACGATATCGTCGGCGGCATCGTGGCCGCGGCACTCTCGACCTGCTTTATCGCCCTGTTGCTCGAGCTCGTCTTTCCGCGAGCGACCGCCAGCGCCGCCGGCATGCTTCACCAGCGCCCCACGCCCCTGTGGGTGAGCGGTCTTCTGGGCACGATTGCTGTCATCCCCACCATCCTGCTGCTGATTATCTCGATTGCCGGCCTGTCGCTTGCCGGAGCCCTCATGTGCGCCGTGATCGGCGTCGCGCTGGTCTCCACCGCTTTTGCGGGCTGCGCGATCGCTCGCATGATCGGACATAACCAGAACCGCTACGCTATGGCAGCCGTCGGCGGTGTGGCCGCAGGCGGCCTCACAGGCCTTCCCCTCATCGGCGGCTTCATCAGCGGCGTGGCCTTTGTCTTTATGCTCGGCTACGTTATCCAGATCATCTGGCGCAATGCCCACCTCAAGCCGCAGCAGGCCGCCAACACCCCGGGCCTTCCCTCCGCCTAGCCGCTAACCACCACAAAAGGGCCAGGCACCTTTGTGGTGGTGCAAAACAACCTGACCCCATTGCACCAAAAAGGGCGCCGACCATTGCGGTCGACGCCCTTTCTTATTGGCGGTTATAAGCCCCAGCGCTTATTTGTTGACCTGACCGGCGCGGACGGCGGCCTTCTTACGGTCGGTGGCGTTGAGCAGACGCTTGCGCAGGCGGATGTTCTTGGGAGTAATCTCGACCAGCTCGTCGTCGGCGATGTACTCCAGCGCCTCCTCGAGCGAGAAGGTGCGGGGCGGCACCAGCTGGACGGAGATATCGGAGGTCGAGGAGCGCTGGTTGCCCAGGTTCTTGGTACGGGCGATGTTGACGACCATGTCGCCAGCCTTGCTGCGCTCGCCCACGATCATGCCCTCATAGCACTCGGTGCCCGGCTCAACGAACAGCTGACCGCGCTCCTGCAGCGTGCCCAGAGCGTAGGCAACGGCCTTCTCGGTAGTCATGGAGATCATGGCACCGTTCTGACGGTTGCCGATCTCGCCGGCGTAGGGACCATACTCCAGGAAGGTGTGGTAGAACACGCCCTCGCCGTGGGTGACGTTCATGATGCGGTTCTTAAGACCCATGATGCCGCGGGTCGGGATCTTAAACTCGAGGTGCGTCACGATGCCCGAGGTGTCCATGCTCGTCATGATGCCGCCGGAGGTGCCGAAGACCTCAACGACCTTGCCCGAGTACTCGTCCGGGCACTCGACGACGGCCTGCTCGACGGGCTCCATCTTGTTGCCGTTCTCGTCCTTCTTAAACAGAACGCGGGGACGGCCGACCTGGAACTCAAAGCCCTCGCGGCGCATGGACTCCATCAGAACGGACAGGTGCAGAATGCCGCGGCCCGAGACCTCGACGCCGCTCTTGTCCTCGAGTTCCTCGATCTTCATGGTCACGTTGTTCTCGGCCTCGTTGAACAGGCGCTCCTTGAGCTGACGGGCGCCCACGATGTCGCCGTCGCGGCCGACAAGCGGGGAGGTCGAAGCCTCAAAGACGATGGACAGGGTCGGCGGGTCGATCTCGATGGGCTCGAGCTCGACAGGGTTCTCGGGATCGGTGTAGACATCGCCGATATCGGTGCGGTCGATACCCACGACAGCGGCGATGTCGCCGGCGCCGACTTCCTGGCACTCGGTACGGCCCAGGTAGTCGAAGGTAAAGAGCTGCTTGACGGTGGCGGTAGCGCTGGAGCCGTCGTTCTTGACAACCAGGATCTGGTCGCCCTGGTGGATGGCGCCAGAGTACACGCGGCCGATACCGATGCGGCCGACGAAGTTGGAGTGGTCGATGGTCACGCACTGCATGGCCAGCGGGGCGTTCTCGTCAACCTCGGGCGCGGGCATGTCGTCGATAATCATATCGAGCAGCGGGTACATGTCCATGTTGCCGTCGTTGGGGTCAAGACGGGCAAAGCCGTTCATGGCGCTGGCGTAGACCACGTGCTCCATGGCGAACTCAAGCTGGTCGTCGGTGGCGCCCAGGTCGGCCATGAGGTCCAGGCAGTCGTTGTAGGCCTTCTCGGGGTTGGCGCCCGGACGGTCGATCTTGTTGATGACGATCATGATCTTAAGGCCGGTGTCAATAGCGTGACGCAGCACGAAGCGGGTCTGGGGCATGGGGCCCTCAAAGGCGTCGACCAGCAGCAGGGCGCCGTCGGCCATACGCAGCACGCGCTCGACCTCGCCGCCAAAGTCGGCGTGGCCCGGGGTGTCGATGACGTTGATCTTGACGTCCTTGTACTCGATAGAGATGTTCTTGGCGAGAATCGTAATGCCGCGCTCGCGCTCCTGGTCGTTGGAATCCAGGACGCGGTCCTCGACCTGCTGGTTGGCACGGAAGGCGTCCGTGGCACGCAGGAGCTTGTCGACCATCGTCGTCTTGCCGTGGTCGACGTGAGCGATGATGGCGATGTTCCTCAGATTGTCTACGCGCATGTAGTTCCCCTATCTTCTATCTATATACAACCGGCACGCGTATGCGACCCACCCAGCAATGCAACGCTCGGCGGGAATATTGAGCCTTTTACCGAAAACTCGTTTATTTTAGCGATTTTAGATGAGAGGGGTTTCCTCACCTGCAGGTTCAGGGTCGCTCCACATAAAACCATCGCCGGCGCCCATGCCCTCATACAGCACATATGCCGAAAAACCGCTCTCGAGCGTGGTTTCGAAGAAGCTCACGAGCAGAGCATCGTGATAGCCGCCGTCAATCTCGACGCAGCCGGTGTAGCCGATGGCATAGCGGGCGATACGGCCCAGGCCCTCGTCCTTAAGACCCATCTTGTGCTCGGAAATAAAGTTGGTGGCCGCCTCCAGGCACGCCTCTTCGCCGTCCTCGTCGAGCGCCGCCAGATATCGGTTGGAAGCAGCGTCCTCAATCGCCACAACTACGCCCGGATTCTCGCCGGCGGCAAGGTCGTCCAAGAACGCACCAATCAGGTCACACACCATGGCGTCGAGCTCGGCGGAGACGTTACCGGCGTCCAGCATATCCTGTGCCATCTTTAGACCTTCCCATCGAGTCTGGCGTCATTACAGTTCTTGTGCCTCGGCGGCGATCTTAGCGGCAGCGTCGCGGGTGCGCATCATATCCATCGCGCGCTTGTCGAGCACCTTGATCTGACTGGTCAGCATGACCGCATCGACCACACCCCAGATCACGAGGCCCGTAGAGATCGAAAACCCAAGCGCACCAACTGTACCACGAAGGCGCGAGCAGATTGCCGCGACAAGGGCGGAGATGACAACCATCTTGATAAACGAGCCGCGGCGTTCGCGAAGCGTGCGGGCCTGCGTCACATAGGCAATGCGAGCCGCCTCAGAAGCCTCCGAGCACATCTGGGCCTCGCGGGCGATTGCAGCCGCTTCAGCCGACATCCCGCCGGCCATCAGCGAACGCTCCGCAACCTGGACGCCCCGCATTTAGAAGTCATCGGGGGAGAGCGTATGGACGAACTCGTCGAACTTCTCGAACTCCTGCTCGTCGTCGACTTCCTCGGCGTGGGTAGAAACAGTGCCCAGGCGATTCATGATGTCGTCCTCCACAAACATGGGGGCATTGCTGCGCACGGCAAGGGCAATGGCATCACTGGGGCGGGCGTCGATCTTGCGCTCGTCACCATCGGCCAGTACGACGATCGTCGCGTAGAACACCGGCGGCTCGGCGCGAACGATCTCGATGCGCTCGAGCTTGGCGCCCAGGGCGCCAACAGTATCGAGCAACAGGTCATGGGTAATCGGGCGCTCGGCGCGGCCGCTATCGATGCCGCGGCTGATGGCAGCGGCTTCAAACGAACCAGTCTGAATGGAAAGGGAACGCAGCGGCGCGGGCGAGTCCGATTTGCTGCAGCGCTCGCGAAGCACGATAAGCGATGGCACGGGACCGGCGGCCATGACGATGGTCTCTATGTCGACACGAACCATGGAACACCTCCGGTACGTAGCGGTTAACACGCGGCAGCTCCACCGCATTGAATAGCTATACTACCCAATCTTTCGCACAGCACACAAAACCAAAATGAGATTTATCGCAGACAAGAAAAAAGCCCCAAGGCAATGCCCCAGGGCTCTTCACAGTTTTGATGGTGGACCTGACAAGATTCGAACTTGTGACCTCCCGGTTATCAGCCGGACGCTCTAACCAACTGAGCTACAGGTCCATCGCGCAAGGGATATATTAGACGAGTCGTTACGCGCGCGTCAACAACTTTTTTGAAAATCTTTGGGAGGGATGGTCGCTGGGCTGGCGAGATGGTTTTGGTTTGCTGCTCGGACAGTCCTGCGCAAGACGAAGGCCACATTAAGTGGCCTTCTTTGCGTGCGGAACTCGCGACAAACCAAAACCATCTCGCCAGCCCAGCGACCATGGGGTCCCAAGGTTTTCAAAAAAGCGGTCGGCGCGCAGGTGCGCCGACCGCCGATATATGGGGTCTGATAATTTTTACCAGCTAGGGCCTCTTACTCATCTAGGAGATCTTCTGGCATGTCGTTGCCGTCGCCTAGATCGACAGGGGTTTCTTCGGGGGCAGAGCCATCTTCTGTGGCTTCGCCTTCGGGCTTCTCTTTGGCGGCCGTCATGCGGGCTACGGCGCAGATGCGGTCGTTGTCGTCGACGGTCATCATCTTGACGCCCTGGGTGGCGCGGCCAGTCTGGCTGATCTCGTCGGTCTTGACACGAATGACCGTCGCGCCCTCCGTCACGATGAACAGCTCGTGCTGCGGGCCCACCGTCTTCATGGCCGCGAGGTTACCCTTACGCTCGGTCATTTGGATGGTGTAGACGCCCTGGCCGCCGCGATTCTGCTCCGGGTAGTCCGCAACCGGTGTGCGCTTGCCGTAGCCGCGCTCGGTGATGACGAACAGATCGCCGTTGCCGTTAGTGACTTCCATGCCCAGAACGCTCACGCCGTCCTTCATGCCGATACCGCGAACGCCGCTGGTGTCGCGGCCGGTAGCGCGCACCTGCTCCTCGGAGAACATGATCGCCTTGCCCGCGGTGGTGGCTAGGATAATCTTGTCGCCCTCGCGCACGCGGCGCACGTTCAGCAGCGCGTCGTCGTCACGCAGGTTGATAGCGATCAGGCCGTCGCGACGGCTGCGATCATATGCGCTCATCACGGTCTTCTTGACCATGCCGCTCTTGGTGGCAAACATCAGGTACTCGTCGGCCGGGAACTCGCGGCAGCTGATGACGCTCGCGATCTTCTCGCCCTCCTCGAAAGGCAGCAAGTTGACGATCGCGGTACCGCGTGCCTGGCGCGTACCTACCGGCAGCTCGTGCACCTTCAGGCGATAGACCTTGCCCTTGCTCGAGAAGAACAGCACGTACTCGTGCGTGGACGCGATGAACATCTCATCGATGACATCGTCCTCTTTGAGGTTGACGCCCGACACGCCCTTGCCGCCGCGCTTTTGGGCGCGGTAGGCGGCAACCGGGATACGCTTGACGTAGCCGGTGTGGGTGATGGTCACGACCATATCCTCGTCGGCGATGAGGTCCTCGACATCCAGGTCCTTCTCAACCTGGCTGATCTCGGTGCGGCGCTTGTCGCCAAACTTCTTGGAGATCTCGCGCATCTCTTCCTTGATGACGCCCAGGATTTTCTCCTCATGCGCCAGCAGGTCCTCGTAGTAGGCGATGGCGCGGCGCAGGCCGTCCAACTCTTCTTGGATCTTGTCGCGCTCCAGGCCGGTCAGGCGGCGCAGCTTCATCTCGAGGATGGCCGTGGTCTGCTCGGGCGTAAAGCCAAAGCGCTCGATCAAGCGGCTGCTGGCCTCGGAGTCGGTCTGCGAGGAGCGGATGATGCTAATGACCTCGTCGATATGGTCGAGGGCCATCAAGTAGCCCTCAAGGATATGCGCGCGGGCCTGGGCCTTTTTAAGGTCGAAGCGAGTGCGGCGAGTGACGACGTCGACCTGGTGGTCGATGTAGTGCTGCAGCATCTCGCGCAGGCTCAGGCATTTGGGAACGCCGTTGACGAGCGCCAGGTTGTTGGCGCCAAAGGTCGTCTGCAGCGAGGTGTACTTATACAGGTTGTTGAGCACGACCTGCGGAATGACGCCCTTCTTGAGCTCGATGACCAGACGGATGCCCTTCTGGTTGGACTCATCGCGCATATCCGAGATGCCCTCGATGCGCTTGTCGTTGACGAGTTGGGCGATCTTCTCCTGCAGGGTGCCCTTGTTGACCATGTAGGGAATCTCGGTAAAGACCAGGCGGCTGCGACCGGTCTTGGTGGACTCCACATGTGCCTTGGCACGCACGGTAATGGAGCCGCGGCCGGTCTCGTAGCTCTGCTTAATGCCGGCGCTGCCCATGATTATGGCGCCGGTGGGGAAGTCCGGACCTGGCATGATCTGCATGAGCTCGTCGACGGTGGCGTCGGGGTTGTCGATCAGGTAGCAGGTGGCCTCAATCGCCTCGGTGAGGTTATGCGGGGCGATGTTGGTGGCCATGCCGACGGCGATGCCCTGGCTGCCGTTGACCAGCAGGTTGGGGAAGCGCGCAGGCAGCGCCACGGGCTCGGCAAGTGATTCGTCGTAGTTGGGCTGCCAGTCGACGGTATCCTTCTGCAAGTCACGCAGCAGTTCCATGGCGGGCTTTGCCAGGCGGCTCTCGGTGTAACGCATGGCCGCCGCGCCGTCGCCGTCGATGTTACCGAAGTTGCCGTGACCGTCGATGAGCGGCGTGCGCATGGAGAACCACTGCGCCAGGCGGACCATGGCCTCATAGACCGCGGAATCGCCGTGCGGGTGGTACTTACCGATAACTTCGCCGACCGTCCAGGCCGACTTCTTATGTGGGCGGTTGGGGTAGATGCCGCTCTCGTTCATCGCGTACAGGATGCGGCGGTGCACCGGCTTTAAGCCGTCGCGCACGTCCGGCAGGGCGCGCGCCGTGATGACCGACATCGAATACTCGATGAACGACTGCTTCATCTCGCGGCCAAACTCCGAAATCTGGAGCTGGCCGCCGTTGATATCCTCGCCGGCCGAGGCGCCGCGATCGACTTCGCCAAAGCTCTCCTCGAGCTCAGCGTCGTCGTCTTCTTCCTCATCATCATCGGCATCGGGGTTATAGGCGTCCGGATCGCCGTCCTCGCCCTGCTCAGCACGGGCAAGCAGGCGCTTCAGATCATCGGGCATACCGGCATCGCCGGCCTCGTCCATACCCTCGTTATTGTTGATATCGTCTGCCACGTTACCTCCTCTTAAGCGTCAAGGAATCGTGCATCATGTGCATGCTTCTCGATGTACTCGCGGCGATAGCCGACCTCGGAACCCATCAGCTCGCGCACGGCGCGGTCCGCCACCACGGCGTCCTCGATCGACACGCGCTGCAGAATGCGGGTCTTGGGGTCCATCGTCGTCGAGGCAAGCTGCTTGGGGTCCATCTCGCCCAGGCCCTTGTAGCGCTGGACGGTATAGCCCTTGCGCTTTTTGGTAATCTTGCCGTCCTTGGCCTTGCCGTCCTCGTCGTTATCGTCGGGGTTCAGGCCCAGACTCTGGATGGTGTCGCGCAGGATCTCGTCTTCGGACTGGCGGCCGTTGGGATACACGTAGTGGATCTTGTTGCGCACCTTAATGCCAAAGATGGGCGGGCAGGCAACATAGACGTAGCCGGCATCGATCAGCGGACGCATGTACTTGTAGAAGAACGTCAGCAGCAGGATGCGGATATGCGCACCGTCGACGTCTGCATCGGTCATGATGATGATCTTGTGGTAGCGCGCCTTGGTGATATCGAAGTCGCCGCCGTCGCCGGCACTCGTCGTGACGCCGCAGCCGATCGCGGTAATCAGCGACTGAATGGTGTCACTCGAGAACGCGCGATGGTCACCAACGCGTTCGACGTTCAAAATCTTGCCGCGCAGGGGCAGAATCGCCTGGATGTCTCGGCGACGGCCGTCCTTGGCCGAACCGCCTGCCGAGTCGCCCTCTACGATGAAGAGCTCGGTCAGCTCGGCATCGCGCACCGAGCAGTCGGCGAGCTTACCGGGCAGGGACGCCGTCTCGAGCAGGCTCTTGCGGCGGGTCGCCTCGCGCGCCTTGCGGGCGGCGTTGCGGGCCTTGCAGGCCTGCTGGGCTTTCTTGACGATCTCGCGGGCGGGCTTAGGATGCTCCTCAAGGTAGTCGGCGAGGCCGTCGGTCACGATCTTGAGCGTCAGCGCGCGCATATAGGAGCTGCCGAGCTTGGCCTTGGTCTGGCCCTCAAACTGCGGATCGGGCAGCTTGACCGAGATAACGGCCGAAAGGCCCTCGCGCACATCGTCGCCGGTCAGGTTGGCGTCTTTTTCCTTGAGCAGGTTCTGCTTGCGCGCGTAATCGTTGATCACGCGGGTGAGCGCGGTACGGAAGCCCTCAAGGTGCATGCCGCCTTCGGGGGTGTAGATGTCGTTGGCAAACGACATGACGTTCTCGCCGTAGCCGCTATTCCACTGCAGGGAAACCTCGACCTCGCCCATCTTGGCCACAGGCGCGTCCGGGTCCGATTTGCCCTCGATGTAGATGGGCTCCTTAAAGGCCTCGGGGACGTCCTTGCCCTCGTTGAGGAACTTGACGAAGTCGATGATGCCGCCCTCGTAGCAAAACTCCTCCACGTGGGGAGTCGCTTCGCGCTCGTCGGTCAGCACGATTTTGAGGTTCTTATTGAGGAACGCCGTCTCCTGCAGACGGTTATGCAGCGTATCGAAATCGTAGATGCAGGTCTCGAAGATCTCATCGTCGGGCCAGAAGGTGACGGTGGTGCCCGTCGAATCCGAGGTGCCCACGACCTCCATCTTCTTGACGGTCTTGCCGCGCGAGAACTCCATCTCGTAGGTGTTGCCATCGCGACGAACCTGAACGACCACGCGCTTGGACAGTGCGTTGACGACGGAGATGCCCACACCGTGCAAGCCACCCGAGACCTTATAGGCCGAGTTATCGAACTTACCGCCGGCGTGCAAGATCGTCATGACGACCTCGAGCGTCGGGATCTTTTTAACAGGGTGCTCGTCGACGGGGATGCCACGCCCGTTGTCGACGACCGTGATGGAGTTGTCGGCGTGGACCGTCACCTGGATCTCGGTGCAGAAACCGGCCATGGCCTCGTCGACGGAGTTGTCAACGATCTCCCACACCAGGTGATGCAGACCGCTGGCGCTCGTCGAGCCGATATACATGCCCGGGCGCTTACGAACGGCCTCGAGACCTTCGAGAATCTTAATCTCGCCGCCATCGTAATCGTTTTCGTTTGCCACACGTCCTCCTTCAGTCAAGAAAATGTGTACAGCCTTACTAGTTTATCGTAAAAAAATACCCTCGGGAACGAGGGTATTTGGCTCTACAGGGCCACCAGATGCGATTTAAGGCTCTTTTTTACTTTGCACGCCCTTGGCCCACTCGGCACTGGCTCTCATGGCATTCTCGAGGGCCTCGCGCAGTTTTTGGTCTTCGATGGGCGCCACTTGGCGCTCAATCTCGGTGCGCTCGGCATCGCTGAGGTCGGCATGCGGGGCCGGCGGGCGCTCTGTCGTCGGCGGGCGCAGGCGCTCCTTGGCGGCGGGCGGCGTGTGACCGGGTGCGGTGGTTTTGAACACCAGGCCGTCCACATGCGCACCGGCGCGCTCCATGCGCGCGCGGATGATCTCGCGCAACAGCGTCATTTCCTGCGTCCACGAGGGCGAGTCGAGATACACCAGCAGTTCATTGGACTCGGGCAGGTAACGCAGCCCCGTCACATGCCGCCCCTCGCGCGTGCCCGAGCACACCGCGTTCCACGCGCGATAGACCGCGCGCGACTCCTCGGCAGCCTCCATCTGCGCACGGCGCTCAGGGGTCGCAGCCGCCAGGATGCGTTGGCGCTCTGCGTTCAAAAAGCCACTGAAGGCGACCGTTTCGCTCTCGCGCTCGTAATTAGCACGTCTCACCCATGCTCACCACCTTGGCTCGATCAAGCAGGTCATCGGTAAAATACCCCAGGTTGGTCGTGGTTATGACCGTCTGGATATCATCGCCGATCAGCCGCAGAAAAGCACCGCGGCGCTCGCCGTCGAGTTCGCTCATCACGTCGTCCAAAAGCAGCAGTGGGGCGGTGCCCAGGACATCGCGAGCCACGGCCACCTCCGCCACCTTCCAGGCCAGAACCAACGTTCGCTGCTGACCTTGGCTGGCAAATGAACGGGCGGAGCGACCCGCCACGGTAAACTCAATCTCATCGCGATGCGGTCCCACCAACGTCACGCCGCGGCGAATTTCCTCGTCGGCGTGCTCATCAAGGGCAGCCAGCATGCGCTCGTACGCCCAGCCCTTCAGTTCTTCGCGATCCTCGACCTGGGGCAAATCCCCCAGCGTGGACGTATAGGTCACGTTGGCAGCCTCACCGGATGCCACTTGCCCGTAGGCAGTGTGCACATGGCCCGCCAGCCGGTCGAGCAGGGCCAACCGGTGCACAAGCAGAGCCGAGCCCGCGCGGGCAATCGAATCGTTCCACGCGCCGAGCATCTCGCGGCAGCACCAGGTCTCCTTGAGCAAGGCGTTACGCTGGGTCACGCAGCGCCCATAGGTGCTCGCAAGATCGGCATAGCGTGCGCTCAGTTGCATGCCAAAGTCATCGAGGGCAGCGCGGCGCACACTGGCGCCTCGTTTAACCATGTCCAGATGGTCGGGGCAAAACAGCACGCTCGGCAGAACCCCGCGCACACCGGCGGCAGAACATCTCTTGCCGTTGCGGCTAAACGAGCGCTTACCGTCCTCCGCGTTCAATCCCATATCAAGCACGCGGCCGTCGCCCTCGAGCCTCAGCTCGACCTTGCACGATCCCACGCCGTCACGGACGAGCTCGGCTGCGGTCGGATGCCTAAACGAGGCGCCGCTCGTCAGCAGCTGCAGCGCCTCTATGAGATTGGTCTTTCCCGCCGCGTTGGGTCCCGCAAGTATCGTCACGCCCTCGTCCAGGGCAAGACGATAGCTATCGAAGCTGCGGTAGTGCGCGACGGAAAGATCGCGGGCGAACATGGTCATGGCGCAGCGCTAGATGCGGACCGGCATGACCAGGTACAGGTAGTTGATCTTGTCGTAGGACTTGAAGATGCCCGCCTGCGAGTAGCTCTTGAGCTCCAGCGTGATCTCCTTCTCCTTGGACAGGGCATTGAGGCAGCCGAAGATGTAGTGGTAGTTGAAGGCGATGGTGCCCGACTCGCCCTCGGCCTCGACATCGATCGTCTCCTGCGCAAGGTCCTGGTCATTGGAAATGGAGGACAGGCCCATCTGCCCGTTCTCGACATCGATCTCGAACTTGACGGCGGGGTTGGCGCTCGCGATAACGGCCACGCGCTTGAGGGCGGCGTTAAAGGCGGCGACGTCGATCTTGACGCTCGTCACGCACGAATCGGGGATGAGCTGCTTGTAGTTGGGGTACACGCCCTCGATGCGGCGCGACACGTAGGTGGTGTTGCCGGCCTCAAAGACGACCTGGGTGTCGGTAGCCCCGATCATGATGGTCGCCCGGCTGGCCATGATGTTCAGCGCGTCGTTAAAGGCGTCGGCCGGAACGTTGAGTTCAAAGGAGCCCTCGAGGGTTGAGGTCTCGACCTGTGTATCGCACACGGCCAAGCGGAAGGAATCGGTCGCCACCAGGCGCACGGTGTTGTTCTCGACCTTCATGTGCACGCCGCCCAGGATGGGGCGGGCCTTGTCGGTCGAAGTGACGCGCCACACGCGGCCGACCATCTCGGACAAGATATCGGTCGGCAGCTCCACGGCACTCTCGATGGCATAGGCCGGAAACTCGGGGAAGTCATTGGCATCGAGCGTGTTCAGGCGGAAAGAGCTCTTCTCGCAACCAATCAGCACCTGGCGCTCGGACAGCTCAAAGGTGACCGGGGCATCGGGGAGAGTCTTGGTGATATTGGAGAGCATCTTACAGGGGATAACCATCTCGCCCTCTTCTTCGACATGCGCCGCGATGCGATGACGGATCGAGATGGTGTAGTTAGAGGTCTGGAATTCCAAGATGCCGTCTTGCGCCTTGACGAGCACGCCCGACAGGATGGGAAGGGTGGATGCCGAAGCGACACCCTTCATAACGACGCCGATGGCTTGTGTAAGCGAGCTCTGGCTGACGGTGAACTTCATCTTTTAATACCTTTCTATAGATATAAATATCTTAATAATAGTAATAGCACTGACGAAACTGTTGATTACTCCCAAAGACGCAGGTCAGACCCAGAAAGAGAATCGACAGCAACCTGTGTGCAACAGGGGTGGTTTTCCACGTTCAAAACCTGCGCAAAACTTTTCATCACCGCGGATTGGGTTTTAGACACCTTATGCCCGTGGTTTCGACAAGTTTTCAACAGGTGTCTCTATTTCCCTACGAGCGCAGTGTAATTTTATCGCGCAGCGACTTGAGGTCTTCGGTGACGGTGCGGTCTTCCTGGATCATCTTCTGGACCTTTTTGTAACTCGTGCTGACGGTCGAGTGGTTGCGGTTGCCAAATTCGGCGCCTACCGCCGTGGTCGTCATCTCGCACATTTCGATGGCAAGGTAGATAGCGATATGGCGTGCTTTGGCGATATTGGCGTTGCGACGCGGGCCGATGAGCTCCTCGTGCGTCACGCCGTACTGCTCTTCGATGACGGACTGAACCGTCTGGACGTTGATCTTTTTGGCCGATGTGTCGAAGTACTGGCTGGCGATGGCGTCGATATCGTCAAAGGTGAGTTCCCCTCCCTCGCGCTCGCGGTCGCCCGCCTCGCCGGCGCAGCGCTCGCAAAAGCTCTCGAGTTCGCGGATGTTGGTGCCTGAGACCTCGGCCATGTGTTTAAAGTGCTCGTCGGTCAGGTGCCCGCCGTCGCCCCCATAGGCCGCCAGCAGCGAGTCGTCGCCTGCCTCGGGAGCGGCGACGATGGTGTTCTCGTAATAGCGCTGCAAGATCTTGTATTTCATCTCGTAGCTGGGCTCTGCGACCAGGCAGAGCATGCCGGCGTTGAAGCGGCTGGTCAGACGCTCGTCCATGCTCAGGTCCTTGGGAGCGCGGTCTGCCGCGATAACGACCTTCTTGTTATTGCGGATGAACTCGTCCATGAGCTGGAAAAAGTAGTCCACGCTCGCGCGCTTGCCGATGATGTTTTGGATGTCATCGATGATGAGCACGTCCACGCCGTGGTACGCCTGCATGATGGGGGCGTTGCTCTTCTTTTGGCGGTCGAACTCGGTCATCAGGTCGTCCAGATATGCCTGGGAGTTGGCATACTTGACCTTGATCTCGGGCGACTTCTCGGCGAGCTCGTTTTTGATGGCAAGCAGCAGGTGCGTCTTGCCCAGGCCCGATTTGCCGTAGATGAACAGCGATGTGCACGTGCCGCGCTCGTCCGCGAGGGCGGCAAACTTGAGTGCCGAGCGATAGGCATGGCTGTTCTCGGGGCCGTAGACAAAGTTCTCAAAGGTAAATTTTGAGTTCGCGGCGAGCGGGGCTCCATCTGTATTCTGCTCGGCCGGCACGGTCGGTGCTGGCATGGGTGAAGCGGGGGTCGCAGCTTGCGTGGATTTAGTTGGCGCTCCGCCCTTCATCTGGTTCATCATGCGACGAAAATCATCGGCCGAGAGCGTGTTTTTGATTGCAATGCCCGAATCCGCGCCCGCCGCTGCGTCGTGAGCGATGGGCATGTGCGTGACGGGTGCGTTCGTTGACGTCGCCGCCGCGGTTGGCAACGGTGCCATGGTTTCACGGGAAACATCGCTGTGCTGGTGCTCGATTGTCGGCACGTCGCCTGCGGAGGCCGGTGCCGCCGGGGAAGCGGCGGGAGCCGTGGCGGGCGCCGTCGCGGCAGCGGATTCCGTTGCGGCGCCTTGCGGTGCCACGATGTCGAGCGCGATCGGTGCAAAGGCGATTTCTTCCAGATAGGCCTCAATAGTCGGCTGATGCTTTTTGAGCTGCGCGATGGCAAAGCGCGAGGGGGCCTCGATCGTGAGCGTATCTTCGGTCAGGCTTATGGCGCGCGATTGCCCCAGCATGTTGATGAGGCGTGCATCTTGGCCGTCGCGCTGGCAAAAGGCGATGGCGTCCCCCAGGATGATGCTTGCTTCCTCGTCCACTGTTTCTCCCGTTCTTTAGCTCTGAGCTCGCACGCGAGCGGCGCCGAGTTCGGTCAGATGGTATTTCTGGCCATGCTTGATGACCAAGCCAGCCTGCGCCAAGTCATTGAGCGTGCGTGACCAAGTGGGGGCCGAGTTTCCAAACGCCCTCGCCAGATCGGTTGCACCGCACGCTTGATTTTGCGCCAAATAGCCTAGTGCGGCGTTGCCGCGATCGCTTACGAACACGTCCGGTTGTGGCTGCGCATACTGATTTGCTGCATTAGGATACATCATTTGAGCTGCTGGTTGTTGAGAACTCTGCATCGGCGGCACTTGCTGTTGAAAACTTTGAGGCCACTGTTGGTAAGGCTGCGGAGGCATCTGCTGGGCCCAGGGGTTGTACTGCTGCTGCGGCATCTGCTGGTACGGCTGCTGATATCCCTGCTGGTACTGCTGCGGGAACTGCTGGCCGTACCCCAGCGGCGGCATCTGTTGATATGGATATCCCTGTTGGTACGGCTGATAGCCCATTTGCTGGCCACCCGGTGCGCCCGTCGCCTGCTGCATTGCTGCTGCATCCTGATCCGCCAGCGGCACGGCCTCTGGCATGTTTGGCGGCATCGACATCGATGTCGCCTGGGGCTCTTGTGTGGGAAGCATTCCGGGCTGCTGCATCTGCCTCACGGGGGGCTGCATCTGCTGCGTTGCCATGGGCTGCTGCGCAAAAGCTCCCGGCAGGGGATATGTGGGCTGCTCCGTCTCGGGCCGCACGGCAGCACCGCGTCCGCCGGCACGCTCGATTTCCTGCACTCGTTTAGGGTTCAGGCTTACCGTAACCACGGTGCCGTTGCCCATGTTGTCCTCGATGGATACGGCACCGCCGGCGTTTTCCAAATACTCCTGCACCATGGGAAACCCTGCTCCGGTTCCACGGATATAGCGCTTCATCTTGCTGTTTGCGCTGGTAACGCCAAAGTCGAAAGCGCGTTCCTTGTCGTCGATGCCGGGTCCTTGATCAGCAAAGCGGATGGTGTCTCCGCCGTCCAGAATCGAGATGATGGGCTCGGCAAAGTGTGCGTGGATAAAGTTTTCGACAATCTCGCGGATGACCATGAGCGAGATATGGCCACCTTGTTCTTTCATGCACTGGTAGACGGTGTTGGTAGTCTCTTCCAAATACGTGCGGACATCTTGCGGATCAATGACGATCACACGCGGTGTCGACAGCATGTCGTCATAGACGGCGATACGCGCGGCGTACATGGCTTTTGGCGCCTGCGTGGTCGTCTGCTCGCCTTCCGCACGCTCTTCGCGCACGCCGGTGATGTGCTCGTTGTCGGGTGCCGGGTCTCCAGAATCGACCATGGTGTAAAAGTCATCAGACATGCCGCTCGCAATCTTCCAAAAGGTTTCGAACAAATAGTAGCTCACCGCGCAATGTTTCTCATCTTTCGACAACTTTTCAAAACCTGTTGAAAACTTTGGAAAACTGGCGAAAAGTTCTCAACATTGCCAACATGACCTGTTGAAAACTCGATGAAATATCGTGAAAAGTTGTCATGCACCGCTAAATCGAGCTTGGCTTATGGGGGAACCGTGTACTCTTTGCAACCTTTCACCTTTGATTTCTTGACATTTGAACATTGATTTCCCTACAATCTTCAAGCTCACGTGTCTATATCTGCGTCCGCGCCCCCGCGGACACTCGAAATGCAGCAGGAGGAACTTAAGATGAAGCGTACGTATCAGCCTAATAAGCGTAAGCGTGCCAAGACCCATGGCTTCCGTGCCCGTATGGCCACTAAGGGTGGTCGTGCCGTGCTCGCCCGTCGTCGCGCCAAGGGCCGCAAGCGTCTCACTGTCTAGCAGCGATACACACATCTCGCATGAAGACTATTAAGTCTCGGCAAGATTTCGAGCATGTGTTCAGTCAGGGGCGTCGTTTCAATCACCCTCTGATTCGAATGACCATATGTGAATCGGTTGGCGAAGGCGACTCCGGAAGGGTCGCCTTCGTTGGTGCTAAACGACTCGGTTGTGCTGTCGTGCGCAACCGATCTAAGCGTGTGATGCGCGAGGCCGCCCGCAGCTGTGGATTTCCCGTTGCGGGTTATGACATCATCTTGTTCGCGACTCCCAAGACGAGGGTTTCCTCGCCGCAGGAGATGAACAAGGCATTGCGTTCGCTTATGAAACGCGCCGGCGTTGCCGGGGAGGAGCGATGAGCAATCACGTTTTGCGACGTGTTGCCATCGCTCCTATTCGCATATATCAACAGGTTATTTCGCCCTTATTGCCTGACGCCTGCATTTATTACCCAACGTGCTCACAATACGCTATCCAGGCGATTGAGAAGTACGGTGTTTTGAGAGGCTGCTGGCTTGCCGTGAGGCGCATCGCTCGCTGCAATCCCCTGCACGTCGGCGGTTATGACCCTGTGCCTTAGCGGGCACTCGCTATCGGAGGAAAACTTACATGTGGGATTGGATCGTTAACATCCTTTTTGAGCTGCTCAAGCTCATCCAGACCTTTGCGGTCGACTGGGGCCTGTCCATCATCATTTTGGTGGTCATCATCCGTCTGCTGCTGACGCCGCTTATGCTCAAGTCGACCAAGTCGACGGCTCGCATGCAGGTGCTGCAGCCTAAGATGCTCGAGATCCAGGAGCGCTATGCCGACGATCCCCAGCGTCAGGCCGAGGAGATGCAGAAGTTCTACAGCGAGAACAAGTTCAACCCCATGGCTGGTTGTCTGCCGCTGTTGATCCAGATGCCCGTCCTGTTCGCCCTGTTTACGCTACTGCGTAACCTGCCGAACTACTTTAGCGACGGCACGTTCTCGTTCTTCAACATCCTGCCTGACCTTACCACCACGCCGAGCGCTTCCTTTGCCGATGGCTTTATGGTTGCGCTGCCTGCGCTGGTTTGCCTGATTCTGTTCGCTGTCTTGACCCTGATTCCGCAGCTGTATATGTCTCGCAATCAGACTGGTCAGCAGGCCCAGAGCATGCGCATGATGGCCGTCGTCATGACCGTCATGATGCTTTGGATGGGCTGGAGCCTGCCCGTCGGCGTTCTGCTGTACTACGACGTGTCTTCTGCCTGGCAGGTTATCCAGCAGATCTTCGTGACGCAGAAGGTTATCGACAAGGCCAAGGCCGATGAGGAGGAGCGCCTCAAGAACGCTCCGCTGCAGGTCGAGGTTACCCGTCGCGAGAAGAAGCCGCGTCCGCACAAGAAGAAGTAGTCGGGATATCAATCTTATTTAGGTACCTAACTTTTGGAGTACGTTATGTCTGAAGAGATCATCGAGGATATGCTTGAGGAGGTTGCCCCGCAGATTGCGGGCGATTATCCCGAGATTGCACAGCGCTACAAGGCCGGTGAAGAGCTGACCGATGAGGAGCTCGACACCATTGCCGATGTTGCGATTTCCATTCTGCGTTCCATCCTTTCGCACTTCGATGCCGCCAACTCTCCTATTGATGAGTACGAGGGCGACGAGGGCGAGCTGATTCTGGATGTTACGGCTCCCGATCTTGCTGTTCTCATTGGCCGTCATGGGCGTACCCTCGATGCCCTTCAGGTTATGTTCTCTTTGCTGGTGAGCCGCAAGCTTGGCTTTAGGTATCCGGTTGTGGTTGACGTTGAGGGCTACAAGAGCCGTCGTCAGGACAAGGTTGCCTCTATGGCTCAGTCCGCCGCCGAGCGTGCCATCCGTACTCATAAGAGTGTTTCGCTTCCGCCCATGAATGCCTATGAGCGTCGACTGGTTCATATTGCACTTCGTGGCAATGATGCCGTCGATACCCATTCTGAGGGTTCTGACCCTGATCGCCATGTGGTGATTGTTGCTCGATAATCTACTCGAGCTTATGCTAAGGGGGCGTGGTTTCCACGTCCCCTTTTTTTGTCAAAAGTTCTCGATACACTGATTTTTGTCAGAAAGGAGCTTCTGTTGTTTGTACTTACAGATCAGCAGGCTGACGAGATGCTGAGTCGTCTAACTTCCTATTGCAAAGAGTATTCCCTGAGTGTAACTGATACTGAGCTGAGGAAATGTATTCAGCATTTAGATTTGGTTCTGGAAACAAATAAGACAACCAATCTTACCCGTATTCTTAACGTAGAAGATGCTGTCGTACTTCATATCCTTGACTCACTTGTTTTGCTCCCCTATATCAATAAGGCTCCTGAGGGAGCTTTGCTCGATATGGGAACAGGTGCAGGCTTCCCTGGTATTCCGTTAACCATAACCACGCATCGTAAAGCTACTTATATTGACTCAGTTGGCAAGAAGGTTGATTCTGTCAATTCTTTTGTTCATGCTCTTGGATTGAAACATGCTCATGCGGTTCATGATCGCCTTGAGGAATATGCTCGAAGCCATAAGAAGCAGTTCTCTGTCGTAACCGCCCGTGCACTGGCCCCTCTACCGATTCTTGTTGAGTATGCGGCCCCATATCTCAAGGATGGAGGGTTATTTGTTATCACCAAGGGCAATCCGTCGCATCAGGAGCTCACTTCCGGCATGTCAGCAGCTAAGATCTGCGGCTTTACTTTGCTTCTGAATGACACAATCGATTTGCCTGAGGGCTTGGGCCACAGGGAGTTCATTGTTCTTAAAAAGACTCACCCAGCATCCGTTTCATTGCCTCGTGCAAATGGCATGGCAAAGAAGAATCCGCTTGCCTAGATGTTTCACGTGAAACATAATGGATAGTAACAACTTGCAGTGTTTCACGTGAAACATGGCGGTTGATATCGAATCGGAATGTTTCACGTGAAACATCCTCCGTTTGAGAGCTTGAATACACACCAGGAGGGACCGTGGGATTTCGCGACGTTAAGCGTTCGAAGAGCGCAAAAGACACGCGTATCATTGCAATCATCAACCAAAAAGGCGGCGTCGGTAAGTCAACGACGGCTGTAAACCTTGCAGCAGCACTGGGTGAGCAAGGTCGCAAGACACTGATTGTCGATTTTGATCCACAGGGAAACAGCACCAGCGGATTTGGAATTGAAAAGGAAGACCTTGAACACTGCATCTATGATGCATTGTTGAATGATGTGCCCGCAGAGTCGCTTGTTCTTGATACAAATTGCAAAAAGGTATTCGTTATTCCGGCAACAATTCAGCTTGCAGGGGCCGAAATTGAGCTTGTAAGCGCAATTGCTCGTGAAACTCGCCTTAAAGATTTGCTTGAGCCGATTCAGGACGAGTTCGATTTTATTTTCATTGACTGTCCCCCTTCACTTGGCCTGCTTACCATCAACGCTTTGACCGCAGCAGATAGCGTTTTGATTCCGATCCAGTGCGAGTATTACGCACTCGAGGGAGTTACGAAGCTGCTTGAGTCAATGAAGATGGTCAAATCACGTCTGAACAAGGGCTTAGACACTTACGGCGTGCTTATGACCATGTATGACTCACGTACTTCACTGTCGAATCAGGTTGTTGAGGAGGTTCAATCGTACTTTGGTGACAAGGCGTTTAAGACACTGATTCCTCGTACGGTTAAAATCTCCGAAGCTCCTTCTTTTGGAGAACCGGTAATTACCTATGCGCCTCAAAATAAGGGTGCAAAAGCGTATATGAACCTTGCAAAAGAGGTGATCAAGCGTGCCTAGTGCAAAGAAGCGTGGGGGGTTGGGACGTGGACTCAACGCTTTGGTCTCAGAGGCCGAGTATGAGACCGGTGGCTCGTCCGCATCGGCTTCAAATGCCGCATCTGAAATAAAACTGCCTATTGAAGATGTCGTTCCCAACCCTAATCAGCCGCGAATTCACTTTAATGAAACTGAACTCCGCGAGTTGAGCGAGTCAATCCAAGAACATGGAGTTTTGCAGCCGCTTTTGGTTCGCAAGCATGGAAACGGCTATGAGATCATCGCTGGTGAGCGTCGTTACCAGGCGTCAAAGCTCGCTGGTCTTGAGGAACTGCCTGTCATCATTAAAGAGGTAAATGATGAAGAGATGCTGGCTCTTGCTCTTATCGAAAACCTTCAGCGTTCTGATCTAAATCCTGTTGAAGAAGCTAAGGGGTATCGTCAACTCATCGATGCCAGCGGTATGACCCAGGAAGCCTTATCAAAGGCAGTGAGTAAGTCGCGCTCTGCAATTACAAATTCACTGCGCCTCCTCGATCTGCCCGAGGTCGTTCAGCAGATGATATTTGAGGGTAAGCTTACCGCTGGCCATGCACGTGCGATTCTTGCAGTTCCCTATGAAGATGCAAGGATTCGACTTGCTGAGAAGGTTGTTGCAGAGGGCCTTTCCGTAAGGGCGACAGAAAATCTTGCTCCGTTGTTTTCTGCCGGAGAGACGCCAAGGACTCCGAGGCCAGCAACACCTCAGTCATTTAAAAAGGCCGCTCGAGTTCTTCGTCAAGTTTTCAACACGAATGTACGCGTGAAGAGCTCTCGTGGTAAGAACAAAATCGAAATCGAGTTCAAAGATGAAGAAGAGCTCTCCCGTATCCTTGGGGAAATGATTCAATTTGGGCAGGAGGATCAGGATGAAGAGTAAGGTTCTCGCGGTCATTTCGTTGGCAACCACCGTCGCTGCTGGTGCTTTTGCGGGTTATAAAATTGCGACAGATGATGAACTTCGTGGTCGACTGCTGCGCGGAGCTCAGGACATCGTCGATACATCTAAGAAGAAAATGGATGTGATGACCGAAGATGTCGCTATGCGTACTGCTCAGATGACTAAGAATCCCAAGATTAACCAAGACTGGGTTAACCATCAGTGGGAAAATGTTGATTATTAGGTACCTAACAATTACTTGCCTTTTTTGATGGGGCCCTTGTCTGATTCATCAGATAAGGGCCCCTTATTTTTGCGATAAAACTAAGCTTACGTAAATCAAATCCAATAGTATGAATACAGATGAAACAGCCCCGGTTGCATTATCTGCAACCGGGGCTGTCGGATGTTTCACATGAAACGTTATGGGGTGCAGATTCCCCTATGCGTTCTTCTGGACCTTGAAACGTTGCTTCAGCTGACCGCAGGCGGCATCAATATCATTGCCACGAGAATTACGGATCGTGGTCTCGATGCCACGAGACTCAAGGCGGCGCTGAAGATCCTCAACCTTATGAATCGGCGACGGCTTGAGCGGGCTGCCCTCGATGTCGTTAAGCTGGATCAAGTTAACGTGGCACAGCGTTCCCTCGCAGAAGTCACAAAGCGCCTGCATCTCGGGGTTCGTGTCGTTGACGCCTTCGATCATGGCATACTCATAGGTCGGGCGGCGGCCCGTCTTCTCGGTGTAGAGCTGGAGCGCCTCGTGCAGGCGGAGCAGCGTGTACTTCTTAACACCGGGCATGAGCTTATTGCGCGTCGACTGGATGGCGGAATGCAGGGAAACGGCAAGCGTGAACTGCTCGGGGATATCGGCAAATTTGCGAATACCGGGAATAACGCCGCTCGTGGAGACAGTGAGGTGACGGGCTCCGATACCGATGCCGTCCGGGTCGTTGAGGATTCGGAGGGCCTTGAGAACCTCGTCGTAGTTAGCAAACGGCTCGCCCTGGCCCATGAAGACAACGCTCGTGGCCCGCTCGCCAAAGTCGTTGGATACATGAAGCACCTGGTCGACGATTTCCTGAGCTGTCAGCGAGCGCTTGAGGCCGTTAAGGCCGGTGGCGCAAAAGGCGCAGCCCATGCCGCAGCCTGCTTGGGTGGAAACGCAGACGGAAAGCTTGTTACGACGGGGCATGCCGACAGTCTCGACGGAAATGCCATCGTGGTACTCGAGCAGATACTTGCGCGAGCCATCTTTGGAAACCTGCTTGGTGAGTTCAGTCGGCGTATCAAAGGCAAAAGCCTCTTTAAGCTGCTCACGGAAAGCCTTGGGAAGGTTGGTCATATCGTCAAACGAACAAACGTTCTTCTCAAAGACCCATTCGATGAGCTGCTTCGCGCGGAAGGCGGGCTGGCCAAGTTCGGCCACGAGCTCGCGAATATCGTTTTGGCTCAAGTCGCGAATGTCCTGAGATTTAGTCCTGGGATTCATGGAAGCCTTTCGATTTTGGGGAAACGTAGAGGGTATCGCTACAATATGGTATCAGCTGCAGAAATTATAGAGGAGGAGTCTGCCCATGCCGGGTAAAAGCCTAGAGAACATGCACGTAGCGGTCTTGGCGGGCGGTCATTCCGCCGAGCGCGAGATCTCGCTCGATTCGGGAAAGAACGTTGTGGTGGCACTGAAGGAAGCCGGCTACACCTCGGTGGAGCTGCTTGACACGGCCGCTGATGACTTTATGGTAACCATGGCGACCGGCGGATTCGATGTGGCATTTATCGCCATGCACGGTGCCGGCGGTGAGGATGGCGCCATGCAGGGTGCCATGGAGACCCTGGGTATCCCCTACACGGCCTCGGGCGTACTTGCCAGCGCCTGCGGTGCCGACAAGGAGGTCTCTAAGCTCCTATACGCCAAGGCGGGCGTTCCCATTGCCCCCGGCCTTGCGCTCGAGGTGGGCGATGAAGTCGATATCGATCATATCGTCGAGGTTTGTGGCGAGCGCTGCTTTGTGAAGCCGGCCGTCAACGGTTCCAGCTATGGCATTTCCCTGGTCCATGAGCCCTCCGAGCTGCCCGCGGCAATCGCCAAGGCGTTTGAGTACGGCGACAAAGTGCTGGTCGAGAAGTGCATCGAGGGTACCGAGATCACCGTCGGCGTATACGGCGAAGATGACGTGCACGCCCTGCCGATTGTCGAGATTCGTAAGCCCGAGGACTGCGAGTTCTACGATCTGGACGTGAAGTATGTCGACCCTACGGACATCCATCGCATTCCGGCACAGATTTCACCCGAGAATTACGCTCGCGCTCAGGAGCTTGCCTGCGCCGCTCACAAGGCCCTCGGTTGCCTGGGTATCTCGCGCAGCGACTTTATCGTGAGTGAGGACGGCCCCGTTATCCTCGAGACCAATACCATTCCCGGCATGACCGATACGTCGCTGTATCCGGACGAGATCCGCCACACCGACGACATGACGTTCCCGCAGGTCTGTGACAGCCTGATTCGTATGGGCCTTCGTCGAGCGGGCATTGCATGCTAATCGAGGACGCGGTTTCGTCAGGAACGCCGCAGTTTGTCATCGACTCCTATGCCACGCTTGCCGAACGCGCCAAAACGCAGTCCTTCGGCCTTATCGAGGAAGATGTGATTGTCCTCGATACCGAGACCACAGGTCTTTCGGTGCAGGACAATGAGCTGATCGAGATCTCGGCGGCCCGTCTTTCGGGCCGCGAGGTCGTCGACCGCTTCGATACCTTCGTGCATCCCAAGCAGCTGATTCCCGCCGAGATCACCGAGCTCACGAGCATTACAAATGCCGATGTGGCAGATGCCCCGTCGGCCGTTGAGGCCGTAGCCGCTCTCGCCGATTTTGTCGGTGGTTGCCCGGTAATCGCACATAACGCCACGTTCGACCGCTCGTTTATCGAGTCGGTCAAAGGCGGCGTCAACGTGAGCGATATCTGGATCGATTCGCTGGCGCTGTCGCGCATCGCGCTTCCGCGCCTGGCCTCGCACAAGCTGTCTTTTATGGCCGATCTGTTTGGCTGTGACTCGGTATCACACCGTGCCAATGCCGACGTCGACGCCCTGTGTGGTGTATGGCGCGTGTTGCTCGTGGCACTCACCGACTTGCCCCAGGGCCTCATGGCGCGCCTAGCCGACATGCATCCGGACGTGCCTTGGTCCTATCGTCCTATCTTCTCATTCTTGGCGGGGCAGAACCCTGGTTCTATCTTCTCTCTCAGCGCCGCTCGTGCTGACGTTCTCAAGGCCGATCGCGCCGACGATCGGGTGGACGCCGACGAACTGCCGGTACTCAAGATGCCGAGTCGTGAGGAGATTGAGGCAGACTATGCGCCAGGTGGCCTGGTCAATCGCATGTATCCCACCTACGAGCCGCGTGATGAGCAGATCGCGATGGCGCTCGAGGTCCGCGATGCGCTGGTCACGGGCACTCATCGTGTAATTGAGGCGGGCACGGGCGTCGGCAAATCGATGGCCTATCTGGTGCCTTTTGCCGAGGCAGCACGCCGTAACAACATCACGGTTGGTATTGCGACCAAATCGAACAATCTTGCCGACCAGCTCATGTACCATGAGCTGCCAAAACTTGCCGAGCAACTGGACGGTGGTCTGTCATTTTGCGCTCTCAAGGGCTATGACCACTATCCGTGCCTGCGCAAGCTTGAGCGCATGAGCCGCAGCCAGGTCGAGATTACCACCAAGCGCGATCCGGCGGACACGCTCACGGCGGTCGCGGTCATTATGGCGTACGTCTGCCAATCAGCCGATGGCGACCTCGACTCGCTCGGCATTCGGTGGCGCAGCGTCAACCGCCCCGACTTTACGACGGCCTCGCGCGAGTGTGCTCGTCGCCTCTGCCCGTTTTTCCCTGATAAATGTTTGGTCCACGGCGCTCGCCGTCGTGCAGCGCATGCCGACGTGGTGGTCACCAACCATTCCCTGCTGTTCCGCAATGTCGCGGCCGAGGGCAGGATTTTACCTCCGATTCGTCATTGGGTAATCGACGAGGCCCATTCCATCGAGCGCGAGGCGCGCCGTCAGTGGGCGCGCGTGGTGTCGGCGGACGAATCATGCGTTCTGTTTGAGCGCCTGGGTGGCTCGAGCACCGGTGCGCTAAGCCAGGTCTCCCGTGATTTGGCAACCTCCGAGGGCTCTACGCTCTATCTGGGCCTTACTGCCAAGGCGACGTCGACGGTTGCGCGCGCGAGCATGGCAATCGCCGACGTGTTCGATGGCGTTCGCGAGCTCGGCCGCCGTGCCCGTGGGGGTTATGACAATGCCAATCTATGGATTGGCCCCGAGCTGCGCGAATCTGACGACTGGCATGATTTCTTACCGTCGGCCTACGCTGCCATCGACGTATTGGAACAGGCTGACAAGAGCGTCGACGCGCTGGTGCAAGCCGTCGCCGCCGACAAGCCCGAGGTTGTTGTCGACCTGGGTGATATCTCGCGCCGCCTGCACGAGCTGGCCGAGAACCTCAAACTCATCATTGATGGCACCGATGAACACTACGTGTATTCGCTGCAGGTCAATCGCAGGCTGCGTGCCGGCGGAGAGTCAATGACCGCAGAGCGCATCGACATTGGCGAGGCCTTGGCAACCGAGTGGCTGCCCGAGGTTCACACGGCTATCTTTGCCTCGGCGACCATGACGGTGTCCAAAAGCTTTGAACACTTTAACCACGCAGTCGGCCTCGATCGCATCGGTGCTTCAACATCCTCATCGTTGCACTTGGACTCGAGCTACGACTTCGATTCGAACATGGCTGTAGTCGTTGCGGGCGATATCCCCGATCCGCGCGATCGTGAGAGCTATCTTACGGCGCTCGAGCGCGTGCTGGTCGACGCCCATCTTGCCATGGGCGGATCGGTGCTCACACTGTTTACCAATCGGCGCGACATGGAAGACCTGTACGCCCGCGTTGAGCCCAAGATGGCCCGTGCGGGTCTGGAGCTCAACTGCCAGCAGCGCAACTCATCTCCTCGTCGCCTGCGCGACCGGTTTATCAACGAGCCGACCTCGTCGCTTTTTGCTCTTAAGGCCTTCTGGGAGGGGTTCGACGCCAGCGGCGAGACGCTGCGCTGCGTCATCATTCCCAAGCTGCCGTTCTCGAGTCCCACGGACCCGCTCTCGTGCGAGCGCAACCTGCGCGAAGACCGCGCTTGGGCGCGCTATTCGCTGCCCGAGGCGGTGCTCGAGGTCAAGCAGGCGGCCGGCCGCCTTATCCGCTCGTCGACCGATTGCGGCGTGCTGATTCTGGCCGACCCGCGCCTGGTGACGAAGGGCTACGGAAAGAAGTTCTTAACGTCGCTGCCCACGAGCTCCTACCAGCGCATCGAATCGGCGCAGATCGGGCACTATCTGCAACTGTGGCGCGCACGCCACGAGCGGCGGCGCTAAAGCGGACAGACGAGGGTTTTTGCCATATCGCACAGGCGCTTTGACAGGGCGGGGTCATCCAAGATGCGGATGGCTCCGCCCGCTGCGATTACCTGGCTCAGTAGCCAACGCTCGGAGCCGTAATGCACGGTTACCGTTGCCATGTCTGCCCCGCCGCGCTCGATTAGGGTGATGCCGGCCCAGTCCAGATGCTCCGCCATATCGAATGGCATCAAGAGCTTTGCGCTGCGCTGCGTCCGGGCAAGGGAATCGTGGAGGGATGCGACGTCCGGTGTGTGAGGCACGACGGAGTCTTCCGTCAAGGCGAGTCCCTCGATTTTATCCATGCGATAGGTGCGCTGCTCATCGACCGCGATGTCCCAGGCAATCAGGTATGTTTGGTCGCCGTTTGCCGTAATGCGCAAGGGGTCGACCAGACGCTCACGTGGCCGTGTGTCGTCCATCGAGCGATACGAGATGCGGCAGCGAACACCGTCCTGAATGGCGCAGCTCAGCTGCTGCCAGTGCGACCCGTGGTTGACGGTGTCAAAGACGCGCTGGTTATAGCCGAGCTCTTCGGGTAGAAGGGCATGTCGAATCCGAGCTGCCGTATGCGGCTCGATCCCCAACGATTCAAGTTCATGGTTGAGCACAGCGCCCTCGGCGGCACTCAAGCGCAGCGGTAGCACACGCCCGGCGTCACCGGTGAGGACCACACGCTCGCCGCGGCATTCGCAGATGATGCGCGCGCCCGATTCTCGGTCCGCGAGCGTCGAGACGATCTCGAGAATCTCGTCGAGCGATACCCCCGTGATGTCAAAGCGACTGCAAATCTCGGTCCGTGTCATGCCGCTCTCGCCGGCGGCGTAGAGGGCCTCCATGATGTCGATGGCGCGCGAGAGTCTCTGCTCGCTGGTGAGTTTACGCACGGGCATACTCGTGCACCGTCCTTTCAATGAGGTGGTTCCACGCCTGTTTGAGCGATTTGGGGGCCACGGGCCTCATGCCGTCCATGGCGTGGGCCATGCAAAATGAGGCGCCGGCTTCAAGATCGCGCACGTCAACGGTCCAGGTCCATCCCACATCGGTGTGTACGAGCTCACCTCGCCCACGCGTGAGACCGTTGATCATATCGATCTGCGTCTGAGGGGCGAATGAGAACGTGGCTGCAACGGGCGGTCGGTCGGCAAAATCGAATTCAAAGAACAGGTAGTCGCTGAGGTTGAAGTCCGCGGGGATGACGTAGGCCTTCGAAGGACGCCAAGCGCGAACGATACGGTCGCAGCGGAATGTCCTGATGTCGTCGGTGACGTTGTCGAGGCCGCAGAAGTAAGCCACGCCCTCGCGCTCGAACATGCCGTAGACGCAGACGGTACGTTCTCTCTGCTCGCCGCGTCCGTTCTGATATAAAAATCGCAGCGCGCATCGCTCGGCAAAGGCGCTCCAAACCGCATCGACGGTGGGAGAGCGGCTGATCGGCGCCTCGTCTACCGTCGTCCTGCCGGTGAGATAGGCAATCTTGGAGCGAATATCGGCAAGCGGTGCGGCAAAAGTGGATGAGCCGGCCGCTAGTGTCTGGTCGATGGCGTTGAGCAGGATATCGGCGTCGTCTGCGGTAATGAGGCCGCCTGCCGCAAACGTGTGCTCGCGGTCGATTGTCCACGAGCTTTCCTCGGTCTCCTGCGCGCCGGTGGGGCGAACCTCCTTGATTAAGATGCCGCGTTCGAGCAGCTTGTCACGATCGCGTCGAAACTTGCGCTTATCCGAGTCGATATTGCCCGAGCCATATCCCAGGTCAGAATCCAAGACGATCTGCTCGGTCGTCAGCGGTTCGGGGGAGCTATTGAGCACAAAGAAAAGATTGAGGATGCGCTGAGCCGTTTTATCGAAACTGGGCTCCGAATTTCCCTTTTTAATTGTCTCGGTCGTGTCGCTTGCCGTCATAGAGTCCTCGCATGAGAAGGTGGTTTGCTGCCATGATTTTAGTCCGATATGGAGATTAGGCTATATCCTTGTCCGCTCGGGGCGTTAAGATGGCCCGAATTCGGTCGTTTGCGCTCGCTCGGGGTATACTTTCGACTATATACGGTTCTAATGTGCATGCATTGGGCCTATTTGTCGGATTATGGATGTGGAGCGCACATGGCGAACACCCAGAACTATATTAACCACCTGCTGCAGAACACCGGCATTACGCCGGCATGCAGCGAAGAAGAGCGCTTGGCTGCCGAAGATATCGCTCAGATCTTCCGCAACCACGGCTTTGACCCCGAGGTTCAGGAGTTCAATGCCCCGGCGCCCAGTAGGTTGGCATTTGCCGTTACCGGTATTCTTGCGTTTGCCGGCGCCCTGCTGATGGGCATCGGCGGCGGTATCGGCTTGGTCGGCACCTTGCTGGCCATTGTCGGCGCCGTTCTTTACGTGCTCGAGCGCACGGGCCACCCCGTGGTTTCGCGCCTGGGCAAGACGGGCGTGAGCCAAAATGTCATCGCCTACCACAAGGCCTCGGGCCCGCTCGCGTCCCCGCGTAACCGCCCGGTGGTCGTTGTCGCACACTACGACTCTCCCCGTGCTGAGCTGCTCGCCCGCGAGCCTTATGCTTCGTATCGTGCGCTCATCGCCAAGCTGTTGCCCGTTGCCACGGTTGCCCCCGCTGCCGTTGCCATCCTGCGTATTCTGCCGCTCCCCGGCGCGCTCAAGGTTCTGCTGTGGATTGTCGCGATCCTCGCTTCCCTCGTTGCACTCGCCAACGCGGTAAACATCATCTCTAACCGCCACATTCTTCCCTATACGTCTGGCGCGGTGTGCAACAAGTCTTCTGTCGCCGCTATGCTCGGCGTTATGGACAACGTTGCTCCCTTCCAGGGCGAAAACGAGTTTCCCGACGATGTTCCGTTCGATACCTATTTTGGGGAGCAGAAGCGTCGTGCCGAGGAAATGGCGCGCGCGGCGGCGGAATATGCCGCGGCCCAGCAGCAAAACGACTACGGCAACACCATCGAGTATGAAGAGCCTACCTACGCCGAGGACGAATTCGGTCAGCCGATTGCTCCCGACGCTCAGACCGAGCCCGAACAGGGTGAGGCTTTCGACGAGCAAATCGAGGGCTTTGAGGGTGCGTCTGCCGACGAGACGCTGATCGGCGCTATCGTGCCCGAGGATCAGAATCAGGCTGCCCAAGCCGAAGAGTTCAATGACGAGGTTCCCGCTGCCGAGCCGGCGGAGGAGTCTGCCGAGCCCGAGCCCAAGCTCTATCGCAACGCCGCCGGCAACATCCGCTTTGGTTCGGATGCCATCCGTGCGCTCGGAATGCTTCCCGAGTCCTGCACGCTCGATTACGAGGAGGGCGAGGAGCCAACGTTTGAGCCCGAGCCTGCCCCCGTCGTGGCTGCGCCTGCGCCCGTTGTCGCTGCGGATGATGAGTCTGCCGCGGTTACCGCTGCCGTTGCCGATCCCGAGGCGGTGTCCGCGTTCGATCCCGCGGCAGGACTGGACATTTTGGCTCCCGCCGCGCCGGCGCAAGACGTTGCGGACGAGTCTGACGACGATTACGTTGAACAGCCGAGGCGCGTGTCTTACGAGAGCGATACTGATTTCTCGGCCGAGATTCCCGCGGCAACGCCGCATGCCGACATTGCATCCGCGTTCTCGTCGATTGGCGCCAGCGCTTCCAACTTCTTTAAGGGTGCGTTTGCAAAGGGCAAGAAATTTGTCGACGATTTCGAGGAGAAGCGCGCTGCCGCACGCGAGGCTGCCGAGCAGGAGGCTATCGCTCAGCAGCAGGCAGCCGAGGCGGCACGTGAGCTCGCGGCGCAAGAGTTCGAGCAGAACGAGGCTATGCAGTCCGCGCCCGTCGAAGCCGCCGAAGCTACAACGTCCTTTGAGTCCCAGCAACCGGCGTCCGCGGATGTTGTTGAAGCGACGACGTCTTTCGAGGCTCAGCAGCACGTCGATAGCACCATGTCGTTTGATGCCGCGCAGTTCGATTCCACGATAACGTTTGAAAAACAGGGCACCGCGATTGCCGAGCCCCTTCCTGTTTCCGATGAGCAGGGCGACGTGGCAGACGATGACGAGCCTGTTGATGCTGCCGAAATCCAAGATGCCGCCGAGGACGAGCCCGTCGAGGCCAACTCTGACGAAGAGCAATACGCGGCAGCCGAGCAAGATGATTCGACCGAGGTCGAGCAGGAGGAAGTGCCTGCGGTTTCCGAGACTCCCGAGACGGATGAGTCGAGGCCTTATTCCACGCAGATTTTCACCATGCCGACCCCGAGTGGTTCCGGTGCCACGGTTGCCAATGTCGCTCCCACCCAGGACGAAACGGTCGATTCCCTTATGGCCCAGATTTCCTCCCAGGCATCGCCGCGCCCGCAGATGAATGTTCCCGATCCGGCGTCGGCACCGTCGCCTGCACCTTCCTCGTCTCCGCTGGCTTCGGTCCCCGATCCGTCGCTGCCGTCTATGAAGCAGGCAAACGTTGCGTCTCGCACGTCGCTGTTCGACCTTCCCGACCCCTCCGCACAGGTCAACGATCCCTTTGCTACTGCCCAGGGCCCCGAACCCACATCGGCACCCGTTGCGCCTCCTATGCCCGTTGCGTCGGGCGCACAGCCGATCGAGACCATTTCGGCTCCCGCCCCGGCGGCACCCAAGTCTCGTAAGCGCGGCCTGGGTGGTCTGTTCGGCCGTAAAAAGAAAAACGAGCAGGACAGCATGAGTGACTGGCTGGGCGTCGAAGACGATTACGATGCCAAGAAGTCCGGTCGCGGTATCGGTTCGTGGGATAACTTCGAGGACGATAACGATGGCTGGAAGGGCGGCGCTACGTCTTCCGATGGCGCTTCTTCCGAAGATATGCTCTCGGCTGTCGCCTCTATGGGCGATGATGAGCTGCTCGGTCACGATATCTGGTTTGTGGCAACGGGCGCCTCGGATTGTGATGGCGCCGGCATGAAGGCCTTCTTGGCTTCGCATCGCGATAAGCTCCGCGGCGTATTCTTCATCAATCTTGAATCCGTCGGCGCCGGTAGGCTTTCGGTGGTGACGGTCGAGGGCGAACAGCAGCTGCTCAAGGGCGATCGCCGCATCATGAACCTGGTCAGCAAGGTGTGCAAGTCGTTCCATGTCGATTGTGGCGCGCTCGAGATGCCCTATGCCAAGACCGATGCCTATGCCGCGCTCGAGGCGAGCCGCCGAGCCCTCACCATCGCCGGCGTGGACGGCACGCGTCTGGCTTGCGCTCGTACCGAGGACGACCTGCCCCACAATGTCAACCCGACGAACATTGCCACGGTATCCGAGGTCGTGACCGAGGTTATCCGCCGTTCGTAGACGGAGCTCTAAGGAGTCAACGTGTTTTCGTATATTAAGCGCCATTGGCCTGTCTACGTGATTTTGACCTTGATTGCCATTGCGTTAGGATTTGGGGCTGCCTACATCGTGGGTGCAAAGGGCTCGACCCCCGCCTCCGCAATCAGCGAAGAGGTGGAGCAAGAACAGAGTACGGGTGCCGATGGGATTCCTGAGTCCGAGCAGGCAATCGTTGATGGTGGATCTTCGTCTGCAGAGTAGATACGGCGATTTACATGATTGAAAGCGGGCGAGCCAGGGGACTGGCTCGCCCGCTTTTTCATCGCGCTAGCGCTTCTTTGGGATCGACCTAAGGCGAGCGAACCATAGGGCTGCGGCACCCGAGGTCAGGAGCGCGGTGATGCAAGCGGCGATGGGAGCTGATCCTGTTGCCGGTAGGTCCTGCGGTAGGGTACAGCGTTGAATGACACGGTCATCGTCATGTGACTCAAGTTTATCGCCGCCGCCGTTGCGGCAAAGATCGACGTGTGCGCTGTTGGTGAGTGCGGTTTGGGGCGTATAAGCCGACGTCGCCTGCATGTGCACGATTGCGCCCCGAGCGTCTGTGCCAAGGATTGCTTTGGCATCGTCAAGATCGTCGTGCTCATCTTTGAGATCATCGCGGTTCCAAGAATCCGCATCGCTTCGAGTCGTAAAGTCGGCGGCTACCGCACCGTATTCAATTCGAATGCCCGTTACGACGGTATTGGATGCAAGGTCGAGTTCTTTCGCCTCGAGTGTGGTGGATTCCGTGGTCGAGATATCCGCCTTCCAGAGGTGCCAACCGTCGTAATCGACGAGGCGGCAATCCTCACCCAGACTTTCCCTTACTTCGTCGGACTCAAGCCAAGGATTTTCGTGCCCATCGTCAAGTGTCGCGTTTGCCGGCTCATCGACGTCTGTCGAGTCCAACGGCGTCGTGCGATACCACACGTTGCACAGACCATTGAGGTCGCCGATGGCGACGGGGGTTTCGATTGAGACGAATCTCGCTGTATCGTCCTCGGCACACTCAAGATCATCGGTAAGTGTGAACTCATCAACCCAGGTAGTTGAATTGTTTCGAGCGTCGATGGTATAGGAGAAAAGCCCATCCGTATTGGTTTGCATCGCGGCACGGTTTTTACCATCGCCGTTAGCCAACAGGCCCTTTTCGATAGGTTGGACAAGTTCCTGACGCTTGTCGACCTGCCCCTTGATTTCGATGGGCGCATCCTTCATCGCGACGGATTGGACTTCTCCCGTATCCTTTATTTCAAACGTTATCTCCTCGGCAAGGTCATAGGTCCGCGGAGACATCATTTCGCGCAACGAGTAGGTGCCGGGTGCAAGATGTTCGACGCGGTGTGGCTTGTCGGATGAGGTCCAGGAGTCTATTTCGGTTTTATCGGGACCATATAAGGTGAGCTGTGCGCCTCCCACTTCCTGCTCACCGCTTGCATCGACCTTGGAGATATCAACCTTGGTGTAATCGTCGGATACGTTAAGCCGTGCTTCTACAACGGGTGTTTTCTGGTCGGCATAAGTAAGGTCGACAATATGGGTTGTCTGATCGAGCAAGAAGCCTGCCGGCGCTTGAGTCTCGACAACCTCGTAGCGTGCGGTGTCAGATCCCAGTGGGAGGTTGTCCGCGCGTGCTTCTCCAGTTTCATCCGTCGTGACGGTCGCGACAGTCTCACCGTCGAGCGCGGCAATGCTACCGTCGGGGCGCACGATATCACCCGAGGCACGGATCTCAAAGACGGCGCCCGCGAGGCTGCTCCCGTCTATGGCATCGGTTTTAACGATTCTGATGTTTCCGGTCGCGGCGTGGTCATAATACGAGGCGATTGCAACGGGCGTTAGGTTCATGTCGGTGGGTATGTTTACCTCGATCTCTTCGCCGACAAGATAGGGCTCTTTGGCCGAGGTTTCGCGTACATAATAGGTGCCCGGCACGAGCGATTCGGGCAGTGTGACGGTCCCGGTCGCGTCAGTCGTAAAGGTGTCCATTACGTTATGTGCTGGATACCAGCAAGTTTGTGAGACAGGTTCGTGATTGCTGTCGAGGAGTTGGAAGGTGAATCCGGCTAGGGGAACAGAAGCGCCTGTTTGGGCATCGCGTTTTACAATCTGGAGATGCGTCGACAGAGCGTGGTTGTCTACGATATATTGAAGCTCGGCGCCGTCGGAAATCTGATTGGCCCCGACGGTCCATTCCCCTGCACGTTTAAAACCCTCGGGGACGGTTTCCGGAACCTCGCGAACCGTGTAGCCGGCACGGTCGTATGGGACGGCTCCGTGGACACCGGCGGGTCGCTTGCCTGTGCCGAACCATGCTTCGGGCTGATCTTTGGTGGAGGCAAAGCCATAGATGTTTGTGGTCAGTGTGCCAACAACCTGCTGAGAGCTGTTGCTGACAACCTCAAAGACAACACCACCCGCCGGCTGCTCCAGGCCGGATTGGTCGCTATTGCCGTAATCCTTGAATTTGGAAATCTCAAGGTTAAACGCAATGGGGATATCGGAAACGCGAGATTCGATCTCGACCACGCCTGAATCGCCGAGTTGGTCGGCTCCAACGGTATAGGTCCAGCTGTCGTTGGATGGCAGGTAGCCCTCGGGGGCTTTTGATTCGTAGATGGTAAAGGTTCCTAAGGGGACATCGGCGAGGGTGGCCCGACCGCTTTCGTCGGTCGTGAGGATTTGTGCCCATCCAGGGGTTGATTGCGACACACACGTGAACTCTGCTCCTGCGAGTGAAGATCCCACCTGGGGGCCGGCATTCGTCGCGGCATCGAGTTTTACGATACGCAGATTGATGGTGCCGGGCTGTTCATCAATGGCGGCCCGCCCGCCGTCATTCCCCGTGGTAAAGGCAATACGATCGTGGCGGGGGACATAGCCGGCCGGCGCCTTCGTTTCAACTAGGTAGTATGCCGTGTTGGGCAGAAGTGTTGCTTGCGCTCGACCGTTGCTGTCCATCTTGATGGTGCCGACACGCGCGCCGCTGGCGCTCTCAAAAATATCGAATGTTGCCCCGGTAAACTGATAGGTATTGTTTCCGCTGGTAATAACGGTGTTAGCAGACTGCTTTTGGAAGGAAACAGAGACCGCCGGCAGTACATAGAGCATGTCTTGACGTTTGCTGCCGCCCGATACGGCCCCTAGATAGCGTCGCGCGCGGTGCGGAGCGGCTTTGATGCTTCCTGATTTTGCGCTGTCGTGGAGCCACCGCGCAGCCGCCACGACTTCATTGTCGGCGGTAAAGTGTCCGCTCTTGGTTTTACCCTGAGCGGTCGTGTAGGAGTAGGTGCCGTCGACATGGGTAGTGCCGTTGAGCATCCATACGGCAAGCTGGGTGGCGGCGCGGGCGCGATCGGGTGAAAGATGGTAACCGCCAAACGACGTGGTGGTGGGATATCCGTGACAAACGATTGCCGCGAACTCGTCGTCGAGCCACACCCAGCCTTGATCAAAGTTGAGCCATGGGCCGCCCGGTTTGGTGGGGCCGGGGCGCTCCTGGTTCATGCAGTAGGCAATTGAGGTGTCTTGAGCTTCATACTTGCCGATGAAGAAGGGCCCACAATCATCGCTAATAGTGCGGAAGCCGAGCTGGTCGTAGCCATCGACGGCAAATGCGGCTCCCGGTGCCAGGCAGCCGAAAAGCAGGAAGAGGAGCAGGAGCAGCGGACCTGTTGCGATTGCGCTGTGGACAGAGTGCATGGGTGCGTTGGACATGGCTGCTCCTTATCCCTCGTGCGCCGCATGGGGAGGTTGCGACGCGTAGGATGAGGCTACCCCCGAGGCTCATGCGGGTAAGTACCGGAGCCTGACCAAAAGCTTGCCCGATTTCTGACAAATCGAGCTCAAATACAACAATCAGATAAAAGTGCAGGTAGAAGATGGTAAGAAAAGAAAGACAAAGGTCCTCATCTCCACAATTGGCGCGGTTTTCAAACGATTCTCCACAGCTAAAACAAGCATCGACACCCTTGTATCGAACAAGACAACCGCGTTATACTATCCCCCACATATGCGGGCATCGCCAAGTGGTAAGGCATCAGCTTCCCAAGCTGACACTCGCGGGTTCGAGTCCCGTTGCCCGCTCCATTCGAATTTCAGGCACGGTAACGTTTCGTTACCGTGCCTTTTTCAATAAAGTGCCGGGACTCGAACCCGACAGGGTGCGAGCGTTAAATAAACGCGAAGCGTTTATAGCGAGCAGGCAAGGTCGCCGATAGGCGACCGCAGCCGGTGCGTATTTGCGAAGCAAATACGCAGACGTCCCGTTGCCCGCTCCATGGAGCAAGGAAGATTTCGGGAATGGTAGATTCAGCCTGCTTTGCTCCCACACTTCCCCGGATCTCGGTATGCCACCGCAGCCGGTGCGGATTTGCGAAGCAAATAACGCAGACGTCCCGTTGCTCGCTCCAATTCCAAAATGTTAGGTTAATGCCTGCTGCCCATACTTGCACCTGCGCACGGTACAATGGTTGGGTTACGACCAACGTGCCAATAACCAAAAAGGAGCCGCTATGATCGATCGCTATACCCGCCCGGAGATGGGACACATCTTCTCCCTCGAGAACAAGTACGCCATTTGGCAGGAGATCGAGGTTCTGGCCTGCGAGGCCCAGGCGGAGCTCGGCAAGATCGGTATTTCCAAAGACGAGGCCCAGTGGATCCGCGACCATGCCAACTTTGAGAAGGCGAAGGTCGATGAGATCGAGGAAGTCACGCGCCACGACGTCATTGCCTTTCTGACCAACATGAAGGAATACATCGATGCCGATGTTCCCGAGGGCGACCCCAAGCCCAGCCGCTGGGTTCACTATGGCATGACCAGCTCGGATCTGGGCGACACGGCCCTGTGCTACCAGCTCACCCAGGCCTGCGACCTGATCATCGAGGACGTCAAGAAGCTCGGCGAGATTTGCAAGCGTCGCGCCTTTGAGGAGCGCAACACGCTCTGTGCCGGCCGCACTCATGGCATCCACGCCGAGCCGATGACCTTCGGCATGAAGTTTGGCTCTTGGGCCTGGGAGCTCAAGCGCGATCTGGATCGTCTTGAGGACGCCCGCAAGAATGTTGCCTTCGGTGCTATCTCGGGCGCTGTCGGCACGTACAGCTCCATCGAGCCGTTCGTCGAGGAGTATGTCTGCGAGCACCTGGGCCTGGTTCACGACCCGCTGTCCACGCAGGTTATCAGCCGCGACCATCACGCCTATCTCGCCGGCGTTCTCGCCACCACCGCAGCCACCTGCGAGCGCATCGCTACCGAGGTCCGCAATCTGCAGAAGACTGATACGCTCGAGGCCGAGGAGCCGTTCCGTAAGGGCCAAAAGGGCAGCTCAGCCATGCCGCACAAGCGCAATCCCATCACCATGGAGAAAGTCTGCGGTCTGTCGCGCGTCGTGAAGTCCAACGCCCAGGTTGCCTTCGATAACGTCGCCCTGTGGCACGAGCGTGACATTTCGCACTCCTCTGCCGAGCGCGTCGCCCAGGCCGATAGCTTCATCGCCCTCGACCACATGTTCCAGTGCCTCATCCGCGTTATCGACGGCCTGCAGCTGTATCCCGCCCGCATGATGGCCAACCTCAATAAGACCCGCGGCCTCATCTTCTCTTCCAAGGTACTGCTCGCCCTCGTCGACACGGGCATCACCCGCGAGGACGCGTACGCCATTGTGCAGGAGAACGCTATGGCAACCTGGCACGAGGTACAGGATTGTGTCTCCGGCCCCACCTTTAAGGAGCGTCTCGAGGCCGACCCGCGCTGCACCGTCAGCCAGGAGAAGCTCGACGAGATCTTTGATCCGTGGGACTTCCTCACCCGTATCGACACGGTCTTTGATCGTCTGGAGCAGCTGAGCTTCGAGTAGGTTCGGGCATAACGTTAGCTTTTTAGGGCGCTTTGCTGGTAATGTGTGTTGCCGGCAAAGCGCCTCGTTGCATTTAGGGAAAGACGGGGATAATAGTCGTCTCGAATAACATTCTGAGAGGGGATCGCATGATTTCGTTTGATTACAAGCCACAGGGCGTGTGTGCTCGCAATATTCACCTTGACCTTTCCGATGACGGCAACAAGGTGATGGGCGTTGAATTTACCGGCGGCTGCGACGGCAATCTCAAGGCTATCTCCAAGCTGGTCGAGGGCGCTCCTGCCGATCGCGTAATCGAGGTTCTCGCCGGTAATACCTGCGGTATGAAAAAGACCTCCTGCGCCGACCAGCTTACACGCGCTATCGAGGCCGCTCGCGCCGAGATCGCCTAATGGGTATCGCCGATCACATCAAGAACGGAATATCGCGTCGCGGCTTCGTACTCGGTGGGGCTGCCGCGGGCGCTGCCACGGTACTTGCCGGATGCTCGAAAAAAACGGGCACCAGCGATGATGCCGCCGGCGAGCCGCAGGTTATCAAGGACGATTCCAAGATCATCTCGATTACGGATGAGTACGAGGCAGTCGACATCGATCTTGAGCCGGCGGCGTCGTGGACGCTGCCTCTGGGTACGCTGCTGTACTACTGCGACGGCGATTACGCCGCGGCGATGATGGCGCCCGCATCGGCGCTGCACGCCAACACACTCGGTGTGCTCAACCTGGGTGATGGCTCGCTTACCACATTAATCGAGGATCCTATCGAGGGCACGGGATATGCATTCTACGATGTCCGTGCCGGCGACGGCGTATTCGCGTGGGTTGAGATGAACTTTGCCAATTCATCGTGGAAGCTCTACGCTCAAAATCTGTCGGGCGCTTCGCTCTCTGGCGACGTGGTTGAGCTCGATCGAGGTGGCAAGGACTATGATCCGCCCTTGTTTACGGCGTTCGGGTCATCGGTCATCTGGTATAAAATGCCTTCGGCAGGCGGCAATAAAACGAGTAGTGATTCGTTTTGCTATCGTCGCTCGCTTGATGAATCCAAGGCCGAGGTAATTTGGAAATCGACGGGCCGCTTTGCATCGGCCCCGCGCGCGAGCGACGGCATTTTGACCATCTCGCCGCGTGTCCGCAACGACGAGGGCGTCTACTACGGCATAACGGCAATCGATCTGACCGACGGCAACAACACCAAGCGTGCCCAGTTGGTCCTCCCTTCGTCAGTCTCGCCTTTCGAGGCCGTATATATGGGTGATACCTTCGTGTTTTCTATCGAGGCGACCTATAGTGGCGTGGGCAGCCTGGGCAACATGGGCACGTATATCGGTAATGAGGGAGGGCCGTACCTCTTCCTGTCACGCGAACCTCTCGCATGTGCGGCTGGCAAGAAGAATAAATACCTTGTTAAGGTACAAGCATCGCATTTCCTGATCGACACCTCTGCCAAGACCTATGGTTCGCTGCTGTCGCCCGACCGCGCTTTGGAGTATGGCGATTATCCAGCTACGGCGGGAAAATCGGACTCATTCCTTACGTACGCCACGGTGCGCAACAGCCAGGGTATACCAGAGACGGTCGCTGCACGCCTATTCTCTCTTTAAGCTTAGAGGGGTTAAAAAGGCGCCAACAGGGGAATAAACGCGTTGTAATTGTGAGTACCGCCCGCCGAGCTGCCGCGTCATAGCGGCATCCGGCGGGCTCAGGTGCGTTAAAATGGGCTTGTTCTTAGCTAATTGAGACAGGGGGGCCGTGTTATGGCTTCAGATGCAAAAAAGATTCTGCTGGTCGAGGATGAGAAGGCAATCCGTGACGCCGTCGCTGCCTATCTCGAGCGCGAAGGCTACTGGGTTGTGGGCGTCGGCGACGGTCAGTCCGCGATCGAGGAGTTCGAGAAGCATCAGTTCGACTTGGTCGTGCTCGACCTTATGCTCCCCAAGATCCCCGGCGAGCGCGTTTGCCGCACCATTCGCGATACCTCGGATGTTCCCATCATCATGCTGACGGCTAAGGGCGAGATCGAGGACCGTATTATCGGTCTTGAGCTCGGCGCCGACGACTATCTGATTAAGCCGTTCTCGCCGCGCGAGCTCGTCGCCCGCGTTCGCGCTCTGTTCCGCCGTGCCCATCAGGCCGACGAGCCCGCCGTCGAGGTACTCGACTTCGGCGATCTGGTCATCGATATCTCGGGCCACAAGATCTTGGTCGAGGGCAAGGAAGTCGATCTGACGGCTTCCGAGTTCAAGCTGCTCACCACACTTGCCCGTCATCCCGGCCGTGTGTATAACCGCATGGAGCTGGTCGAGAAAGTGCTCGGGTATGACTTTGAGGGCTATGAGCGCACCATCGATAGCCACGTGAAGAATCTTCGCGCCAAGCTGGGCGATGATCCCAAGAAGCCCAAGTGGCTCTACACCGTCCATGGTGTCGGCTATCGCTTCGAGGCTCCGGCCAAGACCGATAAGTCGGACGAGAAATAGGGAAATCACATATGACACCTGCGCGCTTTGAAATCGGACAAAAGCACAAGCAGGAGAGCGAGGCGGGTTCCAAGGCTAGTTGGAACACGCCTCGTTCCGATTCACGGCCAACGATGAGCTATCCCTCGCGCATGGCACTTGCTTTTGCTCTGACATCGCTCATGACGGTATTGGTGCTGGTGGGCGTTGTCTCTGTTGTGTGGGGCACGGTCTTTTCGGATTACACACGCTCCAATATCGTCGAAATCGCAAATTCCGCTGCCGAGAAGTTGGCGACCTCATATGAGGAAAACGGCTCTTGGACCGCGGGAGAACTGCGCACGGTCGCAACGTCGAGTTTGGTTTCCGACGATCTGGGCATGCAGGTCGTCAATAAAAAGGGTGTGATCGTTTATGACGATTCCTGGCCCTCGGCAAGCGCCACCGCCGATGTACGCGAAAACCAGGCTACGACCGACGACACGAGCGGCAAGAGGGCATCGCATAGCCCGGTCTCGTCTGCTCCAACCGACTCCGATAGCGTTGCTAACGTCGAGATTGTAACGTCTTCCGGCGAGCATGTCGGACAGGTAAAGCTGTGGGCCATCGGCTCCGACGCTCTGCTCACCAAGGCGGACTCTGCGTTTAGGGAGAAGACCTTTAACGCCATGGCCCTCGCCGCGGTTGTTGCAATCTGCATTTCGGTCGTTATCGGATCGCTCGTGTCGCGCATGCTCACCAAACCGATTCATCGCATCACCAGTACCGCAAAGCAAATCCGTGACGGCGACCTGTCGGCTCGCACGGGGCTGCGCGGCGATGACGAAATCGATCAGCTGGGAGAGACCTTCGACGAGATGGCCACCTCACTCGAGAAAGATATGAAGCACGAGAAGCGCCTGACCTCTGATGTTGCCCACGAGCTGCGCACGCCGCTCATGGCCATGCTTGCAACGGTCGAGGCCATGCAAGACGGTGTGTATCCCACCGACGACGAACACCTGGAGACCGTTGCTTCCGAGACGCGTCGCTTGGCCCGTCTGGTGCAGCAGATGCTCGACCTGTCGCGCATGGAAAACAGCACGGCTCCGCTCAACCTTGAGCCGGTGGACATGGTTCCTTTCGTGCGTTCCATCGTCAATGCCCAGGAGCGCCTGTTTGTCGACCGCGATCTGCGCCTGCGTTTTGCGGACGAGACCCAGGGTCACGACGATGTCGTCGAAGCCGATCCCGACATGATCACGCAATGCGTCATCAACCTCATGAGCAACGCCATGCGCTACACCCCCGAGGGCGGTTGGGTCGTGGTGTCGGTGCTCAGTGACCGCAAGCATGTCAGTATTGCCGTTTCGGATACCGGTATCGGTATTGCCAAGGACGATCTGTCGCGCATCTTCGGGCGGTTTTGGCGCGCCGATGCCAGCCGCGCCCGCGAAGCTGGCGGCCTGGGCGTTGGCCTCGCCGTGACCAAGCAGATCGTCGAGCGCCACCATGGCTACATATCCGTGGAGTCGGAGCTTGGAAAGGGTACGACTTTTACAATTCATCTGCCCCGCGAGCACACGGCGGACGCGGCATCTACTACAATGGAGCACTAGCTTTTCGCTATTCGGTGAAGGAGGGGCCGCGTCCCTGCCGCTCCGAGTTTGCGAAAACATGCGGGAAAGAACCCGCATTTCTGTCGTATTTAGGTAAGGAGTGACTCACGTGACAACGATGGAGCGTCGTCCGGATTCCCGTGGCAAGGTTCGTGATATCTACGATGCCGGTGAAAACCTGCTGATGGTCGCCACCGACCGCATTTCTGCGTTCGACTTCATTCTTCCCGACGAGATTCCGTTTAAGGGAGAGGTGCTCAACCGCATCTCGGCATTCTGGTTCGATAAGTTTGCCGACATCGTCCCCAACCATCTCGTTTCCATCGACCCGGCGGATTTCCCCGAGGAGTTTGCTGAGTATCGTGACTACCTCGCTGGCCGCGCCATGCTGGTTAAGAAGGCCCAGACGATTCCTATCGAGTGCATCGTCCGCGGCTATCTGACCGGTTCGGGCAAGAAGACCTACGACGAGAACGGCACCGTCTGCGGCATCCAGCTGCCTGAGGGCCTGACCGAGGCTTCCAAGCTTCCCGAGCCGCTGTTCACGCCGTCCACGAAGGCCGAGATCGGTGACCACGACGAGAACATCTCGTTCGAGCGTTGCTGCGAGATTGTGGGCGAGGACATCGCCACGCAGATTCGTGACCTTTCCCTCAAGATCTACAAGGCCGCTGCCGAGTACGCCGCGACCCGTGGCATCATCATTGCCGACACCAAGTTCGAGTTTGGTGTTATTGATGGCAAGGTCACGCTGATCGACGAGTGCCTCACGCCCGACTCCAGCCGTTTCTGGCCTGCTGCCAGCTACGAGGAGGGCAAGATCCAGCCTAGCTACGACAAGCAATTCGTCCGCAATTGGCTCAAGGCCAACTGGGATATGACGGGGGAGACCCCGCACCTGCCCGCCGAGGTCATCGATGGCACGTCCGAGCGCTATCGCGAGGCCTTCCAGATCATCACGGGCTCCCAGTTCACAAGCATGAAGGAGAACGCATAAGTGAGTACCCGTAGCGCCACGAACAAGCGCACGCAATCCCACGAAGTTACCGGGGTTGCGCGCAAGTCTGCCGCATCTGCTAAGCCCGCCCGCCAAGCAGCGGGCTCCGTTCGCGTCGTGCCGGCTTCGTCTAAGGCACGCCGCAAAGAGCTCGAGAAGGGTGAAAACCTGGAAGGTCTTTCCAAGGAGGAGAAGCGCGCCCGCAAGGCTAAACAGCGCGCCCGCGAGGATCGCATCTACACGGTGTCGAATATCCTTCTCAAGCAGGATGAGGACTACACCAAGCGCCGCCGTATTTGGTGGGCTGTGCTCGCTATCGGCATGGTGCTCGTCGTGGCAATTTGGGCTTCGCTCTACTTCGCTCCCGGCGGCACGGTGTCCAGTCCTGTTCAGATGGTCGGCATCGTTTTGTCCTATGTCATCATCCTGGGTGACTTTATCTACGACTTCGTTCGTATTCGTCCCTTGCGCAACATGTACCGCGCGCAGGCCGAGGGCATGTCCGAGAACAAGCTCAACGCTCTTATCGAGCGCTCGGCCGCCGAGGAGGACAAGAAGGACTCCAAGAAGAAGTAGCGTTTGCATTCATACTTATCGCTAAGATATAAGGCGCGTCGTTTTTGCGGCGCGCCTTTTTACTGTTCTATAGATAGATGGAGTGGCACATGATTCGAGCTGCCCTGACGGTCGAAGAGGCTCTGGAGGGCATGAAGGCCCTGGAGCCCAAGATTAAAAACTACGCGCGCCTGGTCGTCCGCAAGGGCGTAAACGTCAAACCCGGTCAGGAGGTCGTCGTTCAGTCTCCGGTCGAGTGCGCGCCGTTTGCGCGCGTGGTGGTCGCGGAGGCCTATGCCGCCGGCGCCGGCCACGTGACGGCCATTTGGGCCGATGATGCCGTGACGAGGCTCACGTACGAGCATGTCGAGAAAGGCTATTTTGAACAGACGCCCGAGTGGAAGCGCCTGCAGCTGGATTCCCTGGCCCAGGACGGTGCCTGCTTTATCTTTATCGAGGGTGCGGACCCTGCCGCCCTTAAGGGCATCGATCCCGCTAAGCCCGCTGCAGCTTCTAAGGCAAGGAACACGCAGTGCAAAGTTTTCCGCCGTGGACTGGATTACAACATCAATCCGTGGTGCATCGCCGGCGCTCCGGTCGTGGCTTGGGCGCGCGAGGTGTTCCCGGGAGACGCCGATGAGGTTGCAATCTATAAGCTGTGGAATGCGATTCTGCACACCGCCCGCGCCGATGGCCAGGACCCAGAGAGCGACTGGGAACTCCATGACGCCGCATTCGAAAAGAACCTGCGTTTCCTGAACGACAATCGTTTCGACCGCCTGCATTACACCGCGGCAAATGGAACCGATCTGACGATTGGCATGACGAAGGGTCACGAGTGGGCCGGCGGCAAGGGCAAGACGCCCGATGGGCACCCCTTCTTCCCCAACATTCCCACCGAGGAAGTCTTCACTTCGCCCGATCGTATGCGCGCCGACGGTATCGTGTACTCGGCCATGCCGCTCATCCACCACGGCAATAAAGTCGACGATTTTTGGATTAAGTTCGAGGGCGGCCGCGTGGTGGGCTACGACGCCCGCGTGGGCAAGGCAACGCTCGCAAGTATCATCGATACTGACGAGGGCGCTGCTCACCTGGGAGAGGTCGCGCTCATTTCCAAGAACACGCCGATCCGCGAAAGTGGTGTTCTGTTCTACGATACGCTCTATGACGAGAACGCTAGCTGCCATCTCGCGCTAGGTGTCGGTTTCCCCGAATGCATCGAGGGTGGGTATGACATGTCCAAGGAGGAGCTCCTGGAGCATGGTGTTAACGTCTCGAGCACGCACGTCGATTTTATGATCGGCACGGACGACATCGATATTACGGGCATTACGCCTGATGGACGTGAAGTTGTGATTTTCCAGAACGGCCAATGGAGTTGGGAATAGTCCCAGACCGTGGTACAATGCCACCCGCGGGCCGTTAGCTCAGCTGGCAGAGCAGGGGACTTTTAATCCCAAGGTCCAGGGTTCGAACCCCTGACGGCCCACCATAGTTTATGCAGGTCAGAGACGGTGTTGTCTCTGACCTTTTTCTTTGTGTACCCCGCGAGTACCCAAAACGGTACCCCTCAAATCACGTGGATTCCATAATTCTGGTCTGTCCGTAGAGGGCGTTAACGTCCGGATGGGCGGACGGATAGATCGTTGCCGATGCGTCCGTCCATCCGTCCGAGGGAACTGGAGACGGCTCGGGAAGAGGGCGAGCGTTCTGCGCGCTTTCGATAGCCGTAGGGGCTCCCTGGGTAGCTCCAGGCTGTCGGAAGGGCGTTGAACGCTCGCTTCGGTGCAATCGCGTGTGCTGCGCAGTTTCGATGCTCTCGATCGCTTGATGTGCGTTTAAAACATTGCTGCTGCTCATATATCTTTATATATATCTTTAAAAATAGAAAAGTAACGTGACGTTACACTTGCAGGCTGATTACCAGTGCTAATGAACGTCTGTCGTCTGCATTGAAGGGTAGGTTAAAAGTAACGTGAAGTTACTCCCGAGTAACGTGACGTTATTCTTGCCTGTAACGTCACGTTACACCTTGAGTAACTTTACGTTACAGATGGGGTGTAACGTGAAGTTACTTTTAAACCTACCCTTTAGATTGCAAAAAGCCGCCGCACTTTCGAGTACGGCGGCTGCTGGCTAATCGTTCCATCCCTCGGATCTTGCGGATTCGAGAATCGCGAGATACCGAAGCTGCAGAACTCCATCGACAGAAACGATTAGGCCGCGATTCATGAGCGCTTTTCGAGCACGGCAAACGCTCGGCCGCTTTGTTCCGAAAAAAGCGGCGAGCTCAGCATCGCTGCTTTTTAATCCGGGAACCGAATATTTCCGGCGGCGTCCATAACGCTCCCAGTAGCGTATCTGAAGCAATAGCTCGAGCTCCAGCTGACCGCTGGCCGTTAGATACAGCCAGCGGTCGGTCTTGTCCGCATCCAAGAGTGCGCGGGCGTTGCGTTCGGCCTTGCTCGCTTCGGCGCAGATTTGTGGCGGTTCAACGCCGCTGAGCTGTGCGAACCGTTCACGTGTTATAGTGTTTTCAATGCTAATCGCGCCCCTCGTGGTGCTTGGTGCCGCCGGAATCACTACTTCCGACGGCACTTCTTTTTTGGGCGGGTCGTCACTCACGGCTGTCATCTCCGTTTCTTTTTGCCACGCGGGCGGCCTCCGCGGGTGCCGCCTACAATCATTTTTCCGTGACGCACCACCGCGGCATTGATTGCTGGCAGCAAAAGCCATTCATCCTCGGTGGCAAAAGCGAGCCCTGCCGCTAACAGCGCGTTGACGTGCTCGGCTGCAACGGTCGACTTGCCTTGGTTGTCAAACAGCCATTGCGCCAACAGGTCATAATCGAGCGGCAATGCGTGTCCTTTGTACCGTGACGCAAGGGAACATAGCTCCAGCCAGACACCCATATCGGTGTATGCCTTGGGGCCTCGGGCGGCGCGGAGACGCCTAAATTCTTCGCTGTTGGATATAGGCATATTGAGCTGCATGGAAGGCAGCTGCACGGACCATGCGGCTTCGATTGCTTCTAAATTGGTTATGCCGCGGCCCATTATGCCGCGCCCTTATCGCGCAGCCCGCAGATCGCGAGCAGGTCATCACGGTTGAGCTTCCATCGGCGCCCGATTTGGACACCGCGGATCTCACCGCGATCGACCATTCTCAGCAGATGTTTGGCGCTAATGCCAATTGCCGCTTCGGCAGTAGTCGGTGTTATGAGTAACGGTAGCGTGTCGTACTCGCCCAGGCGGAAGCGTTCCAAGATGGCCTCCTCTGACTTGTGCATAATCGAATCCTTTCTAGGCCCTGTGGCCCGTAAAGACTGTGCGGTTTATCCCGCTAAAACAAGGCTATGACGGCTGTTGGCCCCGTGCGAACCGATTTGGTGCCACGGGGTGACAATTGCCGACATTTTCGGGTGGCAGGGTATTCCGCCCCGCTTAGCCACGCTTTCGAGAACGGGGGTTTCGCCCCGTGGGGCGCCGGGTTTTAGGGCAGAACCCTAACAAGCGCCGAACCGTAGGTTTCGGCGTGTACGCTGACGGGCAAAACGCAGTTTTGTACGGCAGCGTACGACTCTTGCGTATTTCAAAAAACTACCCTTACGGCCATTTCGCCCGACTTCGTCTGTCCCGCTCCAAACGGTGGGTTTCCGTACTCGGGCCCGCCTTTCGCCTTCGCCGAAAGGCGGGCCTTATGAGGGATCGTCTAGGGATGCTTTTTCAAGGTTGGCAAGCATCCAGCCCATGACCTTCTCCTCGTCCATTTCGAGATAGATCCGACAACCTTCCTCGTCCCTGTTGCGATAGGGCTTCGAGCGCCTGACGACATAGCCTGCCCTTTCCAGTTGGTCTGCCAAGCAGCTGGCCTTAGCAGTTTCACCGCTTATCCTGAATTCGAGCATGGTTCACCTCCGTATCATTGTCCCAATAGTCCGACTAGTCTTATTGGAAAACAGCTGTCTAGCTGGTCTTTTGTTCAAATCAGAGCCGATTTGCGGCTCTGAAATAGGATGTCTGGAGCCGATGGACGGTCATTGTTTTTTCGGGCTAAAAAACGGCATCTGAACGTCGCGTAGCCCTATTCTCCGGCAGCGCGTAGCTCCAAGATTTCAGCAACGGGAGGCGCCGCGGTCATTGTTGCCGCCACAGCATCCATTGCCGTTCGCTTCGCCTGGGCATTTACGCCCGTGTAAATGTTGAGCGTCATGGCGGCGTTGGCATGGCCCAGGAGCGAGGAGACGGACTTGATGTCCGCCCCCGCGAGGATGGCGGCAGTGGCGAACGTATGGCGCAAGTCATGGAACTTGGGCGGTTCTCCTTCAGACCCCACCAGCCCCAACTGTCGAACCGTGACGGCCCAGTGACGCGACAGACGCTCGGGGGCCATGAATTCGCCGTCAGGACCGCCCAAGACGAACATCGATCGCTCGAATGGGACACCTGCCTTAAAACACTCGGCGCGCGCTGCGGTCAAGCGGCGTGTAAGGATCCCCGCGACTTCATCCGGCAGGGGGATGCTCCTGCGACTGCCGCCGTTCTTTGGTTCTTTCTCGTAATGTCCGTTCTCCCCGAAGCCGATAGATGCCTTGACGTGCAGCATTTTTTGCTCGAAATCGACGTTGCGCCACCTGAGCGCAAGTAGCTCGCCGCGCCGCATGCCCGTGAGCAGAGCGAGGTAGATGCCAACGTTTTCGGGACAATCGCGGGCGATTGAGAGGAACGTGAGCAGTCGTCCGCGCTCGCGTTCGTCAAGGGCGTTGGGTTCACGGTGACGGGCCTTGGGCACGCGTACGCAGTCCACGGGGGAGTAGTCGATTACGCGGAGCCTGCCGACAGCATCGCGGTATGCGGCCTTGAGCAGCGTTACGCTCTTGCGGATGGTTGATGGCTTGTAGCCCTCCTCAACGGCCCAGTTGATCCAGTTCTGAGCTGCGGTTACGTCCAGTGAATCAAACTCAATGCCGCCGATTTTGCGCTCAACGAGCCGCGCGGCACCTCGATAGTCGTAGACGGTCGAGGACTCAATCGAGCCAGATGCGCTGAGCATGTCGATATAGCCGTCTAGCAGGTCTTTTACTGTCTTGTGTGCCATGCTGCCGAGTTTGAGCTTCTTTTGCGCAAGGTCCTCCATCTCCTCGCGCCACTTCCTCAGCTCGGCTTGAGCCGCACGTTTCGATTTAGCGGCCATGACCTTGCTGACCTGCCCGTACGTCCCGTCCTGCTTTTTAAACTTCAGGCGTCCGCGCCAGCCACCGTTGCGATATGGCAGCAGACAGGACGAGGTGTAGTAGCGCTTTGGCTCCATCGATACCCCACAATCGCGGTGTGTACCCGCTGCGTACCGCGCGGAGTACCCGTGTTGAATAAGCCCGCTCAGGCCGCGCAGTCCGTCTAGTCGAACGAAACCGCAGGTCAGAGTGGGTGTACGGTATCACTGCTCAAGAGCTAAAGCAAACGGGATTTCGCTTTTAATCCCAAGGTCCAGGGTTCGAACCCCTGACGGCCCACCATAGAATAGAAAAGCGACTGGCGGATGCCGGCCGCTTTTTTGTTGCCGCGGCACGGGTTCGAACCCGAAAGGGCGCGGAGCTGAGGAAACGCGTGAGCGTTTGCCAACGCAGTGCGCAAGGCGCGAAGCGCCGCAGCGGCCGCCTGCGGAGCAGGCTGAACCCCTGACGGCCCACCGTAGAAAAGAAAGCGATCGACTCCGGTTGGTCGCTTTTTTGTTGCCGGTGCACGGGTTCGAACCCGAACTTCTCTATATATAAAAACGCTTGGCGAACAAAACCTGCCTTTTACCGATGGGAAACAAATAGCCGATGCCTTTGGGGTAAAGTAGCGCTCCAGAGATGACCGATGTCTCAATACTCATAAACCAGCTGGTCATCGCCAATATCAGAAGCCAATGCTTCAGTTTTAACCTCAGTGATGCGACTGAGGGACCTATTCATTTGTGAACAAAATATGGAGTGCGCGATTCCCGCCCACGGCGCCCCTCCGGTCTGGCAATATATCTCCTTGCCGCGCGGCCCGGTCGGACCGGA
>CABUQV010000002.1 GCA_902493855.1 uncultured Collinsella sp.
GCCGAATGCCCGCGCTCCCGCGATCGGCTCCTTCGGGTTTGGTTCCTCGCTGATTTCGGGTGCCGTCGCCGCTATTTCGAGCAAGCGGTCGACGTCGACGCTCTTTTCCACCAGCTCGGCCATCTTGTCGATGCGCGCGGAGAGCTGCTTGACTTCGTCGGCGGTCACAAGCCCCAGATGCCGGCTTTCGAGCGAGAACGCCTCGTCGGCGGGGATATTCCCCAAAACCGCGACGCCCGTGTGCTTCTCGATCGCAGGCGCCGCGTAGGCGCAGGCAGCGGCGCTCGTCTTGTTCAGCACGACGCCGCGCACGTTCGCACAAGGCAGGAACTCGGCGATGCCGCGGATTACGGCGGCGAGCGATAAAGACGCGCCGCGCCCGTTCACCACTAAAACGACCGGCGTTTCCGTGTCGCGCGCAACCTGGTAGCTGCTCGCGTCGGCCACGCCGGGCGCCATGCCGTCGTAGAAGCCCATGACCCCCTCGAGCACCGCGACATCCGCACCCGCGGCGCCGCGTGCGAGCAGGGCACGCAGCGTCGGGGCGTCGGTGAAGAAGCCGTCTAAGTTGCCCGAGCGCGCACCAACGACGCGGCGATGAAAGAGCGGGTCAATGTAGTCGGGACCGCATTTGAAGGCCGCGCATGCAAGGCCGCGGCGCGCGAGCGCGCGCAGGAGCGCGCACGTTACGACCGTCTTGCCGCTCCCGCTCGAGGGCGCAGCGACCATGAAGCGCGGAATGGACGTGCTCACCGGGCGCCGCCTTCCCCACCCGCACCACGCGCGCTGACGAGGAACACGGGGTTTTGCGCCTTCATAAGATGGTGCGAGCCTACAGCCTCGGCGCGGGCGGCCGACACCTGGCACGCCTCGAACCCCTTAAAGCGCGAACCCGAGAGGAGGACGCTCGCCTCGGTGAGCGTCTCAACGGTGACGCATGGCACGCACAGGCGAACCTGCGAGTTCTTCTCGAGCGCCGCTTCCACGATGGAGGGAAGCTCGCCTGCGCTCCCGCCGACGAACACGGCGTCGGGGACGGGCAGTTTCGCGAGCGCTTCGGGGGCGACACCGGGGACTGCATGCACGTTGCCGCACCCAAATGCATCCGCGTTCTCCCGGATGAGCCGCACGCCGGCCGCGTTGCGCTCGACCGCCCATACCGACCCCGCTCGCGCGACGAGCGCCGCCTCGATCGACACGCTCCCCGTGCCGGCGCCGACGTCCCACACGGTGTCGGTCGCGGTAAAGCGCAGCTTCGCGAGCGCGACGGCTCGCACCTCCTGCTTGGTCATGGGAACGTCACCGCGGATGAAGAGCTCGTCGGGAATGCCCGAGGAAGCGTACGGCCAGCGGGAGCTCGCGGCGCCGCCTGCGAACTCGATAAGCATCACGTTCAAGTCGTCGAACGTCTGACCTGCAATTTCACTTGCGGTCGCGCAGGTGATGCGCTCGTCGGGGTACGACAGGCGCTCGGCCACCGTCACGCGCGCGTCCCCGAAGCCCGCCTGCACAAGCTCGCCGGAAAGCCGCGAGGGGTCTTCCCCGCCCGACGTGACGAGGAAGAGCTCACCTGCGCGCTCGGCCTCGGCCACGATGTCGCACGCCACGCCGTGAGCGCTCGCAAAGCGCCAATCCTGCCATGGACGCGCGAGGCGCGCGGCGAGATACGACGCCGAGCTTATGCCGGGAATGACGCACACGTCCACCTGCGCGTTGCCGGAGAGCGCCTCCACCAGGCGGCGCGCGCCGCTGAACAGCCCCACATCGCCCGTCATCACGACCACGGCGCGCTGCCACGACGCCGCATCGGTGAGCGCGGCGACGATGTCCGCCGTCTTAACGAGCTCGCATCTCACCACGTCGGGCGGCATGTCGATGCCGACAAACGCGCGATGAGCGCCGATGACCACGTCGGCGATGTCGATCGCGTCGAGCGCCGCGCGCGAGAGCAAGTCGGGGTTTCCGGGCCCCGCCCCGATAATCGTTACCTTTCGCATGGAATCTCCCGATACCCGCGCGGCGTGACCATACGGCCGCCTATGCGCTTCGTGTCCGCGTTGCCGACGAACACCGTGGTGAACATGTCGGCGTCGAACTCCCCCAGCTCGGAGAGCCTGCACATGCCCGACTGCTGCCCCTCACGCCCGATATTGCGTACCCAGCCGCAGAGCGTGTCGGGGGCCTTCCATTCGAGCATAATCTTTGCCGCGCGCGAGAGCCTGTCGGCGCGCTTTCTGCTGCGCGGGTTGTACAAACAGATGCAGAAGTCGGCGCTCGCCACGGCGGCGAGCCTGCGCTCGATGACCTCCCACGGCGTGAGCAGGTCGGAAAGCGACACGACCGCGAAGTCGTGGGCAAGCGGGGCGCCGAGCACCGCCGACCCGCTCTGAGCCGCGGTGGCCCCGGCGATAACTTCCACGTCAACATCGGGGTAGTCCTCCGCAAGCTCCAGCACGGGGCTCGCCATGCCATACACGCCCGCGTCACCGCTGCACACGAGCGCCACGGCTTCTCCGCTCTGCGCGCGCGAAAGCGCCAGGCGGCACCGTTCGACCTCGTGCATCATCGGCGTCGCGAGATGCGCCGCGTCGGGCACGGCGGCGAGCGCGAGCTCCACGTATTTCGTGTACCCCACAACGATGTCGGCCGTCTCGAGCGCGCGCCGAGCCGCAATCGTCATGCCGTCGGGGCCGCCCGGGCCGATCCCCACCACGAAGAGCTTTCCCATCACCGCTCCTTAAACGAAAGTTCGATAGTTACCTTGGAAAACGCGACGGTCACGCCGCCGTGAGCGAGCTTCGGGAAGATAAGTTTGCCCCCGTCCGCGAGCGCCGCGCGCTCGCACACGTTGTCGACCCCCACCGTCGCGCGCACGAAATCAGATGGCGAAACGCTGCCTTCGACCTGCGACAACTCCTCTGCGGAATACGTCGCGAGCGGGATATTGCGCGCGCGGCAGAAGGCGAGCAGACCCTCCTCGTGCGCCTTCACGTCGATCGTCGCCGCCTCGCGCACGGCCGAAGGCGAGATACCCGCCTGCCCGCACGCGAGAAGAAACGCCTCCTCGATCGCTTCGGCGCACGCACCGCGACGGCACCCAATGCCCGCAACGATGCAGGGCACGACAAGGCGAAGCGGCTCGGGCGCCGGCGGCAGCGCCCCCCCGCCCGCCGGCTTCCCCGTCTCACCGGCGGGCACGACCTTGCCCGTTGTCTCCGCCGCGCGAACGGACGCACCTGCATTCGCGCCAGCAAACGGCGACACGACGATATCGGCCCGAGCGCGGTCGGACGCAATGTCAACCCCCTCAGGCGGCTGTCCCGAAATCGGCATGTCGGAATAGAGCGCCACGCGCCCGCCCGAAAGCAGCCGCGCCGACACTCGCTTGATGGCCTCGGGATTCGAAACGGCGAGCCCCGCACAGCGCGCCCACGTATCCACCGCCCACACGCCGCGGACGTCGGTCGCCGTGGTGATGACGGGGATGGCTCCTGCCGCGCGTGCCACAGTTTGCGCAAGCTCGTTCGCACCGCCCAAATGCCCCGACAAAAGCGGGACGGCAAAGCGCCCCGCCTCATCGATCGCCACAACCGCGGGATCGTTTATCTTCGAGGCGACATGCGGCGCGATCGCCCGCACGGCGATGCCCGCCGCGCCCACGAACAGAAGCGCGTCCGACGCTTCCCACGCGAGCGCCGTCCATGCGCGCAGGTCTGCCTTCCCCTCGCCGAACCCGCGCGAAACGGAAACGTCCCAGCCAGGGTCATCTTCACCTGTCTGCGCGCAATCGGAAAGCGCGCGTGCGGCGCGCTCCGCAAACGCATATCCCCTCTCGGTGAACGCTATGCAGGAAACCCTCATCTAGCGCACCACCATCGTCGAGAAGTAGCTGCCCCGATCGGGCACATCGTTGAGCGAGCGGTACACGCGCTCACCCGGAAGCCCACAATCCTCTACGAGCTCGGCGCCGTCGAAGGCGCCCTCCTCGCAAAGGATGCGCTTCGTGTCCGCAAGCGAGCGGCGCGCCTTCATGACCACCTTCGTCCCCGACCAGCCGATTGCGCGACGCACCCCGTACAGAACGCCTTTACTCATACGTCGCCCCCAATTCCCCGATAACTGCATCGGCGCCCGACGTGCGGAAAAGCTCGCGGCGCTCGGCGTCGAACACGACCGCGGCGATGTCGCATGCGCCCGCCGCGCGACGGCGCAACCTGTCCTCGATTGCCGCAGCGAGCGAGGCGCGTGCAGCGTCCCCCACGCCGGCGGCCTCGATTACCTCGAGCGCCGCCGTGGTCGTGACCGACGACATGATCTCGCGCACAGTCTTCGCGCCCGCGCCGGCCAAGGCCGCGTGGGCGGCCAGAATCTCCGCGCGGCAGTCGGCGGTACGCGAATGGGTGTCCATGATGCCGCCCGCGACCTTCACCAGCTTGCCGATGTGTCCCACAAGAAGGACATTGGTGAATCCCTCGCGAACGCAGCAATCAATCGCATCGCCCACAAAGTTGGAGATGAAGACCACCGGCGCACCGTTTAGGTGGAAATGCCCCGAGATGAACTGCCCGCCGTAGTTGCCGGGCGTGAGCACAACTCCGCGCCGCCCCATAGCCGCATGCTGCCGGATCTCGAGCTCGATGCTGTCGCGCAAGGCAGCGAGGCTGCGCGGCTCGACGATGCCCGTCGTGCCCAGGATGGAGATGCCGCCCTCTATCCCCAGGTGCGGGTTGAAGGTCTTTTCGGCAAGGGAAACGCCCTCGGGTACCGAAATCGTCACAGCAATATTTCCAGAAAAGCCGTGCACGGCGCACACCTCGCGCACCGCCGAAGTGATCATCGCGCGCGGCGTCGCGTTGATGGCGGCCGCCCCCACCGGCTGCTCGAGCCCGGGCAACGTCACGCGCCCCACGCCCACGCCGCCATCGACGGAAACTTCCGATTCGCGCGTGGGCACGCCCTTGCTGCCCGCAGCGCCGGTGCCCGACCCCGCATGTTCCACGCGCGCGTACACGAGCACGCCGTCGGTCACATCGGCATCGTCGCCTGCGTCCTTTCGCACGGCACACTGGGCGCACCCCTCGCCGATAAATGCGTCGACCACGTCCGTCTCGACGGGCAGCCCGCCGGGCGTGACGATCGACACGCGGCCGGCGGGCTTTCGTGACAAGAGCATCTCGCAGGCGGCCTTCGCCGCGAGCGCGGCACAGCTCCCCGTCGTGTAGCCGCAGCGCAGGCGGGTCGTCCCGGTATATATGTAGTGCTCGAAGGCCACGCTAGCTGCTCGCCTTCCGATACCCCGTGGCAAACGAAGGGTCGTAAAGCTTGCTGCGCTCGTACGACTCCGCTTGCACGCCGTCGTGCGCAAGCCCGCCGCGAGCTCCGAGTACGCGGCCCACCACCACGAGCGCCGTGCGGTCGATGCCCTCTCGCGCGCCCGCATCGGCGAGCGTGCCCACTGTGCAGCGCACCACGCGCTCCTCAGGCCAGGTCGCCTTGTACACGAGCGCCGCCGGCTCGTCGGAGCTGCGGCCCGCGGCCAAAAGCTCGGCGGAAAGCTCGGCGAGCATACCCGAGCTCAGGAAGATGACCATAGTCGAGCCGCTTTCCGCCATGGTGCGCATGCCCTCGCCCGCGGGCATGGGGGTACGTCCGGAAAGCCGCGTGATCACGACCGACTGGCTGATTCCCGGCAGCGTGTATTCCTGGCGAAGCGCCGCCGCGGCACCGCAAAAGCTCGACACGCCGGGTACCACCTCGTAGTCCACGCCGCGCGCGTCGAGCGCGTCCATCTGCTCCTGGATGGCGCCGTACAGGCACGGGTCGCCCGTGTGCAGGCGCACCACTTCCTCGCCCCGCGCATCTGCCGCGCACATCACGTCGAGCACTTCCTCCAAGGTCATGTGCGCGCTGTCGTAGACGATGCAGGATTCCTTGCACTCAGCGAGCAGCTCGGGATTCACAAGGCTTCCCGCCCAAACGATCACGTCGGCCGCGCGCAGAAGGCGCGCCCCGCGCAGCGTGATAAGGTCGGCGGCGCCCGAGCCTGCGCCAACGATATGAATCATCCGAGCCTTCCCTTCCCGTTTCTCATCGCAACCGTTTACGCCGCCATTCGCGCAGCGGGCAAAACACGGCGCCTGCGGCGGCAATCGGCGCAAATACGCAGGCAGGAGGCGCAATGCCGCCCGCCCTGGCTTTGACACGTTCACAAGTGCCCACTATCATAGTAAAAGTTTCGGCAACGAGCATATGACAATCGGATAAAAGGAAATGACCGGCGCGGCGCCCGCACAGCCCGCGCTGGCTTGCGGAGGGAACCAGGTGGGAATCCTGGGCAAGGGACATTACTGTATAGGACGCGCGGGCGAACCGCCTCGCGCCCCAAGCCAGACTGCTTCGCCTTTTCCTCACGGCATCGCCGTGGCGTTAGCTCCTTGTGAACCCCGAGGGGTGCGCTTTTCTTTCGCTTGTGCCGACAAGCAACTGTCGCCGGGGGACCGGCAAACCGAGGAAAGGAAAAACCATGTCCGACCAGATGTCACGCCGCGGCTTCATGGGCGCCGCAGCAACCGGAGCCGTCGCGCTCGCCGGAGTCGCGCTCGCGGGCTGCTCCAACACCTCCGCGAGTTCCGAGAAATCGAGTGAAAAGGAGAAGGCCGTGAAGCCGGTCATCCTCGTCACGAGCTTCGGCACGAGCTACAACGACTCGCGCCACATCACCATCGGCGCCATCGAAGACGCTATCCGCGAAAAGTACTGGCAGGACTACGACATCCGCCGCGCCTTCACCGCGCAGATCATCATCGACAAGCTGAAGAAGCGCGACGGCATCACGATCGACAACATGACCGAGGCGCTCGACCGCTGCGTGGAAGACGGCGTGAAGGAAATCGTCGTGCAGCCGACGCATCTCATGGGTGGCCTGGAATACACCGACGTGAAAGACGAGCTCGACAAGTACGCCGACAAGTTCGATAAGATCTCGCTCGGCGACCCGCTGCTCACCTCCGACGACGACTACAAGAAGGTGGCCGCAGCCATTAAGGAGAACATGGCGTCCTTCGACGACGGCAAGACGGCGCTGTGCCTCATGGGCCACGGCACCGAAGCCGATTCCAACGCCGACTATGCCAAGATGCAGGAAGTGTTTAAGAACGAGGGCTTGACGCAGTTCTTCGTCGGCACCGTCGAGGCTGAACCGACCTGCGAGGATGTTATCGCCGCCGCGAGCGCCGCAGGCTACAAGAAGGCCGTGCTCGCGCCGTTCATGGTGGTCGCGGGCGACCACGCGAACAACGACATGGCAGACGAGACCGACCCCGACAGCTGGGCTGCGAAGTTCGTGGCCGCCGGCTTCGAAGTGACGTGCCTGCTCCAGGGTCTGGGACAGAACGTCGCGGTCGACGACATCTACGTCTCGCACGTGGACGACGCCATCGCCAAGCTGTAAACTCGCCGCGCACGGGGGCGCCGGTCGCGTCCCCGTGCAACGGGCATGCGCCTTCCCCGACTGACGGCGCATGCCCGTTGCATTCGCATCCCGCCCGCCCACCGCACGGCGCGGGCGGTCGAAGCGATTGAAAGGAACCCCTCCATGTTGAAGAAAACCCTCGCCTTCGCCCTTTCGGCGGCGCTTTTCGCGTTCTCGCTCGCCGGCTGCGGCGGAAATTCAATCGACAGCGCAAAGGCAAGCGATGCCGATTCCCAGGAAAAAACCGAACAGGCGGCCGATGCGCCCGAGGACGCAAGCGCTGCCCCCATCACCGCCGACAAGGTGGCCGACGGCACCTATCCGATCACCGTAGATTCCAGCTCGAACATGTTCAGGATTGTGGACGCCCAGCTCATCGTGGAAAACGGCTCCATGCACTGCGTGATGACACTTTCCGGCACGGGCTACGGCAAGCTCTTCATGGGCACGGGCGACGAGGCTGCCGCCGCGAGCGAGGCCGACTTCATCCCCTATGTGGAAAACGCGGAAGGCAAGTACACCTACGACGTGCCCGTTGATGCGCTCGACGAGGACACCGCCTGCGCCGCGTGGAGCATTAAAAGGGAGCGGTGGTACGACCGCACGCTCGTATTCGAATCCGCCGGCGTCGATCTGCGCGCCGACGCACTGAAGTAACGCCATGCGGTCGATTCTTCCAAAGGGGGAAAACAGGAAGCGCCGCAGCATCGCGGCGCGCGCGATCGCCTGCGTTCTCGTCGCCCTGCTCGCGCTTCCCTTCGCGGGGTGCAGTACGAGCCCGAACGCGACCGGTGCCACGGCGGGCTCTCAGGAATACACTGTGAGCGTCTCGCTTTCCGGCGGGTCAGGGCGCGCAAGCATCGCCTCACCAACCACAATTGTGAAGGATGGCGACACCTACACCGCGACCATCACCTGGTCGAGTTCGAACTACGACAAGATGACCGTCGACGGCGTGGACTACGCGCCCGTAAACGACGGAGGCAACTCCACGTTCGAGATACCCGTCACGCTCGACGAGGACATCGCCGTGTCGGCCGAGACCGTCGCCATGTCGACGCCGCACACCATCGACTACACGCTCTACTTCGACTCATCCACCATGAAGGAGAAATCGGGCGACGATGCAAGCGGCGGCTCCCCTGCGGGAACGGCTTCAAGCGCCGCGGCCGACTTCCACAACGCCGATTTGGGCTGCGACTGGGAGCCGACGGGGACGCTTCAGCTTGAATACGCCAAGCACTTCACTGTCGACGAGTTCGAAGGCGGCCTGCGGCTTATCTGCGTTTCGAACGGGGAGCGCTTCCTCGTGGTGCCGCAAGATGCAAAGGTACCTGATGGGTTGAGCTCCGACATCGCGGTCATAAGGCGTCCCGCCGACAAGGTGTATCTCGTATCGTCGGCGACGATGTGCCTGGTCGACGCGCTCGATGCGAACGACAATATCTTAATGTCGGGCACGAAGGCCGACGATTGCTCGGTCGCGGGCTTCAAAAGCGCGCTCGAAAGTGGGGCGATCGCCTACGGCGGCAAGTACAGCGCGCCCGACTACGAGCGAATATCGGCCTCGGGCTGCACGCTCGCCATCGAGAACACCATGATCAACCACACGCCCGATGTGAAAGAAAAGCTGCAGAAGCTCGGGCTCGTCGTGCTCACCGAACAGTCGTCGAGCGAGCCCGAAGCACTCGGGCGCGTCGAGTGGATTAAGCTTTTCGGCGTCCTGTTCGACAAGGAAGACGAGGCCGCGCACCTGTTCAACGAGCAGAAGGCCCGCGTCGAGCAAACGTCGGGGCTCGCGTCGTCAGGTAAAACCGTGGCGTATTTCTACATTAACTCGAATGGGGCCGCCGTCACGCGGCGGGCGGGCGACTACGTGGCGCAGATGATCGAGCTTGCAGGCGGCAGCTACGCGCTCGATGACGCGCAGACAGCGTCGACGTCAGGTTCGTCGGTAACGCTCGAAATGGAGCGCTTCTACGCGACGGCGAAGGATGCCGACATCATCGTCTACAACGGCACCATCGACGAATCGGTTGCCACCTTGAACGACTTCGTAGGCAAAAACGCACTATTGTCGCAGTTCAAAGCCGTGAAGAACGGCAACGTCTGGGTCACAAGCGCCGACATGTACCAGCAGATGACTTCTACCGCCGACATTATCGACGAGCTGCACGGGGCGTTCACCGGCGATGACGCGAGCGACTTCCATTATCTGAGGAAGCTCGGCTAGCGCCATGAGAAGCCGGCTTTCCATGACATACGACGAATCGGGGCGCGCCGCGCGGTGTCGCGTCGTGACGGCGCTGCTCGCTGTTGCCCTCATCGTGCTCGTCGGGGCCAACCTGTGCATCGGGAGCGCACTCGTACCCGCAGACCACATCCCCGGCATCCTTTCGGGCGGCGCGGCCAATTCCATGGAAAGCCAGGTCATCTGGGAGATTCGCCTGCCGCGCGTGCTTTCAGCCGTGCTTCTCGGCGGGGCACTTTCGCTCTCCGGGTTCCTGCTGCAGACGTTTTTCAACAACCCCATCGCCGACCCGTTCATCTTGGGCGTCTCCTCGGGCGCAAAGTTCGTCGTCGCGCTTACGATGATCGTTCTTCTGGGCGCGAACCAGGCCATGTCCTCGCCGGCCATGGTGGCCGCAGCGTTTCTGGGCTCGCTTATCACCATCGGCTTCGTGCTCCTCATCGCACGGCGCATAAGTTCCATGGCTATGCTCATCGTGGCGGGCGTCATGGTGGGATACATCTGCTCGGCGGCGACGAACTTCCTCATCGCCTTCGCCGACGACCAGTCCATCGTGAACCTGCACAACTGGTCTTTGGGTAGCTTCTCGGGTTCGAGCTGGGACGACGTCGTGGTCATCGCGGTCGTGGTGATCACCGTGAGCGCATGCGTATTCGCGATATCGAAGCCCCTTTCCGCCTTCCAGCTGGGAGAAGCCTACGCGAAAAGCGTCGGCGTGAACGTCGCACGCTTCCGCGTGGTGCTCGTCCTTCTAGCGAGCATGCTCTCTGCCTGCGTGACCGCGTTCGCTGGTCCGGTGTCGTTCGTAGGCATCGCGGTTCCGCATCTCGTGAAGTCGGCGTTGAAGTCGTCGAAGCCCATCCGCGTGATTCCTGCGTGCTTCTTGGGAGGCGCCATCTTCTGCGCGGGCTGCGATTTGATCGCGCGCACGCTGTTCTCCCCCGTCGAGCTTTCCATCAGCGCCGTCACCGCCATCTTCGGCGCGCCGGTGGTTATTGCACTCATGTTGAAGAAGCGGGTGAGGTAGATGGGGGAATTCGTGCCGCGGACCAAAACGCTCGGAGGGAACATTCCATGCTTGGCCAGTCCTGAGCTCGCACGAAAGCGCCAGAAGGCACTTTCGGCTCGTGCGGAACTGCGCGCGGAACGCCTCCTCCGAGCGCAGTCGAACCTCGAAACCCCGGTCGAAACGCAGGCTGACGGAGCGCCGCTTTTCCGCATAAGTGACCTGTCGGCGGGCTACGACAAGAAGGTCGTAGTCGAAGGTGTCGATCTGGAGGTTCGCGCGGGCGACGTCGTGGCGCTCATCGGGCCGAACGGCTCGGGCAAGTCGACCATCTTGAAAACCATCACACGCCATCTTGCACCGCTTGCCGGCGCGGTCGAGCTCGACGGACGGGAGATTTCCCGATGGAAGACGGCGGAGTTCGCAAGGAACCTTGCCGTTATGCTGACAGATCGCCCCCGGACCGAGCTCCTCACCTGCCGCGATATCGTAGAGGCGGGAAGACATCCCTACACCGGGCGAATGGGCAAACTCTCGCCCGACGACCATAGTCGGGTCGACGAGGCAATGAAAACCGCACATGTGGAAGAGCTCGCCGAGCGCGACTTCATGCAGATAAGCGATGGGCAACGCCAGCGCGTCATGCTCGCACGCGCCATCGCGCAGGATCCGCGTGTGCTCGTGCTCGACGAGCCCACGTCGTATCTCGATATCCGCTACCAGATCGACCTGCTGCGAATACTTCGCCACCTTGCGAAATCGCGGAATGTGGCTGTCATCATGTCCATCCACGAACTCGAGCTCGCGCAGAAAAGCGCCGACAAGGTGATTTGCGTGAAGGACGGCCGGGTCTTCCGCGCCGGCGCACCCGAGGACATATTCACGCGCGAGACGATTGGCGAGCTCTACGGCCTTCAACATGGCACCTTCAACGAGCGCTTCGGCAGCGTGGAAATTGGGCGCCCACACGGCGATGCGCACACGTTCGTCATCGCCGGCGCAGGTACGGGGTCAGCTGTGTTTCGCCAGCTCATCCGGCAGGGCAAGGCGTTCTACGCGGGCATTCTACACGAAGGGGACATCGACTGTGAGCTCGCGCGCGACCTGGCGGCGGAATGCGTGGCCGAGCGCGCCTTCGAGCCTATCGGGGATAAAACCATAGCCCACGCCAAAGAGCTCCTCGTCCACTGTGCGCGCCTTATCGTGTGCCCCGCCACCTTCGGCACCATAAACGCCCGCAACGCAGAGCTCGTCGAGTTCGCACGCTCACATGGTATCGAGGTCATGCGAGCGTGCGAAGGCGCATTGGAGGATTCCAAATTGGAGTGGGAAGGATAAACTGGACTTTCTTTTAAGGATCCTCAGGCTACAGTTCCTACGCCGACGAGGTCTACAAGGCGCCGGAGAACCTCGTGAACAGGTATTTCCACGCCGACGAGCCCAACTAGGCCTAATCCAAGCGAGATTCCAGACTCGACAGACCATTGAGAGTTAGGTCGTTGGCGACCTCAGAGACACGCTCGATAGGAACCGAGCCGTCAGACAGTGCCCACGTGCGATAGATACCGATAATACCCGACAGCAAAAACGCCAGATAGTAGTCGAACATCTCGTCCTTGAGACCTTGGGGCAGCAGATCGCGCTCGGCAATCTCATGTTCGAGCGGCGCACGAAGACGAGCCATAAAATCATCGAGCGGAATGTTCTCGATCAGCTGACGATTGAGCACGAGGTTGTTGCACAGCGCCTCGTTAACGGTTTTAAAGAAGGTCGCCGCCGCGCCAAGGGCGCGCTCGTTGGTGTCGCCGTCCATGGAAGCAAGCGTTTTCTCGACCGAGTCGACAATCATCTCCACCACATCGACGGCAATGGCATCGAGCAGGCCGTCAACCGTGCCAAAGTGCACGTAGAAGGTTTTGCGGTCGACATTGGCCTCGCGCGCGATGGCACTCACCGTAATGTCTGCCAGCGGCTTTTCCATGAGCAGGCGCTCGAAAGCGGAAAGGATGGCATTACGGCTGCGAATGATGCGACGATCAAGACGCGGTTTGCTGGTTGCCATGGGCGTGTCCCTTCGATATGCGAGCATTCATCAACAGATGAGAGATAATCTACGTAAGAGGATTATCCCCCATACAGCACAAATATGCCCCGCATCATGAAGAACGCACGACTGCCCTACTGCGACTTGGGATGCTTCCTCTTATTGAGTGCCGACGGAGATACGCGAATACCATCGCCTGTCTGGCGCACATAGGCTTTATGAGCCGGCTTAGCGGTCCCAGAAGCCTTCTGAGCGCGCTTCTTGGGATCAACGGTAACAGCATTCGTGGGGTGCGGCTTAGTGGGCGCAGAGGGCGTCTGAGGCGTGCGGCCGAGCTTGCGCATCACACGATCCCAGCGCGCATGGATGCTCTCGTTGTGGGCGCTCTTAAGTCCCAGCAGGGGCGCAGCCAAAATGGTCGGCGCAATAAACGTAATGAGGCGCCACAGCAGATAGCCGGCGGTCGAAGCCGACCCAAAGAAATGACCCAAGAACAATGCAAAGCCGCCCTCAGCGCCACCAGTTCCACCGGGCAAGGGAACCGCAGAGCTCAGCAGCTGGACAAAGGCGCTCGCGGCCATGACCGAGAAAAAGTCGACCTCGTGGTGGCCAAAGGCAAGCATCAGGAAATAAGGCACCAGATAGAAAAACGCGAGCTGCAGCATGGTGATAAACACGGTGAGCAGCATGGAAGAAAAATGTCCGGCTGAAAGCTTGAACTTCTCGGAGAAGGAGTAGATCTCGCCATCGACAAACGTGCGCCATCCCTCGATCTTAGTGGCCGAGACACCAATGCGCTCAAGCCAATTGATGATGCAGTGGGCGACGCGCGTGACGGTCTTAGGCATGAGCGCGACGGCGAAGATGCCAAGCAAGATGCAGCAGTGCCCACCAAAGCTAAAGACGCACAGCAGCGTCATGTCGCCATAGCGCTCGGCAAAAAACGGCATGCGAGCAAGCAGTAGGATAGCGCCCCAGGCAACGAGGCCAAACTGATACACGATAAAGCGCGTGAACTGCGTGGCGCCAGCCTCGCCGACATTTTGGCCCGCCTTGGTAAGGCGGTAGATCTGAGCAGGAGTCGAGCCCATCATCATGGGCGTGAGGTTGCCAAAGAAGATGCCACTCGCCTCGACCGAGATCAGGTCGCGGATGCCGACGGGTGAATTGGGGTCGAGCCAGACAGCGATCGCATACGCCACAATGCCAAAGAACAGATACATGAACATGCAAAGACACGCGACAACGAGCCATGACGCCTGGACGCTCGACATAGCGGCCCAGAACTGCCCCATCTGCCCGGTTACCACCAGATAGACGATATAACCCACCAGCACGACGCCGATAAAGATGGCGCCACGGCGTGCGCTCTTATTGTCATCTCCGCCCGAGGCCTCAACCTCGACCTGGGGCTTAGACGTATGCTGAGAGGACTCCGTCATGAGACTCCTTCTAACAGTCAAAATATCTTGGATATTGTACCCGTAAGGGCCATAGGCAGAACGCAAAGCTCTGGTTCAAACGGGAATTGCAGACGGTTGTTTGAAAATAAAAAACCCGGCCTTCCATGGGAAGTCCGGGTATCAGATGCGTGGTAGCCCGTACCAGATTCGAACTGGTGATCTCCGCCTTGAGAGGGCGGCGTCCTAAACCGCTAGACGAACGGGCCACATGACATCTGCACTGCCGTGCTGCGAGGAAATATATTACGGGACAAAAAACGTCAGCGCAAGAAGAAATTCCAAATTGCCGAAAAATTGTTGGCAGGTTATGGAACACGCAGGTAAACTGGGTAGCTAATTCAAGTTGAGCTGGACCAAAAGAGCTTCGCGCTCGTTGGGAATGTTGTCTTCAATCACGGCGTCGAGGGCGGAGTTGAGTAGTTGGCCTAGCTCGGGCCCCGGCTTCAGACCGGCACGGATCAGGTCGCCGCCGTTGATGGCGAGCATCTTGAGCATATAGGGCTCCCCTGCCTTCAGCAGCTCGTGCGCCATCGCGCGCATCTCCTCAATCGTCTCGACGTAATAGAAGCACGACGGGGCCTTGCCCAGCGTATCGGCACGTTTAAGGTCCATAAGCTCGTCCATCAAACGCGGAGTGTCGACACCCTCGCCCGAAAGCAAGCGCATCATATTGAGCAAACAGGAACGCTCGGGACGCAGCGGTTTGTCGTGATATTTGATGAGCAGGCACACGTCGCGCACCAAGTCGTGCGAGAGCGCCAGGCGATCCATAATGACGCGCGCTTTCTTGGCGCCGAGCTCGGGATGACCGTAGAAGTGTCCGCTGCCGGCGTGATCGACCGTGAAACAATCGGGCTTGGACACATCGTGCAAAAACGCCGCCCACATCAGGCTCGACGAGGGCGCGACGCCGTCACACAGCGCCAGCTCCCCCGCCACCGTCAGCACACGGGCGATATGCTCGTAGACGTTAAACGCATGATAGACACTTCGCTGATCAAAGCCGCGACCCGCTGCCAACTCGGGCACAGAGGCACAGATGAGCTCGGGATAGCGAAGCATCGCGTCTCCCCCATGACCGGTCGAAAGAATGCCCTCGAGCTCAATACCCACACGCTCGCGCGCCACAGCATCGAGCAACGGCGCACACTCAGCAAGCGCGCGCTTTGTCTCGGGCTCAATCATAAAGTCCAGGCGGCAGGCAAAGCGTACCGCGCGCAGCATGCGAAGGGCGTCCTCGTTAAAGCGACGCTTGGGATCGCCGACAGCGCGAATCAGCTTGCGCTCCAAGTCACCCTGGCCGTCGTAGCGGTCGACAAGCCCGCGCTCGGGATGCCAGGCCATGGCGTTGACGGTAAAGTCACGGCGCGCCAGATCGTCCTCGAGCGAGGCGGCACGTTCCACACTCTGGGGATGGCGACCATCGGTGTAAAAGCCATCCAGACGGTACGTGGTGACCTCGATACGCTCGCCATCGGAAATAGCCGTGATTCCGCCAAATTTAATGCCCGACTCCACAACCGCGATGCCGGCGGCCTCGAGCGCCGCTTTGGACTCCTGCCACAGGCCGCTACAGCACATATCAACATCGTGGCTGGGGCACCCCATCAGGGCGTCGCGCACCCAACCACCCACGTACCAAGCCTCAAGACCAGCCGCCTCAAGCGCGCGCAGGACGCGCAGGGACGCATCGGACGGTTGAGTACCGTTGAGCGAAACATTGCACATGCCTATGGCCTCCTGCACTTGTGAGCGTAAATCGATGGTTCTCAAGAAGTCTAGCAAGAAACAAGAAAGCGCGCACACGCAATCGCGTCGTCAATTCCATAAAACGAGACAGCAGACGCCATATGCGTTCAGTGCACAAAAAACACCCGCCTCGGAGATCCAAAGCGGGTGTTCGGCAGCGATTTTTCGATGCGGCTAGCAGACCTGACGAACTTCGATGTTCTTCTTGTATTCGTCCACCTTGGCAAAGTCGCCTAGGCCCGGGCACTCGACCACGTTGGCGCCGGTGGCCATCGACAGACGGAGGGCATCCTCGACGCGCTTGGGAGCGTCGTGCCATACGGACAGGAAGGCAGCGAGCGAGGAATCGCCGGCGCACACCGTCGACAGCAGCTTGACGTCGAAGGTGCGATTGGCAAACCAGATGTGCTCGCCGTTGGAGAAGTACGCACCGGCGCCACCGAGGGTCAGCAGCACGTTCTTGGCGCCCTTAGCGTGCAGCTCGGCCATAGCGCCCTTGACGGACTCATCGTCGCCACCGCTCACCTTAATGCCAAAGATGTCGAGCAGCTCGTCGTCATTGGGCTTGATCAGCAGCGGCTCCATGGCAATGAGGTCTGCCAGCTGATGGCTCGAGATGTCGAGGACGAACTCGGCCCCCTTGGCCTTGACGCGGCGCAGGACCTCGGCCAAGAAGCCCTCGGAAGTGTTGGGAGGCAGCGAGCCGCTGATGACCAGGCAGGTCATGTCATCGAGCGAATCGATGAGCTCAAACATCTCCTGCTCGTTGGCCTCGTTGATGGCGGCACCGGCGTTGACCATGTTGTACTCGGTGTCGGGTCCGGCATTGAGGAACACGTTGACGCGCGTGATGCCGTCGGTCCAAACGGGCTTGACGGGCACGCCCAGGGCCTCGGCGCCCTTAACGATAAACTCGCCCGAGAAGCCGGCGAAAAAGCCCAGGATCGTGGTGTCAACACCGTAGTGATCGAGGGTGAACGAGACGTTGAGACCCTTGCCGTTGGGCGTGTAGACGGCGTTACGGGTACGCGTGACGGTGTTGGCAGCAAGGCCGTCGCAGGCGATGTTGTAGTCAATGGCGGGATTTGCAGTGAGCGTGTAAATCATGAATGTTCCTTTCACGAAGTAACGTGTTAATGAAAGTATATTCCACCCAACGGTAAAAGGCTAGGACAACTCGGTGAACGGTGTGGAAGCGATGAAGTACGGCAGAGCATCTCTCTCCAATAACGGAACAAAAAAGGCGCCCCAGCCGAAACCGGGGCGCCGCATGCGCACGAATATGTCGCGTTTCGATTACTGACGATCGAGCTTGCGGACAGCAACGCGCTTGCTGTACTCGTCGACGTGACCGAAGTCGCCGATGCCGACGGACTCGGCAACGTTGGCGCCGGTGGCCATAGCGAGCTTCATGGCCTCCTCGACGTTGTCGCGATCCCTGTACCACTTGTGCAGGAACGCAGCGAGGGTGCAGTCGCCGGCGCAGACAGAAGAAACCAGCTTGATGTTGAACTCACGCTTGGCGTACCAAATATCCTCGCCGTTGGAGAAGTAAGCGTCGCCGCGGCTACCACGGGTGAGCAGCACGTTCTGAACGCCAGCGTCGTGAGCCATCTTCATGGCAACGCGGACCTCGTCGTCGGTGTCGACCGGCACGCCGAAGATGGCCTTCATCTCGTGATGGTTCGGCTTGATGAGCAGCGGCTTCTTGTGAGCGAGCTCCTTGAGCTTGTCGGAGGACAGGTCCAGGACGACGTCGGCGCCACGAGCCTGAGCGTGCTCCATGACCTGAGCCAGGAAGTCGGGCGTAGCTTTGGGAGGCACGGAGCCGGAAACGATCAGGCACTCGAGATCGCCCGCGGTGTCCAGGATGTTGTAGAGCTCCTCCTGGTGCTGCGGCGTAATAGGAGCGCCGGGGTTCAGGATGCCGTACTCGTGCTGGCCATCGTTGACGTAGGTGTTGATGCGCGTGATACCGTCGGTCCAGACCGGGCGGCACAGGCAGCCCAGGTTCATGACCTCCTCGACGATAAACTTGCCCGTGAAGCCAGCGAAGAAGCCGAGTGCGACGGTGTCAACGCCCATCTTCTTAAAGGCGAAGGACACGTCGAGGCCCTTGCCGTTAGCCGTGTAGCTGGCCGAGCCGGTGCGGACGTTCTCGTCGGGCTCGAGCGGAGAGCTCGAAACCGTCATGTCGACAGCCGGGTTAGCGGTTAGCGTGTAGAACATTTACAGTACCCCCTGTATATGTGAGGGCCGCGTGGCCGGCCCATTCCAACCACGCGGTTACCTCTGATACCAAATTAGCGAGCTGCGGACTCGAGCAGTGCCTTGACCTCGGCGGCGGTGTTGCAGGCGAGCGCCTTCTCGGCGAGCTCGTCGCACTCGGCCTTGGTCCACTGGCTGATGGTCTTGCGGGCGCGCAGGATCGACGGAGCGCTCATCGAGAACTCCTCCAGGCCCCAGCTGATCAGCAGCGGCTCGAGCAGCGGATCGGCAGCGGCCTCGCCGCACATACCGACCATGATACCGGCCTTAACGCCGCTCTCGATGATGTTCTTGAGCGAGCGGAGCACGGCGGGATAGTACACCTGGTACAGGTTGGAGATGGTGTCGTTACCACGGTCGGCGCACATGGTGTAGCCGATCAGGTCGTTGGTGCCGATGGAGAAGAAGTCGGCAACCTCGGCAAGACGGTCTGCGAGCAGCGAAGCGGCGGGCGTCTCGACCATGATGCCGACCTCGATGTTCTCGTTGAACTTGCGACCCTCTTCGGTCAGCTCGGCCTTGCACTGCTCGACGAGCTCCTTGACAGCCAAGACCTCCTCGACGCAGGTGACGAGCGGGATCATGATCTTGACGTCACCGAAGGCGCTAGCGCGCAGCAGAGCGCGGAGCTGGACCTTGTACTGGTCGGGATTGGCCAGGCAGTAACGCACGGCGCGGAAGCCCATGAAGGGGTTATCTTCCTTGACCATGTGCAGATACGGAATCTCCTTGTCGCCGCCAACATCGAGCGTGCGGATGATGACCGGAGCACCCTTGAGCGCGCTGGCGACCTTACGGTAGGCGTTGAACTGCTCCTCCTCGGAAGGAAGCTCAGCAGAGTCCATGAACAGGAACTCGGAGCGGAACAGACCGATGGCCTCGGCGTCGTGATCGAGCGCGTTGGGCACGTCATCGGGGTTACCGATGTTGCAGGCGATGATCTTCTTGATGCCATCGGCAGTCACGGACGGCTTGCCGCGGAAGGCCTCGAGGGCTGCCTTCTCGGCAGCGAAGGCCTCGGCCTTGGCGGTGTAGGCAGCGAGCGTCTCCTCGTCGGGATCGGCCTCGACGATACCCTTGCCGCCGTCGACGACAACGGTCATACCGTTGCGCAGCGCGGTGCAGCTGTTGGAAACCGAAAGGACAGCCGGGATCTCGAGGGCGCGCGCAATGATCGCGGAGTGCGACGTGCGGCCACCGGTCTCGGTGACGATACCGGCAACGTGGGCCTTATCGATCGTGGCGGTCATGGACGGCGTAAGGTCGTGCACGACAACGACGGTGTTCTCGGGCAGGACGGAGAGGTCGACGACCTCCTTGCCCAGCAGCTCGGCCAGAATACCGGTGCGGATGTCGGCGATGTCGGCCGCGCGCAGACGGAACATCTCGTCGTCCATGGACAGGAACATGTTCTCGAACATGGTCGAGGTGTCCATGAGCGCCTGCTCGGCGCAGGTACCGCCGTCAATGGCGGCGTTGATGGCGTCGGTCATGCCCGGGTCCTGAGCCAGGACAATGTGTCCGCTCATGATCTCGGCCTCGGCCTCGCCCACCGTCTCCTTCATGTGGTCGGCCTGAGCCTGGGTCTTCTCGCAGAAGACCGAAAGAGCGGACTGATAGCGCTCCTTCTCTGCTGCCGAATCAGCAACCTCGTGCGGCTCAAACGTCAAGTCGGGATCGACGGCGACCATGACGGTGCCGATACCGATGCCCTCGGAAGCGTTGACTCCCTGATACATTCCCATTCCTCTCTCCGTGTCATGTGATAAAGCGTTTTGCCATATCCATGACAAAAGAGCGCAGCTACCTTACAACAGGTCACTGCGCCCCCAAATATGAACTTAGTTGTTCAACATGCGACCCGTTTGAGTTCTACTCGCCAAGACCGCTCTTGATGAGCTCGATGGCAGCAGCCAGAGCCTCGGCCTCGTCAGCGCCGTCGCACTTGACCTCGACCTCGGTGCCGCAGGGGATACCAGCAGCCATGAGGGCCATCGGGGACTTGCCGTTGACCTCCTTCTCGGGGGTGACGACCGTCACGTCACAGGCGTACTTGCCCATGGTGGAGGCGAACAGACCAGCCGGACGCATGTGCAGACCCTGAGGATTAACGAGGGTAGCCTTCTCAGAAACCATAATTGACTCCTTTTTGTGTTTAACCCCTGTCATGCATGTGGCAGGAGTCAGATTCACGACGTTGTTTATATTAACTCACATCAAACGGTTTTTCATTGTGTTTCACACGAATTGTTGGACAGATGTCGTATCCCTGCGCTCGCCCGCCGGGCGGGACGATTAAGTTTGCTGCTCTACAGTCCTGCGCAAGACGGAAAGCACATTAAGTGCTTTCCTTTGCGTGCGGAACTCGCGACAAACTTAATCGCCCCGTCCGGCGGGCGAGCTGCGGAAACTCGGTCGGTCCAGAGCGATATCGTGCGAACGGAATTCTGGCTGATGATCTGTTCGCGACAAGGACTCGACAGGCGGCCCCCTCTATGCCCTTTTATAAGTTGCGGTGAAATAGGGACTGAATTATGGGTTGAATCGTTTAAACAGTCCCTATTTCACCGCAACTTATTTGGGGATGAAAAAGGCGGAGGCCCTGGAGAGGGACTCCGCCTTATATACAGGGGGCGATGTTATTCGCGGGCTGGGGGATTAGACCAGGCGGGCGTTGATCGTCTTGGCTATCTCGGCGGCGTCGGTGGAACCCTTGACGGTGGCACGGAAGTCCTCGTCCATGAGCGCCTCGGCGACCTTGGACAGGATCTTGAGGTGCGTGGTGCCAGCCTGGGCACCCGGGATGAGCAGGGCGATAGCCACGTTAACGGGAGCGCCGTCCATGGTGTCCCAACCGGTCACGCCGGACTCGTCCTTAACGACGATGACGGCAGCCTCGGTAATGGCGTCGGACTTGGCATGCGGGATGGCGAAGCCCTCCATCATGCCCGTGGTGCCCTCGGCCTCGCGAGCCAGGAAGGCGTTCATCACGGCGTCGGCGTCGCTGGCGATACCTGCCTTGACGGCCTGGTTGGAAACGAAGCTCAGAGCCTCGTCACGAGAAGCGAAGTCCTCGGCGACAAAGACATTCTCGACCTTCACGAAGTCGGCAGCCTCGGCCTTGGGGGCCTCGACGGCAGCGGCCTTGGGGGCCTCGACGGGCTTGGCTGCAGGAGCGGCCTTCTGGTTCTTCTCGAAGTCGTACTTCTTGAAGGCTACGAACAGGATGCCACCGACCACAGCGCCGACGAGGATCGCGAGGACCCACAGCGGACCGTTCTCGACAACGGGCAGGACCAGGAAGCCACCGTGAGGCGCCGGATCGTGAACGTTGAACATAATGGTCAGGATCGAAGCGATAGAAGAACCGAGCATCATGATGGGCATGACGGGCCAGATGTTCTTGGTCATGAACGGAATGGCGCCCTCGGTGATGTGGGTGCAACCAAGGATGAGGTTGACGACACCGGCGTCGTGATCCTCCTGGCTGAAGTACTTCTTGCCGACAACGACGGCAAAGGTGGTAATCAGAGGCGGAACGATGCAGGCGGCGGAGACGGCAGCCATGAAGTTGGTGCCGAAGTTGTAGGTATCGGTGCCAACACCGGCGGCCAAAGCCTCGGTGAGCATAGCGGTACCGGTGACGTAAGCAGCCTTGTTGACCGGGCCGCCCATGTCAAAGGCGCACATGCAGCCAATGGCAAGACCCAGTACAACGGCGCCAGAGGCGGACAGGCCCTTGAGGAAGTCCATCATGGCGGTGTTGATGGCAGCCATGGGGCCGGAAATGCCGAGCATGACCAGGCCGACGATAGCCGTCGAGAACAGCGGGTACAGGAAGATAGCCTTGAGGCCGTCCAGGTTCTTGGGCAGACCGGCAAAGACCTTCTCGAGCAGCAGGATGACATAACCGGCGAGGAAGCCACCGACGATGCCGCCCAGGAAGCCGAAGCCCACGCCGGCGCCACCGGCGTCGATCATGCCGGTCTCGGCGTTAACAGGCAGGCCCTGGATGGCGATCATGCCGGCAACAAAGCCGGGGACGAGCGCCGGGCGCTTGCCGATGGACTCGGCGATGTAGGCGGAAAGCACCGGAACCATGAGGTTCATGGCGATGCCGCCGATGATCTTGAGCATCGCAGCAAAGCTGTTGTAGTCAGACGCCGTCGAATCGAAGGACGTAATGCCCCACAGGAACGAAACGGCGGTCAGAACACCACCGGCAACGACGAAGACCAGCATGTGGCTGACGCCGTTCATGAGGTGCTTGTAGATGATGTGGCCGATGGACTCCTTCTCCTCGACCTCGTCCTCGACATCGGCAGCGGCTGCAACCGTGCTGTCGCCCTTGGCGGCGAGCGCGCGGTCAATCAGCTTACCGGCGGCCTCAACGGACAGGGCCTTGGAAACACCAACGGAAACCATGGGCTTACCGGCGAAACGCTCAGCCTGGACATCCTTGTCGGCTGCGACGACGACGGCCTTGGCACCAGCGATCTCACTCTTGGTGAGCTCGTTCTCGACACCGACCTGGCCATGAGTCTCGACCTTAATGGTCAGACCGCGCTCGGCAGCTGCCTTCTCCAGCGCCTCCTTCGCCATGAAGGTGTGCGCAATGCCGGTCGGGCAACCGGTCGCGGCGATGATGTCAAACTTAGCCATGTGTCCCTCCTTCTTGAGTACAGCGCCCGCGGGCGCTCCCCTACACGCGCTTCGATGCGCATTTTTCCACAACTGAAAGATACCAACCTACCGTCCGCGTGAGAAGAGACAAGGTGCAATTCTCCGGTGAAAGGTTCTTTCATAACCGTAAACGGTAAGTGAAAGTTTACCATCAACACTTGAAACGGCAAGGTGTATCTTGTAATTGAAAATGCCCGTATACTATGGCATTGCGAATCAAATTAGATTTTCATGCCAACCAGGAGCCATCCATGACCGATAGTAGCAAGAGCGCACTTTCCCTCATTAGCACCCACCAGGGATACAGCGAGTCCGAGCAGCGCATTGTCGACTATATATTGGAGCACCAGTCCGAGGCTCCACGCCTCACGGCGGCTCAGCTCTCACGCGCCGCTGCCACGTCCGAGGCGACCGTTTCGCGCTTCTGCCGCAAGCTTGGGTTTGGCAGCTTCCGCAGCTTTCAGTTTTCGTTGGCGAGGGATTTGGAAAGCCAGCGCAACGAGGGCCTGACCGACGAGGTCTCGCTCGACAATATGGAGCAGAGCCTCAAGAACATCCTGGCTGCCAAGGTGAGCGAGCTTAATGCGACCATCGACGGAATCGACCACGATACGCTGGCGGCTGTTGTGCATGCCCTTAAGCATGCAGGGGTTATTGAGTTTGCGGCTGTGGGCAATACGAACGCGGTCGCGCTCGATGCGACGTTTAAGTTTTCGCAGCTGGGCCTGCGCTGCATGGCGAGCACCATTAGCGAGACATCAATCGGCTTTGCGCTCACGTTACGCCCGGGTGACGTCATCGTGCTTATCTCAAACTCCGGCAAATCGCGCCGACTGAATCGCATGGCAAAAGCGGCTCGCAACTGCGGCGCAACCGTAGTCGTCATCAGCAGCGACAGCAAATCCCCGCTCGCGCGTCTGGCAGACTACACCTTTAATACCATCAACCACGAAGCGCTGCTGACGACGGGCGACTTTGCGTTCTCTAAGATCAGCGCCACGATGATCATCGAAGTCATCTACAACTTCCTGCTGCCCGAGATTGAAGACGCGCGTGAGCATATCAGCTACTACGAGGAGCTCATCCAGCCGGATAAGGTCGTTGAGTAAAACGCGTAGTGGGACAAAAATTTCAGTCTATTTTGTCCCACCAACACCGCTGATACGACCTAACCTCGAGCTTCTTCGAGCATCTGCTTGGCATGCGCTAAGCTTGCCTCGGACTGATCGCCGCTCAACATGCGGGCGATCTCGGCGATACGCGCTTCGCCGGTTACCTCGTCCAAATGCGTCTGGGGAAGATCGCCCGGTTCCTTGCTGACGACATAATGCTTGTCAGCCATGACGGCGACCTGCGCCAAATGGGTTACGACAATCACCTGATGCGTAGCGGCGAGATCTGCCAGCACGCCCGCGAGTGCACGCGCCGTGGAGCCACCGACACCGGCATCGACCTCGTCAAACACCAGTGTATCGACACCGTCCGCGTTACCGAGGACAACCTTACTTGCCAGCATGACGCGGCTGAGCTCGCCGCCCGACGCAATTCGACGCAGGGGACGCGGCGTCAAGCCGGCACCGCTGCGGTATAGCAGCTCGTAGCTCGAAGGACCAACGGGCGTCCACTCGGCACGGGGAAGATCGCGCGACTCCCAGACGAGCTCGGCGCCACCCATCTCCAAGCGAGCCATCTGGCGGCCGACCTCGTGACAGAAGCGCGGGGCCGCCGTATTGCGAGCGCGCTTAAGCGCCTTGGCGGCAGCAAACAGTTCGCGCTCCGCCGCGCCAAGCGCTTCACGCGCCTTTTTGATCTGTTCATCGCCATCATCGACCAGGGACAGCAGCTCTTGCGAGCGATCGCGCATGGCAAAGACATCGTCCATGGTGGGACCCCACTGACGCAACAGGCCCTTGAGGTCGGAATACCGCTCACGCATGCGTGCGAGCTCGCGCGGGTCGAAGGCGACGCCATCGCGATAGGAACGAAGCTCGTTCGCGCAATCCTCAAGGGAGATACAGGCATCCGAAAGTGCATCGGCAATGTCACCCAGTTTGCGATCGACGGTAGCCATACGGGAAAGTTCTGCCACGGCGCTGTTCACGGCATCGAGCGCTCCCCCTTCGGCGGCAAGCGATGCATGGGCATCGTTAGCCGTGGCAACCAGTACCTCGGCATGTTCGGAGCGCGGCAGCAGTTCCTCGAGTTCCTCATACTCGCCCGGCTTGGGGTCGACCTCGCCGATGCGCTCGAGGGCAAAGCGCGCCTCCTCGACGCGGCTCCCCTGCGCACGCGAGGCCTCTTCGACACGTCGAACCTCCTTGGCGGCAGCGCGCGATGCCTTAAAGCGGGCGCGGTACGCATCCAGCGCCTCGAGCGCAGAGCGTCCCGCCCACGCATCGACCATCGCAACGTGATGCACCGGATCGAGTAAGCGCTGGTGCTCGTGCTGGCCGCACAGATCCATCATCACACCGACGCGCTCCGAAAGCTCGCGCACACTGGCGATGCGGCCGTCAATCTTCACGCGGCTGCGGCCCTCGGCAGAAAGGCTGCGCTGGACCGTGAAGCCCTCCGTGTCGTGCGGCCCGTCAAAGAGTCGCGCCTCGACGCTCGCCAGCGCCTCACCCTCGCGCACCGTCGAGGAATCCGCGCGCTCGCCCAAAATAAGTTTGAGGGCCGAGAGCAGCGCGGTCTTGCCGGCACCGGTCTCGCCGGTCAGGACAGTCAGGCCGGCACTCGGCACCAACGTCGCCTCGCGAATGAGTGCAATGTTAGAAACCCGCAGCTCATCGATCATGACGGACTCCGTAGAATACGCGGCTCACCGAGTTATAGAAGCTCTCGGGGCCGTAATCCAGCAGCAACACATCTCCGGGCCCGCGGCGCACCGCCACGCTCTCAACGGTGCCATCGCAGGTAATAAACTGCCCATCGATAGCAATCGCCGGAACACTCGGGCGATCATCGGACATAAAGATTTCGACGACATCACTCGGCGAAGTCAAGAAGGCACGGGCCTGAATGGTGTGCGGCGCAATGGGTACGCAGACCATGCCCGTATAGTCGGGGCTCACGATGGGGCCACCGGCACTGAGCGCGTACCCCGTAGAACCAGTCGCCGTCGAAACGACGACACCGTCACCGCGTAGGCGGTCGATATGATGGCCGGACACCGTGATGTCGAACTCGACCATATCGGACAGCGGACCGCGGGTAAGCGCCATGTCGTTGAGGGCGAAGGTGCGCACGACATCCTTCGTACCGTCTTCGCGCACGGACACGATATCCGCGGCGATGGTAGCGCGACGGCTCACATGCAGCTCGCCGGACAGGGCGTCGCTCACGACCTGCAGAATGTCGCGCTCCTCGGGACTCGCAGCAGTTAAAAAGCCCAGGTGACCATAGGAAAGACCGAGGATAGGAATCTCGCGATGGTTGAGGATGCGGGCAGCGCGCAGCAACGTACCGTCACCGCCGAGCGTAATGACCAGATCGGAGCCGTCAATATCAGGAGTGCTTTGAATCTTCGATCGCTGGTCGGCAGCCCATGCGACCTCATAGCCCTGGCGCGTCAACCAAAGCTCGAGCATCAGGCCGCTCTCGACCGCCTCTTGCTTGTAGTAATTAGGAACCAGAAAGACCTTCATAGCGTTGCAGCTTTCTCGCTCAAAACCGATACCTGGGATTGCAGCTCGTCTTGCGAGCGGTCGCCAGATTCAAATCTAGTGCCGTACAGGAAAAACTCAACGTTTCCCTTGGCACCATGAATGGGCGACACGCACACATCGACCGGGAACAGCCCCTTGGCAGCAAAGAGTTCAACTGCCGCAACGAGTGTATCGCGGCGCACGACGGGATCGGTCACAATGCCGCCCTCGCCCACCAGCGCCGCCGGAGCCTCAAACTGCGGCTTTACGAGCGTGCAAAACGAACCCGAAGGCTTCAGGCACGCCAGCACGGCGTCGATGATATTCGCAATACTCGTAAAAGACACATCGCACACGGCCAGATCGATAGCACCGCCGTAGCCGAGCTCGGGCAACTGCGTCACATTCGTGCGCTCGTGGAGCGTCACACGATCGTCTTGGCGCAGCGACCAGTCGAACTGGGCACGGCCTACGTCGACCGAGACAACAGTCGCAGCTCCGCGCTTGAGCAGGCAATCGGTAAAGCCGCCAGTAGAGCAGCCAACATCCAGACAGGCAAGGCCCGTCGGATTGATGCCAAACGCATCAAGCGAGCCTTCGAGCTTAAGACCGCCGCGGCCAACATAGGGAATGCGCCCCTTCACGTGCAGCGGCAGGCCCGGGATCACCTTAAGGCCCGGCGAAGTTAAACGCTCGCCCCCACTCGAGACCAAGCCGGCCATAAGAGTGCGAAGGGCATCCGCGCGATCGGCGCAGATGCCCTGTGAAATCAGTTCGTCATCAAGACGCACGCGTTTCATGAATGCCATCAACCATTCGTATCCGGAGATGCGGCCTAGCTATCCTGGGATTCGTTTGCCGCATCCTCATCGTATTCCTGCTCGAGCTTGTCGGCCTCACACGGCGTCAGCTCAAACTTGTCGACCATATCGACCGCGCGGGAGCCAAGCTCAATCGCCTCGTCAAACAGATCGAGCGAACGCTCCAAGGACGTATCCTTGGAGCGAACGGTAGCGATGATCTGGTCCAGACGGTCCGAGATCTCGTCAAAGTTGCGGACGGAACCCTCTGGCATGGCTACTCCTCGACGGAGTCGGCCTCGACGGCCTCAGCAGCGTCCGAATCCTCGGCCAGCACACCAGCCTCAGCCTGAGCAACCGCAACCTTTGCGGCAGCCTCAGCAGCCTGTGCCTCCTCGCGAGCGCGATCCTCGGCCAGCAGCTCCTGGTATAGGTCCTCGCCCGGCAGCTCCTCGCTGCGAGCGATCTTACCCAGCACGCCATTGACGAACGACGCGGACTGGTCGGTGCCATAGGCCTTGGCAAGCTCGACGGCCTCGTTGATCACGATGGCGTCCGAGACCTCCTCGTCGGTGAGGAAACGCATCTCGTAAACGGCGATACGCAGCAGATTGCGGTCGGCGCCGGGCATGCGCATAAGATCCCAGTTCTTGGCAACGGAGCGCAGAGCACAGTCGATGCGGTCGATATGCTCGTAGGCACCTCGGCACAGCTCCAGCGCATAGGGATCGAGGGGACCCTTCGAGATCAGGAAATCACCCTCGAGGACGCGCTCGAGCGGGCTGTCCGTGGCCTCGGCCTGGAACAGCAGCTGTAGCGCCTGACTGCGGGCAAGCGTACGCCCGCGATAAACCTTAAGGCTCAAAGGTTACTCCTTGGGGAAAACGAGGCCGTCGATGCAAACGTCAACGCGCTCGACCTCAACGCCAACCTGGGCATCGATGGCGGCGACCACGGCAGCGCGAACGGCCTCGGCGAGTTTCTTGAACGGATAGCCAAAGAACACCACGACGCGCACGGTGAGTGCAAGCTTGTCGCCAACGACCTCGGCCTCGACCGCCGGCTCGGAAGCCGGGGCCTTGGACGAGAGCATCATGGAGACAAGGTTGGTGGCAAGGTCCTTGACGCCAACGGAGGCGATGCCCTCGACATCGGACACGGCGCGCGAGACGATGGCGGTCAGAACATCGGGCGAAATGCCGATGCCGTCAATCTTGATTTCCTGGGGCATGAGTCCTCCTAGAAAAGTTGGTTGCTAGACGCGGGAGACGAACTTGCCGTCGCGGGTGTCAACCTTGATGACCTCGCCCTCGTTGAGGTACATGGGGACCTGGATGACAGCGCCGGTGTCGATCGTGGCCGGCTTGGTGGAACCCTGGACGGTGTCACCCTTAAAGCCCGGGTCGGTTTGGACGATGGTGGTCTCGATGAACATCGGCGGAGTCACGCCCATGAGCTCATCGTCAGCGAAGAGCAGCTGGCAGATGTCGTTCTCGCGCAGCCACTTGGAGTTCTCGCCCACCATGTCCTCGGGAACGGGAACCTGCTCATAGGACTCGTTGTCCATGAAGATGTAGTCGGTGCCATCGTTGTAGAGGTACTGGAACTCACGGGTGGTGAGCATGACGCTCTCGAACTTGGTGCCGGCGTTGCAGGTGTTCTCGACGACGCGGCCACTCTTGATGTCGCGGGTCTTGTAGCGCACAAACGCGCCGCCCTTGCCCGGCTTGACATGCTGGAACTCGACGATGGTGTAGACCTTGTCCTTGATGCGGAGACCGAGGCCGTTCTTGAAGTCGGCGGTAGAAATGGTAGGCATAGCGACCTTTCTTGTTATGGGCAGAACGCACAAGCGTCCAAATTACATACGATAGAAATTATACACTTGCAGACGGCGCCTGCGGCGAGCGCATAAAAAGAGAACGCGGGACGTCCGAATCGATCCGAACGCCCCGCCCCAAACTATCTACCGAAGTAGACTAGCAATCGATAACGTGCAGGTCATGCGGGGTCTTAGTGAAGGGCTCGTAGCCGTTCTCGGTGACCACGCCGTAGTCCTCCAGGCGCACGCCGCCCACGCCGGGCAGGTAGACGCCGGGCTCCATGGTGATAACCGAGCCGACCTCGATGGTGTTCTTGCTGCGGTTGAAGTTGGGCAGCTCGTGGATGTCGATACCGACGCCGTGGCCCAAGCCATGGTTATAGTAATCGCCATAGCCGGCATCGCCGATGATCTTCTTGGAGAGCTTAAAGATGTCGTTGCCCTCGACGCCCGGATGGATGGCGGCGACGCATTCCTCGTGCGTGCGGCGCACGAGTGCGTACAGGTCGACTTGCTCCTGCGTGGGCTCGCCCATCACGACGGTGCGTGTCATGTCGGAGCGGTAATCACAGTAGCCCGCGCCGTAATCCATAAGAACGAAATCGCCCTTCTCGATCACGCGGTCGCTCGGCACGGCATGCGGGTTGGCGGTGTTGGGACCGCTCGCCACGATGGAGCCGAAGGCAAGGCTATCGGCGCCGTTGGCGAACATAAAGTTCTCGAGCTCGTTGCGAACCTGCTTCTCGGTCATACCAGGCTTAATAAAGCCGAGCATGTGCTGGAAGGCGGCGTCGGTGATCGACTGCGCATGGCGCATGAGCTCGATCTCCTCAGCGTCCTTAATGGCGCGCATCTTGCGAATGTCGGCATGCATCAGCGGCAGCATGCAGGCGACGGAACGATCCTCCAGACCACGCTGAATACCCTGATAGAAGTTGATCTGCATGTCGTCCTCGACAGCGCAGACGCGGCACTTGTTGGCCGCGATTTTGCCGGCGACCCAACCGGGGATGGTGCCCTCGTCCATGTCGTAGACCCAAGGGCTGCCGGCGGGCGTGTTCTCCTCAAAGCTGTTGAGGTAGCGCGAGTCGGTGTGGAACAGGCACTGGTCGGCCGTAATAAACGCAGCGTGCGGGAACTCGAAGGTGTAGTCGAAGACGCCTTTCACGCCCGTAAGCCAACGAAGGTTGGCCTCGTCGCGTACCACGATGGCGTCGTAGCCACGCTCGGCCATAAGGGCACGGACACGCTCGATACGACCGGCGGGACCGGCAGCAAACTCAGACATGCAGATTCCTTTCTTGTTGTCTCTAAAAAGACGGGACGGGTCTCAACCGAACGACGGAATCGCATGCGATCCGCAACCGATTGGAAACCCGCCCCTCAACATGATACGAAAGACGATGGATGTCAATAAAACTTAGAGAAGTTCTTTGCGAGAAGCCAAGTAGGCGTGAGCATGGCGCTCAAGAACCTCGTCCTCAACGTTCGTTAGGCGAATGGCGCCGAGTGCCGCGGGCAGCGGCAGCATGCTGCGGTTTGAGCGCGCGAACTGCTGCCTGCGGAACTCCTCGATATATGCGGCAGGCTCCAGATCGAAGGCAAGTTCCTCGATACCAAAGTCCTCCAGGCAGTCATCGACCTCAAAGACGTAATCGATATCGAAATCGCAGGCATCATGTGCTAGGCGCGCCTCAAAGCGCATGCCCTCGGATAACAGCTGATAGGCAGGGACCTGCGAAGCGGCATCGCCCAAGCAAGCGCGCAGGGTGCGCTCCCCCGTCTTGCCAAAATCGAGCGCATGGCGAGCGCTCGGGTTCGTGGCCGTCAGCACGTCCTTGCGGGCAGTCTGAGACCATTGGACGGCATTGACGAGTGCGACCTCCTCGCCCGCGAGAATCTCGGGGACGGTCTCAATAAACTGATTCCAGCGGGACTTGCTGCTCGAAAGCATGGTGCCAACAAGTACCACAAAGCCGAGCTTGAGGTCCTCGGGGTCCGTCTCGCGAACAAGGTCGAGGTCACACACGACCAAGCCCGGTTCGGGACGAAACGCGATAGCGGGAAGCGCATTGGCCGACGAGGCGACGAGCGGCTTCATGGTCGTCGCGACCGTGAGCATGGCGTCGAACGTCGTCGGCAGCAGCGCGCACTCGGTGCGACCACACCACTGGTTGGCGCACCAGCTAACAACCGAGCAGGTTGAGGCATCGCCAACGGCGACAACCAAATCGTCGCAGGTAATGCCGTTAGCCGACAGGGCGCCAAAGACGGTATCGGCATCGGCCAGCGTAGCGCCGGCAGGCGAAACCTCGAAGACGAGCAGCGACACGGCAAAGCCGGCGTCGACCAGCGCATGCTCGACGACCTCGCCAAAACGCTCGGATGTGGCGTCGTTCCAAACCACCATCGCGCGCTTAGGCTTGCCCACGGCCGAGGCAAACATGCGCGAAAGCTCATCGAACGCACCCAATCCGACACGGACATCGACGCTGCGGTTTTGGAAATTGATCAGTTGACGGCGAATCATAGCAGTCCACGCTCCAAAAGCATCTCGGCACAAAGGTAGGAAACGTCCTCGAAGGACTTGTTGCGAATATCAAGGGTAAGGTCGGCGGCCTGTCGATACAGCGGACGGCGATGCTCAAACAGGCGCGCGGCATGCTCGGGCGAGCGGAAATCGGGGCGCGTGTCGGACCGACGAATCTGGCGAATCGAATCCTCGAAGTCGCCCTCGAGGTACACACACGTACCCATTTCGTGCATCAACTCAATATTCACCGGCGTCTCGACGATACCGCCCCCGCACGAAACCAACAGGCTGCGCTCGCTTTGGAGCGAACGGAGCGCCGAGGTCTCGAGCTCGCGAAAACGATCCTCGCCCTCGGTCTCAAAAATCTCGGTTACCGACTTGCCGCAACGGCGCACGACCAGGCGGTCGGTATCGATAAAACGCCGCTTGAACATAGTGCCGACGTTGCGCGCGAGTGTCGATTTGCCCGCGCCCAAAAAGCCGATAAAGAAGATATGGTCGCAGCCGTGTTTGATGTGCTGAGACATGGCGAAACCTATTCCTCGCAGGGAAGGTCGCGCAGGGCCCGGCGCTCAAAGATACGGAAGATCTGCGTGTACCACAGGTCCTGGGTTGCCTGCGGCTTAACCAGGATAGTATCGACGCCGGCAAAATTGCCGCTCCACACATCAGTGTAGAGCTGATCACCGATCAGCACCGCCTCGTCGGCTGTGGCGCCGAGGCGCTTAAGACCCGCCTTGAGGGCAAACGGCGCCGGCTTCATGGCGTGGCTGATGGCCTCGAGTCCCAGCTCGCGTGCAGAGCTCATGACCTGGTCGCGATGCCAGTTGTTGGACACCATGCACAGCTTAAAGCCTTTGGCGCGGGCGGCATCGAGCCAAGCGGAAACCGCGGCGGGAACCTGCTCGGTGTCGCGCGGCACCAGGGTGTTATCGCGATCGAGCAGAATGGCGCGTTTGCCGTCGGCCCACAGGGTATCAAGGTCGATGCGATCGACCGAGGCAACGTATCGTTTGGGGCTAAAAATCCTCATGCTAATTCCAAGACTGTTGATGCTCTTCGTAGGTTTGCGAGAAGTACTCCTCGTCCTGCGTAATGTAGAAATACAGGTCATCGGAGTCGGTCGGCTCAAGCGTGGCCTTAAGCGCCTCGAGCGACGGAGAGCAGATGGGCGTGGGCGGCAGGCCCTCATGCTTATAGGTGTTATACGGACTATCGCTCTGCAGGTCGTCGGCGGTAACCTCGCCACCGGTGACATACATCATAGTCGCATCGCTATTGAGATAGCGCAAGCCATCGAGCTTGCCGGCAAGGCGGTTGTAGAAGACCGAGGCCACGTGCGCACGGTGATCGGCGTTGAGGCCCTCGCGCTCAACGATAGAGGCCAAGTTGACGATGTCGTAATCGGACATCTCCACGCCGTAGCGCTCCTTGATGTTGGCTTCGCAGCTCGCAAAGTCAAGCGACTTGTACTCGGTCTTAAACTGATCGAGCATAGCGCGAATCACGTCATCGGCCGTCGGCGAATCGCCCAGCGAATAGGTCTTCGGGAACAAGAAACCCTCGAGCGAGTCGTTGGCGGCGCCCTTAAGGAAGCTATAGTCGTCAACGTAGTTGGAGGCCTTGGCCTGGTTGAGGAAGTCTTCCTTAGAGATGCTGTCGTAGGCCTGGGCCACACGGTCGGCGACTTGATCGACCGTTAGGCCCTCAGGGATAGTCAGCGCATTGGAGCCCGCGTTGGGGCCTTCCATGAGCTGCTGAACAACCTTGGTCGCATCCATGAGTGTGGTGAACGAATAATCACCAGGCTTGAGCGACATATCGGCGTTGAGCTTTTTCACCGCCGCATAATAATCCTTGGGATTTTCGACGATATGATTCTCGGAGAGAATCGAAGCGATGCTGTCACCCGAGGCACCATCGGGAATCGTGATAGTAACCTGCTGGCCTGCAACGACTTTCGCACCCTCACCGCCAAAGAAGCCCTTGGCGGCTGGCACGACAAAGAAAACGATCGCGACAAGCGCAAGCACGGCAACAACGCCACCGATAATCATAGGCACCGGGGAGCTTTTCTTTTGAGCACCGCGACGAGCATGCGTGTTGTAGCTCGAGCGGGTCGCCGGAGCAACGCCATGCGAACCACGAGCGTGATGCGAATGCGATTGGGGGGCCTGCGTTCGCTGGGTAGGTGCCTGCTGCTTAAAGCGGGTGCCGCCTGCAGGCTGGGCCGTACGAGCAGTGGGCTGCTGAGCCGCGTGAGAAGCCGAATGCTGAACCGAACGAGCAGAAGGCTGCTGACCCGTCCGTTGAACAGGTTGGGCCGAACGAGAGAAGGACTGCGCCGGGTGCGCGGCAGGCTGAGCTGCGCGCTGCGTCGGCTGTGCCGGACGCTGGCCAGGCTGGGCAGGGCGCGACGCCGGCTGCTGTGTACGATTCGGCTGGCGCGGATCGGAAGCACTAGGCATGCGAAACCTCCTCGTTTTTACGATCGAGCCACGTCTGCAAAAACAGGCTGGCGGCAATCATGTCGATCTTGCCCCTCATCTGCTTTTCGTTGAGGCCCTGCTCGCGCAGGATACGCTTGGCCTCTTGCGAAGACAGACGTTCGTCCTCAAACTCCAGTGGAAGATCGAGCTTGTCGGCAATCTTTTGCGCCACGGCGGCAACGCGCTCGGCCTGGGGGCCGGGCTCACCGGCCATGGTCAAGGGACGTCCGCTAACCAGGATGTCGGGCTCATAGTCCTCGACCAGGTAGCGGAACGTCTTGGCCATACCGGTGACCTCGGCGGCCGGGAGCACCTTGACGGGCATCGCCATCATGCCATCACGGCTCGAGACGGCGATGCCGATCCTGGTCTCCCCTATGTCCAGCGCAAGCGCGACCACAGCGACTACCTAGATTCTTAGGCGCCGAGCGCGGTCTTGGCGGCCGCGAGGGCATCGGCGATGCCGGCGGCATTCTTGCCACCGGCCTGGGCCATGTTGGGACGGCCACCACCGCGACCGTCGACCAGACCCGCGATCTGCTTGATCACGTTACCGGCGTGGAACCCGGCCTTCACGGCGTCATCGGAGCCGGCAGCGAGCAGGGCCGGAGTGCCCTTCTCAGTCACGCTTGCGACGACACAAGCGACAGGGCCGGCGACCTTCTGGTGCACGGTATCCCATACGTTGCGCAGGTCGGCAGCTTCAAGGCCCTGGAGCTCAGCAACGACGAGCTTGTAGCCACCGAGCTCGACAGCACCCTCGATGGCGCTGGAGATCGCATCGGAAGAGCCACCGGTGAGCGCCTTCTTGAGTTTATTGGACGTCTCGCGCAGCTCGACCTGCAGGTTCTCCACACGGGCGGGAACCTCGTCGACGCGGCACTTGAGCGCAGCGGCGGCGGCGTCAACGAGTGCCAGGCGGTCGGCCATATAGTCGAGAGCACCCTTGGAGGTCACGGCTTCGATACGGCGGACATTGGAGCCCGTGGAGGACTCGGAAATGATCTTGAACAGGCCAATCTCGGCGGTATTGGCGGCATGGGTGCCACCACAGAGCTCGCGGGAGAACGGCTGGCCCTCGGCGCCCACGGAGACGACGCGGACGACATCGCCGTACTTCTCTCCAAACAGAGCGACAGCGCCGGCAGCCTTAGCCTCGTCGATGCCCATAACACGGGTCACAACCGGCTTGGAGGCGAAGATCTGCTGGTTGACCAGGTCCTCTACAGCCTTGAGCTGCTCGGAGGAAAGGGCCTCGAAGTGCGTGAAGTCAAAGCGAAGGTGCTCGGGCGTCACCAGCGAGCCGGCCTGGGAGACGTGCTCGCCCAGGACCTGCTTAAGGGCAGCGTCGAGCAGGTGCGTGGCGGTGTGGTTGCGGCGCAGGAAGCCACGGCGCTCGGCGTCGAGCGCGGCGGTAACAGCGGCACCGACAGTCAGCGTGCCATCGGCAACGTGCGCGACGTGGGCATACAGGCCGTTGTGGTTCTTGGTGTCGGCAACGGTCAGAACAACGCCCTCAGCGGAAAGCTTGCCGGCGTCGCCCTGCTGGCCGCCCATCTCGGCATAGAACGGGGTGCGGTCGAGCACGACCTCGACGTCCTCGCCGGCGGCAGCGGAATCGACGGACTCGCCGTTGCGCACGATGGCGACAACCTTGGCGCCCTCGATCACATCGTTGTCATAGCCGTCGAACTCGGTCGCAGCGACCTTGTCGGAAAGCTCGACCCACACATCGTTGAAGCTGCCCCAGGCATCGCCCTTGGCGTTAGCGCGGGCGCGGGCCTTCTGGTCCTCCATGCAGGCAGTAAAGCCGTCCATGTCGACGTCGTGACCGGCGGTGCCGGCGATCTCGACGGTCAGGTCGATGGGGAAACCAAAGGTATCGTGCAGCTTAAAGGCGACATCGCCCGGAAGCACAGCGCCCTCGGCAAGCGCTGCCAGAGCCTCGTCCAGGTAAACGCGGCCGTTGTCGAGCGTCGTGGAGAAGCGCTCCTCCTCGGAGGCAACGATACCCTTGACGAGCGCGACGTTCTTGAGCAATTCGGGATAGGCCTCGCCCATCTGAGCGTTGACCTCGTCGATAAACTTGGTCAGGAAGGCACCCTCGATGCCCAACAGGCGACCGTGGAACACGGCGCGGCGGAGCAGGCGGCGAAGGACGTACTCACGACCCTCGTTACCGGGAAGGATGCCGTCCGAGATCATAAAGTCGACAGCACGGGAGTGGTCGGCGATGATGCGCAGGGAGCGGCTGGCACCGGAGTAATCGTCGGCGTCATAGGTCTTGCCGCTGATCTCCTCGCCCAGCTTGATGAGATGCTGCATCAAATCGCCGTCGTAATTGGCGGTCTTGTGCTGCATGATGGCGGCCATGCGCTCCAGGCCCATGCCCGTATCGAGGTTGCGGTGCGGCAGCTCCGGCATGGAGCCGTCCTCCTGACGGTCGTACTGGGTAAACACGAGGTTCCAGAACTCAAGGAAGCGGTCGCAGTCGCAGCCAGGCTTGCAGTCGGGGCTGCCGCAGCCGACCTCCTCGCCCATGTCAAAGTAGATCTCGGAGCACGGACCGCAGGGGCCGGTGGGGCCAGCGGCCCAGAAGTTGTCGTCCTCGCCCAAGCGGGAGATGTGGTCCTCGGCAACGCCCAGAGAACGCCACACGTCGTGGGTCTCGTCGTCCTCGGTAAAGACGGTGAAGTACAGGCGGTCGAGCGGCAGCTTGAACTCCTTGGTGATGAGCTCAAAGGCCCAGGCGCAAGCCTGCTCCTTGGAGACGCCGCCAAAAGAGAAATCGCCGAGCATCTCGAAGAAGGACAGGTGACGGCCGTCCTCGCCGATGCAATCGATGTCGTTGGTGCGGACGCACTTCTGGCAGGAAATCGCGCCGATCTCCTTCATGGTCTTCTTGCCCTGGTAGTACTCCTTAAACTGGTTCATGCCGGCGTTGGCAAGCAGCAGCGAAGGATCGTCGGGAACAAGAGACGAAGAAGGATAGAGCTTAAGACCGCGCTCCTCAAAGAAGTTGAGGAACTTGGAGCGGATCTCGGCCGTAGTCATTGACGGGTAGTCAGCACTCATAGAGGGAATCTCCTCGGTTTCACATCGAAACAGTTCAAACGTAACGATATTACCATCCCACCGCGCAAGTGCAAAAAAGAGGGCCGGCAAACAGCGACCCTCCAGCGAAAGTGCATGTTATTTAGGACAGCCAAAGTCTTTGAAAAACTAATGACTGCTGTAGAATTACATATAAGAGCTACTCGAAAGGAGCGATCGATGAAAAGCAAACGATTTGTCCTGAATGCACTTCTGGTAGTAGCACTTTTAGCGCTCTTGGCCTTCTCCTGCTGGTACGCAAACCAACCAGCATTTGGCTACGTATTGTATGCAGCAATGTCCGGCGATAATGCATATTACGCTCTACGCGCAATTGACGTTCTCTTTTTCTATGTAGCCGGCCCCTTATCAATCGCTTTGCTCGCATTTCTTGTCATTTACAACTTCAAGAAGCGTTAATAGGACCTAATTAGAATCCGAATCGTCCATGGAGCCGTCGATGCCGGTTTTGGTGTCGTCATCCGTGTTGGAATCGTCATCCTTAGCGAAGGGGTTCTTGAAGAAGCCCGTCGCATCGGGCTGCAGACCAGAGAGCTTGATCCAGGGATTATCGAGCTCGGGCTTGGGCATGGCCTTGGCCTCGGGCGCAGTCTCGTTACCGATAAGCTCAGACTCGTAGATGAAGGTGTCGTCGCCGAGCGCGTCGTAGGCGGCGACCGGGTTGCCATCGACATCGCGGTACGGCGTGCCCTTAAACACGGCACCGTCATAGGCCACAAGCTGTCGGCCGGTCTCATTCTCGAAGTAGTACACGAAGATACCCTTGAGGGCCGCACAAAGCGGGATGGCAATAATCATACCGATGGGGCCCATGAGTGCCGAGCCAATAACGAGCGCCGTGAGGCTCATGATGGGATGCACCTGCACCGAGCTCTGCATGACCTTAGGCGAAATCACGTTATCGGTGACGTTTTGCGCGACCATCGTCACAACGAGCGTCCATAACGCCAACATGGGGCTGAACATGAAACCGAGCACTGTGGCGATTGCTGCGCTCACCCAAGGACCGACGACCGGAACCAAATGCATGATGCCGGTAAAGATAGCCATGAGCGCCGCATACGGATGGCCGATGATCATAAAACCGATAAAGGCGAGGAAACCACCGCAGATGGACGTCACGACCATACCGCGCATGTAGCCGCCGACAGAGCGAGAAAGGATGGCGACCATAAAGCGGCACGAGGTCTCCTTCTCCTGACCGATGATGGTGCAAATCTCGTGGTGCATGCGAGGGTAGTCGCAGGCCATCCAGTACGCAAGCACCAGACCAAGGAAGATCACGAACAACTGCGAGGCCGTATTGGTGATGAGCGGGAACACACCGCGGCCAAGCTCGGCAGCGATCTGAGACACGTACTTCGATGCCACGGTAACAAGCGACGAAAGATTATCGTCCAAATACTCCTTGAGCGGCGTGTTGTTGAGCGTCTTGGCATGCGAGATCATCTCGTTGAGATCGCCACCCGCAACACGAAGCTGCTCGGGCAGGCGGCTCAGGACTTCCATGATCTGACCAAAGAGAATCGGCGACAAAATGCAAACGACACCGACGAGCACGGCAACAACAACAATAAGCGCGATAAGCGAACCGATGCCGCGATTCACGCCATGGTGCTCGAGCCAGTTGGTGATCGGGGACATCACAAAGGCAATGATGGAACCAACAGCGAGAAACTCGATAACCGGTGCCAGGATGCCCATAAGGTTAAAGATGACAGCAGCAATAACAATGCAGCCGACAACAGCCCAAATGCGCAGCGTCAGAATGCGGGTGTCGCGCAGCACGCGATCGGTTTGTTGGGGGTGCTCACTCATGAACGAATCATCACTCCGTCGGGGTCGATCTTGTCCTGAATCTTCTTAAGCGTGCGGCGCAGCAGACGCGAAACCTGCACCTGAGAAATACCAAGCTTCTTGGCGATCTCGATCTGGGTCATGCCCTTCACAAAGCGCAGCTCGATCACCTCGCGCTCGCGCGGCGAGAAATCACGGATGGCTTCCTCGATCACTAGACGGTCATCGGTAAAGTCGAGCTCGTTGTCGTCGTCGGCGTAACGGTCGAGAATCGAGGGGGCATCGTCGGAATCGGACGCACCAGGAGCCTCGATGGGCACCGAAGTATAGGCCGAAGACGATTCCATAGCCTCGAGGACCTCATCGACAGTCACATCTAGATACTCAGCGATCTCCTCAACCTTGGGCGAACGCTGCAGCTCGTTGGTAAGTTTGTCAGTAGCTTGGTTGACCTTGGCCGAGAGCTCCTGCAGACGACGCGGAACGCGCACACTCCAGCCCTTGTCGCGGAAATGGCGTTTGATCTCGCCCAGGATAGTGGGTGTTGCAAACGTCGTGAACTCGAGCCCGCGCTCGGGGTCAAAACGGTCGATAGCCTTGAGCAAACCCAGATAGCCGACCTGCATGAGGTCGTCGAGCGGCTCGCCGCGATTCTTAAATTTGTTGGCAAGAAACCTTACCAGGTTCATATGGGACATGACGAGCTGCTCACGGGCGTCCGGATCACCGGTCTCCTTGTAACGACGAAACAGCTCGCGGGTTTTCTCCTTGTCCCAAGCGGTCTTGCCGCTCCGGGAACGTTCGGTCATATTAGATATCCGCCTTGAGGTCGAGGGAAAGCGTCAGGGGCGCCGCAGTCTTTTCGTAGGAATCGCACACGCTCGCGAGGATGAGTTCGGCATATACCGCTGCCTGGTCATCCTCATCGACAGTCGCCTGATCGCCAAAGGTAAAGGTCATGCCCACGTGCGATTCGTCGACATCGAATTTGATCGAGATATCGTCGGAATCAACAGCCGTGCAGCCAAAGATGAAGGCTTCCTCGGCAGCCATACGGATGTCCTCGATGCGATCGACAGACATAGAGCACAGGGCACCAACGTTGGCTGCCGTCATGCGCACAAGGCGAGCGAGACGCGGGGCACCGGCAACGGTCAGCGTGATGGGGCAGGTTGCTTCGCTACTCATCGCAGGACTCCTCAGAGGTCTCGGAGGGTGTATAGGTGTAATACTGAGCCGGCTTGGCTACAGACTTCTGGCCATCATCGTCGCCCGCGGCGGCCTCGTCCTCGCCAATCAAGACGCGCTCGGTCGGCTGCTCGGCTTCTTCGGCGGCAGCGGAAAGCTTGCGCTCGGCTTCAGCTGCAGGAGCCTTCACCTTATTGAAGAGCTTCTGCACAGCACCGGCGGCAGAGTCGGTCACGCTCGACACAGCATTGCTGGCCTCGGCCATGCTGCCCGTAACCTCGGAAATGTCGCGAACCACGGCTTCGACCTCTACGAGATTGGAGGTAAGGGCATCAACTGCCGTCTTGCTCGACTTAAGCAGCGGCTCCATCTGGGCAAGCGCCGGCGTAAGCTCATCGACAGCGCCATCGAGCTTTGCCACCACAGGCTGAGCCTCGGCGATGGTGTTGTTGAGGTCGTTCACGGTCTTATCGAGCGAGTCGACAACATTGCGGGTCTTGCGCAGGGTAAGCGCGAGCTCAGCGATGGCCCACACGCCGGCAACGGCGAGCAGCAGCAGGGCGATTTGAATGGGACTCATACAAGCCTCCCGGAAGAATCGAAATACAGACGCTTTTCATGGTACCCCAAAGGGGACCGAACATGCCAAGAGCAGCAACGTGGGACAAAATTATCAGCAGCTACCTCGGTGCATTCCCGCTGCGGTCGCGTTCGCTTTGCTCTACGCGCCACTCTTCCCAGCCGCGCCCGGCAGGCTGCCAAAATGCACCGCGTTCCAAGCCATCGGGCAAATAGCGCTGATCGACCCAGCCTTCGGGATAATCATGTGGATACTTATACACACCGTATTCATCGCTGCCCGGGCGATGGCGATCGCGCAGATAACTCGGCACCTCGCGAAGCCCACTAGAATGGATATCGGCCAGCGCCGCATCGATCGAAGCCTCACACGCGTTGGATTTTGGCGCCAAGCACACATAGAGTGCAGCCTGAGCCAGGTTAATGCGGCACTCGGGATAGCCAATGACCTCGGCAGACTTAAACGCGGCATGCGCCACCAAAAGCGCCTGCGGGTCGGCGTTGCCAACATCCTCAGAAGCGTGAATCATAATACGGCGAGCGATAAACTTAGGATCCTCCCCAGCATCGATCATGCGCGCGAGCCAATAGATCGTGGCATCGGGGTCACTACCGCGCATAGACTTAATAAACGCACTGATGATGTCGTAGTGCATGTCGCCGTTTTTGTCGTATGTAAAGCCGCGACGCGGGTTGGCGATCTTCACGTCATCCACGGTGATGGGATAGCGCTCCCCCGCCGCGGGCGCTGGCGTTCCCTCGGTATCGGGACGCGTGACGGCAATCTCGCTCGCAAGCTCGAGCGTCGTGAGCGCCGAGCGAGCGTCACCCGCTGCCAGCGTGCAGATGGTCTTGACCGTATCCTCATCGGCCGAGAACTTACCGTTCAAGCCCTGCGGTGCCTCAAGCGCACGTTCAATAAGCGTGGCGATATCCTCATCCTTCAGATGCTCAAGCTCCACCACACGCCCACGCGACAACAGTGCCGAGTTGACCTCGAAGTACGGATTCTCCGTCGTGGCGCCAATCATAATGACGGTACGGTTCTCAACTGCATGCAGCAGGGCATCCTGCTGCGACTTAGAGAAGCGGTGAATCTCATCGATGAATAGAATGGTGCGGCGGTCGTAGGTATTCAGGCGCGTCTTGGCCTCATCAATCACGCGGCGCAAGTCCTTCACGGTGCCCGTCACAGCGCTGACCTCGACAAACTCGCTCTTAGTATGGTTGGCGATAATATGGGCCAGCGTCGTCTTACCCGTACCGGCCGGCCCATACAAAATCACACTGGAAAGCACGTCGTGTTCGATCGCGGCACGCAACCATGAGCCCTTACCGACGGCCTTTTGCTGGCCCACATACTCGTCGAGCGAATTGGGGCGCATACGCACCGCAAGCGGCGCATTCTGAAAGGAACGCTCGCGCGTCGAAGCAGAAAAAAGGTCGTCCATAGCCATCCCGTGTATCAATCAAAAACGTTTTCCACTAACAGTATACCGAATATATACGAACTACCGTTCGTTAATATAGGTACGGTGCGGAAACTCCAGACCGGGGAACAGCTTGCTCGTCAGTTCGCAGAAATAACCGTCCGTCATGCTCGCGATATAATCCACCACGGCTTGATCCTTGTCGTCCTGCCAGGCATAGGTGCGATCGTAGTAGGAAAGCTGCTGCTCAATGCGCGAAATATGGTGCTTAAAGATGTACGAGGACTCGTCACCACTGTTTAGATCCCGCAGGCAACGGTCGTAGAGCTTTTCGAACGCCTCGCGCAGCTCCACCTCGGAATCGCCTTCGATACCGCCCTTGCTATAGATCTTCTCGTAGTTCTCGCGCTTGGCTCGGCGGATTTCCTCAAACAGGTCCTCGCTCATCTCGATGCGCGGCTTACCATAGCTGTGCTCAACGATATCGATGGAGGCATGCGTGAGGATCCAACTGTTGTAGGCACCGCCCCGGCCATCATCAAAAGCGTCGGGTGACAGCAGGCCCGCCGCGATCGCATCCTGACGGTCACGACCGACGTAGGCAAGAATATCCGAGATGCGAACGACGCAGCCCTCGAGCGTCATGGGACGCAGATGCCCAATTGCGCTATAGCCCGTGGCAATGCAATCCTCAACCGTCTGGTCAAACTGGTCAAAGGAGCTCATGTCCGAGAGCTCAAACACACGCTGCTCGTACTCGCCGTTATGGCATAGCACGCCGTCGAGCGTCTGGAGCGACACGTTGCGGCCGTACAGTGTGTCGAGCACGCGGACCGACTGCACGTTATGGAAAAAATAACGCCCCGTACGCTCATGATAGATATCGTTGAGGAAACGCTCGCCGGCATGGCCGAAAGGCGTGTGTCCCAAGTCGTGACCCAGGCCAATCGCCTCGCTCAGATCGCAAATGAGCCCCAGGGCGCGACCGATATCGCGCGCAATGCGGGAGACGAGCTGCACGTGCAAACCGCGGCGTGACAGATCGTCATTGCTACGGAAGCTAAAGACCTGCGTTTTGCCTGCATAACGGGTGTACGCCGGAAGATGAAGTATCTTTTCGGTATCGCGCATAAACGCCGGGCGCATAAGCGTGCCTTTGTCGGCGGCGCGATCAATACGACGAATGACCTGATCGTCGTTGCAACGATACGGGTTGACATAGCCCGAAGCACGATCGGCGGCAATGCGCTCGACAAGTTCGGGCGACAACGCCGAGGGAATACGGTCCATGCGCGCCTTAATGACGGCCGTTTCTTGATTAGTTGCCATGGCATGCTCCTTAAGAAGGATGCGCAATCGGTTACAAAGTGCAGCCCACGACCTCGATTATGGCAAAAATCGGCACCAAAAACGGGAGCAATGGCAGGGAGCGTGATTTTGTGAAGAGGCAGGAGAGGGCCAGGGCCAGGAGTGCGACGGCAAATGCCACGATGCCACCCATAGGGTCGAGCGTGCAAAGCGCGAAGAGCGCCTTGGCATCCCCCATGCCGATGCCCGGGGCGTGGCGAAGGCGCCGCCAGAGCGACTCAGTGAGCACAAGGGCAAGGTAGACGATGACCGCAAGACCGGCGTGGTCAAGCGCTGTGTTCAAACCGAGGTCGAGCCAAACGCCCGCCAACGCCGCCACGGCACATGCGCCGGCAAGCCCATTGGGAAACCGTCGCTCTCGGGCATCAATTGCCACGCCGGCAAAGATGCAAATCCAAAACGGGATATAGGCCTTCGGACTCCTCCTCGAGCTGCATCGCAAAAGCAAAAACCACCACAAAGGTGCCTGTCCCCTTTGCGGTGGTTTTGGTGGTGGTTATTTGGCGCCTTGCATGACCTCGTCAAGGGTAACGTTGACGGCGTGCTGCGTCGGCACCCAGTCGACCTTCAGGAACAGCGCGGCCACCGTGATGGGGATATAGCTGAACATAAAGATCGGGAAGGTAAACAGGTTAGTCACCAGGCGCCACTTTTGCGCGCAGTGAATATGCTTGTACTCAAAGATAGTCGTGAGCAGCGCCAGGATAAAGAACGTCTGATACATCATGGCGAAGGTCATAATGAGCGAAGCGGCGCACGCCTGCATCTCGACTTCGGTTGCCAAGAAACCATGCGAAAGGCCACCCACAATCAAGAACGTCGCATTACCGAGCATCGAGATCAGCGATAGCAGCATACCCGGGGCGATCGTCATGAACATGTCGTAGGCGGCAAAGCGATGATAGCGGAACGTCGACTTGACCAGATGCTTACCGTAGGTAAAGAACACCTGGTAAAAGCCCTTGGTCCAGCGCATACGCTGCTTCCAGGATGCCTTGAACGTCACGGGTTGCTCGTCAAAGAACTCCGCCGGCGCATAGCCAATGCGAATACCGTGAATAGCGCAGAACGTAGTGAACTGAATGTCCTCGGTCAGCGTGTGGAACTGCCAACCGTGCATGCCCTCGATAACGCTTGACGAGATAAGGTAACCCGAACCCGAAACAGCGCAGGACGTCTTACAGATATTGCGCGCGTTGTTGAGGAAGCGCGCCTCGCGTAGATACCACGTGGCATTAGCAGCCGAGATCCACGAGCTGCCGAAGTTCTTGGAATTGCGATAGCTCGTGACCACATGGAAGCCCTGGTCAAAGGCATCGTTCATCTTGGACACGTAATCGCGGGAGATAACGTTGTCGGCATCGAAGATAAAGTAGCCCTCAAACGTGTCGGGATACTCGTTGAGAATGCGATCGAAACCAAAGTCCATGACCCAGCTCTTGCCCTTTCGGGCCAGGTCATTGCGCTCGTAAACAATGGCACCGGCCTCGCGTGCGAGCTGCGCGGTGTTGTCGGTGCAGGCGTCGGCAACGACAAAGACCTCGATAAGCTCGGACGGATAGTCCTGGTCCTTGATGGAGCGTACGAGATTGGCAATTACGGCTTCCTCGTTATGCGCCGCGATAAAAAAGGCATAGCGATGGAGTTTTTTGGCCTTGGGAGGCGCGACCTCGCCACGAAGAGCGCCAATGACAAAGAAGACCACCTGGTACAGAAAGCAGACCGTGAGCAGCGTGACGACAATCTGGTTGAAGATCACGATGGGTGTGTTGGTTTGTAAAAAGGCGAGCATGCAGGCTCCCAGCAACGTGTAACGTAAACAATCGTATATCTTACCGCAGGCTTACCGAGTTCAAGAAACCACCTAATACTGGCTAGGCTTCGAGAAGACCGAGCTGCGGAACGATTTCATCTCCAGCGGCCGTGCGACCGAGCGAGCGCGGAGCCAGATCATCGAGAACCGCAGCAAGATCCCACGGCAACTCGTCGCGGCACTCAATGCGCTCCCCCGTCACGGGATGTTCGAACACCACGCGCCAGGAATGCAGAAACTGCCTGGTCAGGCCCTGGTCGGCGCGCGCATCGCACTTGCCGTAAAGTGGATCGCCCACGCAGGCGTGGTTGATATGACGCATATGCACGCGAATCTGATGCGTACGCCCGGTAAACAGGTGACACTCGACAAGCGTGTAGCCGTCGTCAAAGCGCGTGGAATCAAAGCGCTCGAGGACCTTAAAGGTCGTAATGGCCTGACGGGCAAAGGGGTCGTCCGAAACCGCCATCTTGACGCGGTCGCGCGTGGAGCGGGCGATACCGGTATTGATGGTGCCCTCGTCCATGGCGATGTGCCCGTGGACAAGCGTGATATAGCGGCGGTCGAGCGTACGCGTGCGAATGAGATTCTGAAGCGCGCGCTGCGTGTCGTCGTCCTTTGCCGCAAGCATGAGACCCGAGGTATCGCGATCCAAACGATGCACGATGCCGGGGCGGTCCTCACCCTGCACGGTACCAAGATGATCGATACCGCAGTGGTAGACCAAGGCGTTCGCAAGCGTGCCGCTCTCGTGGCCGTGGGCGGGATGGCACACCAGCCCGCGCTGCTTGGAGAGCACAATGAGATAATCGTCCTCATAGCGAATGTCGAGCGGGATGGCCTCGGGAATCACATCGGTGGGATCGTGCGGCTCGGGCAAATCGACCGAAATACGGTCGCCGGCTCGCACGGCGTACTTTTTAGACAGACAGGTCTCGCCATTGACACATACGGCACCGCCCTCAATCAGATGCGCGCAGGAAGAGCGCGTAGGGCAGCCGTCATTGGAGCCCAGATAGGCGTCAAGACGCTGACCAGCGGCATCGTCGGCAACAAGGATATGGATGTCGGCCATTAGCGCTCATTCCTTTCGCGAATCTTGCGGGCACGCTCCCCACGCTGCTGGGCCTTGCGCTTAGCGCGGGCCTCGTCACGGGCGTTAAGCTCGGCAGTCGCATCGACTTCGCGGGCCGCAGGGCTCAAGAACATGTAGCCGATGAGGGCAAGCACAACGCCTACGGTGATGCCGATATCGGCCACGTTAAAGACGGGAAAGTCGATGAAGGTGGAGGCAATAAAATCGGTCACAAAGCCAAAAGCCAGACGGTCGATAGCGTTGCCGATAGCACCGCCCGCAACCATCGCCATGCCCACGACCTCCAGGCGAGCGAGCTGAGGCGTGCGAAGCAAGTACACGGCAATGGCGACAATGACCGCAAGCGCCAGCAAAGCGAACGCAACGCCATGCCCCTCGCCCATGCTAAAGGCAGCACCGATATTACGGACAAACATAAAGTCAATGACACCGGGGATGACGGTCACATGCAAAGCGTCGCCCACGGCACGAACCGCAAGCTTGGCCAGCTGGTCAAGAAGCAGCACAACCAGCGCCACCCCACCAGCAACACCCAACCGCCAACGCAAAGGCGGCGTCATATCCCCAGCACGACCCAAATCAATCCCCTACCCTCAAGAACATCGAATTACGTTAAACGTAAGTAACCATCTTATAGTGACAAACGCCAAACACGCAGCATATTCACCAACGCTGGCGAAATAACCAGCACAAAACAAAAGCGACATTCCGAATAACGGAATGTCGCTTGATAGCTTTCGACTAAGAGCGAAAGCGAAAGAAAGCCTTTAGCTCCAGCAATGGAAACGCCGCGCTATCGTCACCAACAGCGAAAACGTCCCTAAGCGAGCAAGGTGACGTGAAAGAGGAGGGAAGCGTACTTTGGTACGCGACCGACGATTGAACGTCAGATTGCCGCTTAGGGGCGTTTGCAGCGTCGGTAGGTTACGGCGTTCTACGAACGCCGTAACCTACAAAGCACCGGCGCAGCGCTTGCAAATATGCGCGTGGCCGTTGTACTCGCCGACGGTGGTGCGGTAGTTCCAGCAACGGTCACAGCACTCGCCCTCGGCTGCCTCGATGGCAACGGAGAGTTCCTCGCCCTGGGTCAGCTCAACATCGGAAACGATGTAGAACTCGGCCAGGTCGACGGCCTTATCACCGGTCAGCAGCGCGTACATCTCGGCGGGAACGACCGCCTTGACGCGGACCTGCTGGCTCTTGGTGAAGGTACCGGCGGAGCGGGCATCCTCAAGGGCCTTGGTCACGGCGCTACGGAGCTCGAGTGAAGCCTCGAGCACGCCCTCAAACTCATTGGCCTCGTCGAACGTGATGGGCGACTTGTACCAATCGAGCAGCGCGGCGTACTTCTGGTGATCGACGCAGCCGGCGGGCGCATAGGCCATGGCCTCGTCGACCGTGTAGGACAGGATCGGCTGAAGGTCGCGCATGAGCATCGAGAAGAGCTCGGCCAGCACGGTCTGGGCGCTGCGGCGCTCGAGCGAGCCGGGCTTCTCACAGTACAGACGGTCCTTCAGGGCGTCGAGATACACGTTGGAGAGCTCGGTAACCACGAAGTCGTAGAGCGCACGGTAGGCGCGCGGGAACTCGTAGCTGGCGTAGGCATCGTCGACCTCGGCCTGAACCTGGGTCAGACGGGCAACCATGAGCTTGTCGAGCGGCAGCAGGTCGGCAAAGGCGACGCCGTCGGTCTCGGGCTCAAACTGACCCTCGAGCTCGGAGAGCAGGAAGCGCAGCGTGTTGCGGAAACGACGGTAGGCATCGGACGTACGAGCAAGAATCTCGTGGTCGATGGACACGTCGGAGCTGGTATCGACAGATGCAACCCACAGACGGATGATGTCGGCGCCCATCTCGTCGCAGACCTTATTGGGGTCGATGACGTTGCCGAGCGACTTGGACATCTTTCGCCCCTGGCCGTCGAGGGTGAAGCCCTGCGAGACGACCGCCTTGTACGGAGCGTGGCCATTGGCACCCACCGAGGTGAGCAACGAGCTCTGGAACCAACCGCGGTGCTGGTCGGAGCCCTCGAGATACACGTCCGCCGGATACTCCAGCTCGGGACGGTACTCGCAGACGGCCTTCCAGGAGACGCCGGAATCCCACCACACGTCGAGGATGTCCTTATCGGCCTTGAGGTGATGGCCGCCGCACTTGGGGCAGACGCAGGCCTCGCCCAGGTAGCTCTCGGGAGCGTCGGTGAACCAGGCGTCGGAGCCCTTCTCGTTGAAGAGCTTGATGACGGCGTCGAGCGTGGCGTCGTTCATAACCTTCTCGCCGCAGTCGGCGCAAGTGTAGCTCGGGATAGGCACGCCCCAGTTGCGCTGACGGCTGATGCACCAGTCGGGACGCTGCTCGACCATGGCGCCGATGCGGTTGGCGGCGTGAGCCGGATACCACTTGACGTTCTCGCGAACCTCCTTGCCAGCCTGCTCACGCAAGCCGGTCTTGTCCATCGAGACAAACCACTGGTCGGTAGCACGGAAGAGCACCGGGTGCTTGCAGCGCCAGCAGTGCGGATAGCTGTGCGTAATCTTCTTCTCGAGGACCAGGGTACCGCGCTCGCGCAGGAACTCGATGATGTGCGGGTTGGCCTCATCGGTATCCATACCGCTGAAGGGGCCACCGGTGCCAAACTCCTCGCCGGTGTAGAACTTGCCGTCGTCATCGACCGGCATGCAGATGTCGGTGATGCCCTCCTTGAGGCACGCGAAGTAGTCATCGACGCCGTGACCGGGCGAGTTGTGGACGATACCGGTACCGTCATCGACACCGACGTAATCGGCCAGCAGCGCCACGCCCTCAACGCCGTCAAAGATCGGCTGCTTGTAGTGGATGTGGTGGAAGGTCTCGGCGGGAACCACGTAGGGCTTTCCGTCGACCATAACCGGGGTGTACTCCCAGCCAAACTCCTCGCAGCACTTGGGAGCCAGGTCCTCAAGCATGACCTCGGCACGGCCATCGTGCTCAACGGCGACATAGGCGGCGCCGGGCTTAAGGGAAACGGCCTGGTCGGAGGGGATGGTCCACGGCGTGGTCGTCCAGATGATAAAGTCGACCGGGCCATCGAAGTTCTCGAGGCCGGCGGGCTTGGAGGTCATCTCAAAGCGCACGAAGATGGACGGGCTCGTCTCGTCGGAGTACTCGATCTCGGCCTCGGCCAGCGCGGTGTGGCAGTGCTTGCACCAGTGAACCGGCTTGTGGCCGCGATAGATCATGCCCTTATCGAACATGGCCTTAAAGACCTCGATATCGGCAGCATCATGCTGGTGATAGAGCGTCAGATAGGGGTTGTCCCAGTCGCCGAGCACGCCCAGACGACGGAAGCCGGCCTTCTGGAGCTCGATGTTCTCGACAGCGAACTCGTTGCAGAGCTCACGAATCTTGGCCGTGGGGGTCTGGTTGAACTTCTCGGTGCCGAGCTTCTCCTCGACCTTGTGCTCGATCGGCTGGCCGTGGCAGTCCCAACCGGGGACATAAGGAACCTCATAACCCTGCATCATCCAGTAGCGGTTGATCATGTCCTTGGAGATCTTGTTCATGGCGTGGCCGATGTGGATCGGGCCGTTGGCGTACGGAGGACCGTCGTGCAGCACGAACTTCTTATGACCCTCGTTCTTCTTCAGAACCTGCTCGTAGACCTTGTTGTCCTGCCAGTCCTTGAGTCGCTTGGGCTCGGACTTGGAAAGACCGGCACGCATGGGAAAACCGGTTTTGGGCAGATTCATCGTCTGCTTGTACTCGTTTGCCACGGTACCCCTTTCATATCGTGGGCGCGCACGCCCGTTGGGCACCAAAAAAGCGCCCGTCCCTACAAGCTGGGACGAAGCGCCACGAAACGGACTGTACGCCCGCAAAAGCTCTTCGCTTAACCACCCAGCTTAGATGCCCTCGCCCGCGTATTCGCGCGCTCGCATCCGTTACTCGGCTGGCCTGTATCGACGACCATCTCGGCGATGTCTACTAAGACGAGCCTGCGCGGCACGTCCGTTGGGACCGCAGCTCCGGGGTGATTTTCATCGGTCGCATGCACGGGTTCTCAGCGCTCCCCGCTCTCTGTAGCATGCGGACGGCCGACTACTCGTCCCCATCAACGCTTATGCGGAGTATGCTAGCACGTTCCGCGCCGGCGAAAAACCCTCAACACTGGTTTTATACGTTCGAAATTTCTCGCTATTACAGCCCTTCTCTAGGAGCAAAATACCTGAAAGCACTCTATCGAACGAAAGAAGGTTGCTATGCGCACGATTGGAATGAGCGACTACACCGTCGGCGAGGATTGCTTTGACGAGCTGCCCGGCGCGCTGGCCGAATACGGAGCGACCAAGGTCGCCATCATCGGTGGTAAGCGAGCACTTGCCGCAGCACTTCCCGGTATCGAAGCTGCGCTGGCAGGTACCGACGTCGAGATTCTGGAGACGCGCGTCTACGGTACCAACAGTACGCGCGCCAATATCGCCAAGGTCGTAAACTCCCCTGCCTGCCAGGAAGCCGACGTGCTCATTGCCTGTGGCGGCGGTAAGGCACTCGATACCGTCAAGACGGCGGCCATCGAGCTCAAGAAGATCGTCTTTACCGTGCCGACGATCTGCTCCAACTGCTCGGCCGCGACCGCCATTGCCGTTGTCTACAACGACGACGGCTCGCTCGAGGGCTATTCGTACCCCAACCGCCCCGCGCACATCTTCATCAATCCCAAGATCATCGCCGAGGCTCCGGCGGAGTACTTCTGGGCCGGCGTGGGCGATGCCCTGTCCAAGCAGCCCGAAGTCGAGTACGCCACGAGCGCCGGCAACTTGGAGCACACCGCCGGTCTTGGCCTGGCGCTCGCCCACACCTGCTCCGAGCCGCTGTTTACCTATGGCGTGCAGGGTCTTGAGGACGTGCGCCAGGATCAGTCGACCGAGGCCGTCAAGCAGATCGCGCTCGACATCGTGGTCAACACGGGCTACGTCTCCAACCTGACCAACCAAAACGATTACTACTACAACTCGAGCGTGGCACACGCGTTCTACAATGCGACGTGCAGCATTCCGCGCGAGGGAACCTATCTGCACGGCGAGGTCGTAAGCCTGGGCGTGCTCGTGCTGTTTGCCTATACTGGCGATACCGAGAACCTTGAGTGCTACGCCGCCTTTAACAAGCAGATGGGCCTGCCCGTGACGCTTGAGCAGGTCGGGCTTTCCGAGGCCGACATCCCTGCCCTGTGCGAGTACGCGCACGCCACCAACGAGTGGAAGCAGGGAAACCCCGAGCCCTTCACCGACGAGAAATTCGCCGCCGCCATCAAGGCAGCCAACGCCTACGGCCACTCTATCCTGGCCTAACCGACCAAAACCGCCACAAAGGGGACAGTACCTTTGTGGCGGTTTTTTATTGACGTAACATGCTCGAGTCAAATTCGCTTGCCGGGATAACGCGGTAGCCGTGGCGGAGCAGTAAATCAACGAAGACGCCGTTGCCCGCCGTAAGGGTGCCGCTGAATGTTCCGTCGTAGATGCGACCCGCACCGCACGAGGGGCTACGGTCCTGAAGGATGCACGCGACCATCTCTTCCGGTCCGCCTGCCTGCTCGCACATATCGAGCGCACGTTGGGCACCCAGGCGAAATTCGCGATCAACCGAGATGCCCTCGCAGGTACGAACCTCGCCGTTCACAATCTCGGACGGCTTGCGCGGCGTGGGCAGGCCGCCAAAGACCTCGGGGCACACGAGGAGGACCTCGGTCCCCGTGCGCTCGCAAGCCTCGACCAACGCGCGGTGGTAGTTATCGAGCCCGTTATACTTGCAGCTCTCGCCCATCAAGCAGGCGCTCACCACGATCTTCATTTCCATCCCTCTCAAGCAAAACGCCCCATTTGAGAAAGCTGCTCAAATGGGGCGTCGGCGTTTACTGGCTCGGCCGCGGCGTTACTGCTGCTTGGGCATCAGCGGGTTCTCGCGCGTGAGGAGATTCATGAACTCCTCGCCCGTGATCGTCTCCTTCTTGTACAGATAACGAGCCAGCTCGTGGAGCTTGAACTTGTTTTCCTTGAGGATCTGCAGGGCGCGGTCGTGCGCATCCTCGATCAGCTTGGCGACAATCGCGTCCACGCGCTCGGCCGTACCGGGGGCGCAGGTGAGCGACGTGTCCTGATTGAGATACGCGTTCTGCACGGTACCGAGCGCCATCATGCCAAACTCGTCGGACATACCAAAGCGCGTCACCATATTACGGGCGAGCTTGGTGGCCTGCTCGATGTCGTTGGCGGCGCCGGTCGTCATCTCTCCAAAGATGAGCTCCTCGGCTGCGCGGCCACCGCAATAGACGGCGAGCTTGTCCAAGACCTCCTGGCGCGTCGTCAGGAAGCGCTCGTCCTCCTCGACCTGCATGGTATAACCAAGAGCACCGCTCGTGCGCGGCACGATGGTGATCTTCGTGACCGGCGCAGAGCCCTTCTGGCGAGCGGCAACGATGGCATGGCCGATCTCGTGATAAGAAACGACCTGCTTCTCGTGGTCGGACAGCACCGTGGACTTACGCTGTTGGCCGGCAATGACGACCTCCACCGACTCCTCGAAGTCGTCCTGGGTTGCACGCTTGCGACCCTCGCGAACGGCGCGCAGGGCGCCCTCGTTGATGATATTGGCCAGGTCGGCGCCCGAGGCACCGGGCGTGGCGCGGGCAATCGCGGTCAGGTCGATCGGCGGCTCGGTCTTCACGCTCTTGACATGCAGCTCGAGGATGTTCTTGCGGCCGGTCAGATCGGGCAGCTCAACGGGGATGCGGCGGTCAAAACGACCGGGGCGCAGTAGAGCGGGATCGAGACTGTCGGGGCGGTTGGTTGCGGCAAGGACAACGATACCCTTGTGGTTATCGAAGCCATCCATCTCGGTCAGCAACTGATTGAGCGTCTGCTCGCGCTCGTCGTTGCCGCTAAAGCCGCCGCCGTCGCGCTTTTTGCCGATGGTATCGATCTCGTCGATAAACACAATGCACGGGGCCTTTTCCTTGGCCTGCTTAAACAGGTCGCGCACCTTGGCGGCGCCACGGCCGACGAACATCTCGACGAACTCAGAACCCGAAATGCTAAAGAACGGAACACCAGCCTCGCCAGCAACAGCCTTGGCTAGCAGGGTCTTACCGGTACCCGGAGGGCCAACAAGGAGAGCACCGCGCGGCAGCTTGGCACCAATCTCCTCGTAGCGCTGGGGCTTCTCCAGAAAGTCGACGACCTCCTTGAGGGACTCCTTGGCCTCTTCCTGGCCGGCGACATCCTTAAAGGTCACGCCCACGTCCTTGGAGGCGATCACGCGCGCGCCGGACTTGCCCAGTCCACCGCCGCCAAAGCCACCGCCGCCAAAGTTCATCGAAGGACCGTCATCACCCATGGCCTTCTTCATGCGGCGGTTGAGCCACCAGCCGATCAGGAAGAAAATCGCCATGGGAAGGATGAGCGTGAGCAGGTAGTAGGTCATCAAACCCGAGTTTTTATCGGGAACAACCGACTCCAGCGAAGCGCCAGACTCAAGCACGCGATCGGTAAAGCCCGCATCATTCGGCACACCGGTCGTCTTGTAGGCGATGTTCTCGTCCTCGCCCTTCTTAGTGTAATAAATCGTGTAATCGTCCGTGTTGTACTCGACCTTGTCGACGCTCTTCTTATCGAGCGCTTTGACAAACGTCGAGTAATCGGTCTTCGTAATCTGCTGCGTGTGACCGATGTTGGGGAACAGAACGGTCGAGAGCACGAGGTAGACGACGAAGGCGATGAGCACGTAGAGGATCATATTCCGTCTACGTTTGTTGTCATCCATCTCCATCTGCTTGAACTCCATCTACTGGGGTTGATAATGTTTTCTAGAATACCCAACCCGGACGGCGATAAACCGACGCCGGGCACGAAAGGACAGAGATGGCATCACTGGAAGTCGGCAAGGTTCAAATCTATACGGGCGACGGCAAGGGCAAGACGACGGCTGCGTTGGGGCGCGAGAGGATGTCGAGGAACTGATTGCGATAAAGCCCGCCACCACGGAGCTCGTGCTCACCGGCCGCGGGCTGCTGCCGTTGGCCGACCTTGCGGACTTAGTCACCGAAATGCGCCCCGTCAAACACTACTTCGACGAAGGCTTCCTGGCCCGCCAAGGCATCGAATACTAATTGATCCGAAGGGGGCGGAGGAAAACGGATCATCGACATCACGACGGAGAGCAATGATCCGTTCTCCTCCGCCCCAAGGGATCATTAGGCAGTGGCGCGGCCTAGCCAGTTGCCACTGTGGTGGTAGATGGTGAACATCGTGGCCGTGATGAGCCAGGTTACGGGGTAAACCAACAGCAGGTGCTCAAGAGACGGATCGAACGGCATAATCGCAAACACCCAGATCACCCTCAAGACAACGGTGCCAAAGATGGTGAGCATCATAGGCTGCAAGCTCACGCCAGCGCCGCGAATGGAGCCCGACACGTTCTCGATAATCGAGAAAATCGCATAGAACGGCGCAATGAAATGGATGATGGTCGTGGTGTACGCCGAAATCGAAGCATCGTCGACAAACAAACGCGACAGCGGACCCGAAAACACCAGGAGCACGGCAGACAGGCCACCAATGAGCATAAACGAAAGCACGAGCGACGTGTGATATCCCTTGCGCATGCGCTCGTAATTGCGCGCGCCAAAGTTCTGCGCCGAGAACGTAGTGATCGATACGCCGAGCGCCTCGGTCACCATCCAGATAATGCCATCCAGGCGCCCAGATAGACCCCAAGCAGTCGTGACATCGGCGCCAAACGAATTAACCGACACCTGGATCAGAACGTTCGAGATCGAATAGGCAGCCGATTGAAAACCGAGTGGCAGACCACACGAGATCATACTCTTGCAAATACCGCGATCGATGCCGAGCTTAGACAGCGAAAGACGCCATGCACCCGGAGCGCGCATCATGCGCAACACGATCATCGTTGCATTGGAGCAAATGGTCAGAGCCACTGCGATGCCGCAGCCCAGCGCCTCCATATGCAACACAGCGACAAAGATGATATCCAGCACCACGTTAACCAGGCAGCCAGAGGCAATGATCACGGCGGGCCCGCGCGTGTCGCCCACGGCACGCAGCAGTGCGGTTCCCATATTAAGCAGCAGTGCGGCAACCATCGCGGCAAAATAACAGCGAGCATAGGCCACGCCCTCGGCCAATAATTCATGCGGCGTGTTCATAAGCACCAGCATGGGCTCAACGAACACTATGCCAAGAATCGAGAAAACGATACCGCCCACCAGTGCGAGCGTCATGGCTGTATGGACCGAACGACTCAGTCGCTCATCATCGTGCTGGCCAAAATACTGACCGGTAATGACCGCGCAGCCGGCGCCGACGCCAACGCAAAAGCCAATGCAGAGCTCGGTGAGCACCATCGTGGCTTGAATGCCACCCAGCGCAAGCTTGCCGCCAAACTGGCCAACGATATACGTACCGATAAGCGTGTAGGCCTGCTGAAAAAACGAACTAAAAAAGATGGGAACGCACAGCGACAGCAATTGCTGCCAAATGACTCCTTGCGTTACATCGATAGCCGTAGATTTCTTAGCCACACGCCCTCCCCACACGCATACGTCATACAACAAAACAGCAATTTAAAACCAAAGCCAAAACCAGCTTAGCACCGACTGGCGACGACCGAAACACCCCGAATTAGAGCACGGTGCGGAATAACTGCCTAGTGATACAAACCCGGCTGGTAGTGATACTCATTGCTCACGTGCGGGCATAGCTGCCAAAAGGCGACGGCGCTCGCCGCGGCCACGTTGAGCGAATCGACCCCGTGCGCCATCGGAATACGCACCGCGTGGTCACAGCCGGCAATGGTCTTGGCGCCCAAGCCAGCACCCTCGGTGCCCATAAAAATCGCCAGGCGATCAACCTCCTGCAGCGCAGGATCGTCCAGGGAAACGGAGTCGTCCGTCAGCGCCATCGCAGCGCACGAAAAACCGGCTTCGTGCAGTGCCGCCAGGCCATCGTGCGGCCACACACGAGCCTCGCTGCCAATACGCGTCCACGGCACCTGAAACACCGTGCCCATGCTCACGCGGGCCGAGCGACGGTACAGCGGGTCGCAGCACGTCGGACTGACCAAAATACCGTCGACATTGAGCGCGGCGGCCGAGCGGAAAATCGCACCCACGTTCGTGTGGTCGACAATACCCTCGAGCACGCACACGCGCACCGGGCGCTCCCCCGCCGCCTCGACGACGCCACCCAAGAACTCATCAACCGGAATCTGCCGCGGGCGACGAAACGCCGCGAGCGCACCGCGCGTCACGTTAAAGCCCGTCAGCTGCTCCATGAGCTCCATGGAAGCCACGAACACGGGAACCGGACCCGCTCCCTCGCGCACGACAAGCTGGTCAAACAGCGGCATCATCTGGTCGAGCCAGCGCTCGCCTAAAAGAAAGCTCACCGGCTCGTATCCGGCGCGAACCGCACGCTCGATGACCTTGGCACTCTCGGCGATAAAAATGCCCTTCTGCGGCTCCAGCACGCAGCGAAGCTCACGCTCGGTCAGTCGCACGTAAGCATCGAGCCGCTCGTCCTCGAGCGAATCGATTCGCAGCACCTCAACGGCATCAGTCATAGCAGCCAGCCTGTACCCTTCTTTACAGCACATCTATACCAAACGAGGCGACGCTAAGCGCCGCCCCATGCATTCAATCAACCCGATGATACCGTTCACGCCAGACGATTTACGCCTCGATGCGACGATACGTCACGAACTCATAATTGACGCCCTCGTCACCCTCACCGGCGGCAATCGTCGCGACCCCGCTACGCTGCGCAATCTCCCACGCGGGATCGGCGTCCAAGTCGGGAAAGTACGTGTCCACGACATGCACGCAGCGGTTATGAGTGACCTCGGCCTCCACGCAGTACGGCAAAAACTGCCGATAGACATCGCCGCCACCGATCACCCAGGCAACGAGCTCATCGGCAACCGCAGAGAGCGCTTCGTCAACGCTATGCACCACGTCGACGCCCTCGTGGGTAAAGCCCATATCGCGCGTAAGCACGATATTGCGGCGGTTCTTGAGAGGACGCCCGCCGGGAAAACTCAGCAGCGTCTTGCGTCCCATGATAACCGGGCAGCCCTTGGTGCAGGCCACAAAATGGCGCATATCGGCGCGATTGGACACCACCATGTCGCCCTCGCACCCAATGCCCCAATCGTCACACACGGCGACGATAGCAGATAGCTTACACGTCATGAGCACCACCTACACCGCAATGGGAATGTTCTTGACCTGCGGGCCGTGCTCATAGCCCTCGACGATCAGGTCATCGGTCGTAAACGCATAGAAGTCATGCACATCGGGGTTGAGCGTTACCTTGGGTGCCGCAAACTGCGGACGCTCGATAAGCTCGCGGACGATATCGACATGACGATCATAGATATGGGCGTCGGCGATCACGTGCAGCAGCTCACCGGGAATCATATCGACCGACTGCGCGACCATCATCAGCAAAATGGCGTACTGGCACACGTTCCAGTTGTTCGCGGCCAAAATGTCCTGGCTGCGCTGGTTGAGAATCATGTTGAGCGTCGGCTTGTCGTCCTGAGGACGCTGCGTCACGTTATAGGTCACGCTATAGGCGCACGGATAAAGGTGCATCTCGGACAGATCGCTAAACACGTACGTATTGGTCATAATGCGGCGACTATACGGCGTGTGCTTAAGGTCGTACAGCACACGGTCCATCTGGTCGAAGTCGCCCTCGACGTAATGGCTCTTCTGACCAATCTGATAGCCGTAGGCTTTACCGATGGAACCGGTCTCATCGGCCCACTCATCCCAGATATGGCTGTTGAGATCGTGCACGTTATTGGACTTCTTTTGATAGATCCACAGAATCTCGTCCATGGCAGACTTAAGCGCCGTACGACGCAGGGTGAGCGCGGGGAACTCCTCGCGCAGATCATAGCGCGCCGTGACACCAAAGTTTTTAATGGTATAGGCAGGGGTGCCGTCCTCCCACACCGGACGGACCTTTTGGCCCTCGGTGGTGGTGCCATGGTCCAAGATATCGCGGCACATGGTTACAAACTGCTGATCAGCTTTGCTCATTGACCCTCCTGTCAGTCGCCTATAAGCGAGATTTATTGTAGCCCAGGCGCGCGAGTGTCGAATTGGACACTTAGTCCGGCACACGCAATGCACGGCAGCGCGGCTCCGCATGCGGCAACGAGGCATCTTAGCCTTTTTCTGACATATGACAGAAATGCCTTGCGCCCAACGACTAACGCGTTATCCTATTGTTGACATATGTCAGATAAGGAGTGTGCATGGCAGGAAGACGCGAAAAACTGCGCCGCGTCGGGATCATCCCCGAATACCGCGGCTTTACCCCCGATGGCCTGGCCAGCGGTGATGCCATCGACATGACCGTCGACGAGCTTGAGGTGCTGCGCCTGTGCGATCTGGAGGGCCTCAATCAGGAGGCCGTCGCCCTGCACATGGGCATCGCCCGCGCCACGGTGGCGGCAATCAGCAGTCGCGCGCATCGCAAGGTGGCAAACGCGCTGGTCAACGGACGAGCGCTCGTCATCGAGGGCGGCAATATCGCGTACTCCCCCATCGCCACGACGACGGCCGCATGGCCAGCAAAGGAGGTCGGCACCATGAGGGTGGCAACGACGTACGACAACGGCAACATCTTTATGCACTTTGGCCGCAGCGAGCAGTTCAAGATCTACGACATCCAGGATGGCAAGGTGCTCAACGAGCAGGTCGTAGGCACCGGCGGCACCGGCCACGGCGCCTTGGCGGGCCTGCTTGCCAACGGTGGCGTTGACACGCTCATTTGCGGCGGTATCGGCGGCGGCGCTATCAACGCGCTTGCCCAAGCCGGCATCACGGTCTATGCGGGCGCCCAGGGCAGCTGCGATGCCTGCGTCGAGGCCCTCATTGCCGGCACGCTCGCACAGAACGGCGAGGCCACCTGCGACTGCCATGGACATGATCACGAGCACATCCACGAGCATGGCGAGTCCTGCGGCTGCCACGGTCACCACGACCATGACGGGCACGAAGGCTGCGGATGCCACTAGCGGCAAGCACCTCGTCGAGAACGCGCTTCCACGCGTGCGACAACCAGCGAACAAACGGCGAAGGCCGCCTGGAATACCATCCAGGCGGCCTTCGCCATACACGACTCAACTAGTCGTTACTTCTTGTTGCGCATCTGCGCTTCCATCTGGCGCAGCAGGTCCATATCGGACTTGGGGCCGCCCGTTCCCAGGCCGCCCATGCCGCCCAGCCCCATGGCATCCAGACCGGGAATATTGGGCATGCGCATCTTTTTGCCCTTCTTACCCTTCTTGCCCTTCTTGCCGCCGGCCTGCGCCTGATTGGCCATCGTGCGCATGCGGCCCATCATCTTATTCATCTCGCCCCACTGCTTCATAAGGCTATTGACCTCGGTGGGGGTCACGCCGGCGCCCTTGGCAATGCGGGCACGGCGCTGGCCGTTGATGATGGAGGGGCGAAGGCGCTCCTCCTTGGTCATCGACATGATGATGGCCTCGTTCTTATCGAAGATACCTTCGTCCAGGTTACCACCCATCTGGTTAAGCGCACGCTGGCCACCGGGGAGCATGCCCAGAATGCCCTTCATGCCGCCCATCTTCTTGACGGCCTTCATCTGGTCGAGCATGTCGTTCATGGTAAAGCCCTCGCGCAGCATGCGCTCGGCGGCCTCGAGCTGCTCGGCGTCGGCCGCCTCCTGGGCCTTCTCGATAATGCCGACAACGTCGCCCATACCCAGAATGCGCTTGGCCATACGATCGGGGTAGAACGGCTCCAGCGAATCGGGCTTCTCGCCCATGCTCACAAACTTGATGGGCTTGCCGGTCACCTGGCGCACGGAAAGCGCGCCGCCGCCACGGGCGTCGCCGTCGAGCTTAGAGATAATCACGCCGTCAAAGTCGGTGCGCTCGGCGAAGGTCGAGACGACGTTGACGATATCCTGACCGGTCATGGCATCGACGACCATCAGCACCTGATCGGGCTTGACGGCCTTCTTGATGTCGACGGCCTCCTGCATCATCTGCTCATCGATCTGAAGACGACCGGCGGTATCGACGATGACCACGTCGCGCAGGTGGTCGACGGCCTCCTGGATGGCGCCCTTGGCGATGTCGACCGGGTGCGCGCCGTCACCGCGGAAGACCGGCACGCCGATCTCGCCACCGAGCGTGGCCAGCTGGTCGGCAGCAGCGGGACGGTAGACGTCGCACGCGGCGAGCAACGGCGAGCGGCCCTGCTTCTTGAGCAGGTAGGCCAGCTTTACGGCAGCCGTGGTCTTACCGGAGCCCTGCAGACCCACAAGCATGATGACATTGGGGATGCGGTTACTAAAGACGAGCTTGCTCTCGGTTGAGCCAAGCATCTCGGTGAGCTCGTCGAGCACGATCTTGACGACGTTTTGCGCCGGCGACAGCGACTCCATGACCTCGGCGGTCATGCAGCGCTCCTTGGTCTTGGCGACGAACTCCTTGACGACCTTGAAGTTGACGTCGGCCTCGAGCAGCGCCATGCGAATGTCGCGCATGGCCGAGGTGATATCGGCCTCGGACAGTTTGCCCTTGCCACGCAGGCGGTCAAATGTGTCGTTGAGGCGATCGCTCAGGGAATCAAACACTAGTCACTCCTTAATTGGACTCGCCCACCAGGGCGCGGCAGAAATCTTTGGCATTGAACTCCTGCAGGTCATCGACCTGCTCGCCCACGCCCACGCGCAGGATCGGGAGCTTGAGCTTCTCGGCCACAGCCATGGCGATACCGCCCTTAGCCGTGCCGTCGAGCTTAGTCATGATAATACCGTCCAAGCCCAGTGCCTCGTTAAACTCGAGCGCCTGGTTCAGACCGTTCTGGCCGGTGGCGGCGTCGATCACAAGCACGACCGAAACCGGCATGGGGCCGGCGGCCATATTGGCGGCGCGCTTACGGGTCACATTGACCACCTTGGCAAGCTCGCGCATGAGCTCGGGGCTCGTGTGCAGACGACCGGCAGTGTCGATAAGCACCAGGTCGCTGCCGCGCTTGTCGGCCTCGTCGAGCACGTCGTAGCACACGCTCGCCGGATCGGAGCCACGGTCGCGCTTAATGACGGGGACGCTAGCGCGCTGGCCCCACACATCGAGCTGCTCGATGGCGGCAGCGCGGAACGTATCGGCAGAACCGATCACGACGTTCTTGCCACGGGCGGCCATGGCGCTCGCGATCTTACCGACCGTCGTGGTCTTGCCGGCGCCGTTGATGCCCACAAACAGCACGCAGCTCGGCGTATCGGCGAAAGGATCGCGCTCGATGGGCACAAAGTGCTGTTCGAGCTGCTCGGCCAGGGCACGGCGAAGCTGCGGGGCGGTCTTGAGGTTCTTCTTGGCCGCGGCATCGCGCAGGTCATCGGAGACCTTGATAGCGACCTCGGCGCCCATGTCACCCATGACGAGGGTGTCCTCCAGGTCCTCCCAAAAATCCTCGTCGACCTCGCCGCCAAAGTAAAAGACCTCGTTGAGGGCCTCGCGGCTGCGCTCAAGTCCGCGCGAGAGAGCATCGAAGAATCCCATTATGCATTCACGACCTTTCCGGTATCGCGATCGAGTTTTTGCGAGACGACGCGACTGACGCCGTCGGCTTGCATCGAGACGCCATAGAGAACGTCAGCGTCCTCCATAGTACGGCGCTGATGCGAGATAACCAAGAGCTGCGTATCGGAACGCAACACATCGAGCGCGCCGATGAGCTTGGACAGGTTGGCGTCATCGAGCGCCGCCTCGACCTCGTCCAGCACATAGAACGGCACCGTGCGCGTGCGATACACGGCAAAGAGCAGGGCGAGCGCCGTCAGACTCTTCTCGCCGCCCGACATGAGCATCATCTTGGTGATGCGCTTGCCGCGCGGCTGCGCCACGACCTCGATACCCGTCTCGGCAGGATGCTCGGGATCGGTCATCTCCAGATGAGCCTGACCGCCCGGGAAGAGCATAGCGAAGATCTCGCGGAAGTTCGCATCGACCTTCTCGAAGGTCACCAGGAACGCCTTGCGCATCTTGCGATCAATAGCCACGGTAATCTTGGTGAGCGCCTTGCGCGCGCTCTCCAGATCGGCCAGCTGCTCTTCGATGTAGTCGGCGCGGCGCTTGAGCTGCTCATACTCCTCCATGGCAACTTGGTTAACGGGACCAAGGTTGTTGATCTGGCGCACGAGCTGGTTGAGCTCGCGCTCGGCGGCATCGCGGTCCGTGGGCGCCGGAAGCATGAGCGCTTCCTCGAGTACCGTGGTGCCATCAGCGGTAATGGCCTTGATGGCAGCCTCGACCTGCACCTCGAGCTTGCCACGCGCGACCTTGAACTCGTTTTGCGTGGCGGAGGCGGTATCGACTCGCTCCTTAGCGCGGGCAACCTCTGCCTTGGCATCCTCGATGGTCTTCTTGAGCGAAGCGGAGTCCGCCTCCTCCAGAGAGGCCTGGTCACGCAGGCGCGCTGCCCAATCCGACGCGCGTTCCAACAGGGCAGAATAGCGTTCGTGCATAGGGTCGACGCGCAGGCGCAGCAGCTCGAGCGAGCGCGAAGCCTGGCGTGTTCCGCGGATACGACGGTCGATGCCCTCAAGACGATGCTCCAGGTCGGGCACGCGGCCCTTCAGCGAACGCAGGCGTTCACTCGTCTGGGCTAGGCGAACCTTGGCGTCGGCGAGCTTGCCGGCAGCCTCGGAATCGTCACGGCGAACGCGGTCGAGTTCGTCGTTGGCCTCGGCAATCTGCAAGCCCAGATCGCTTGCCTGCGCGCGGGCCTCGTCACGCGAACGGGTGAGCTCATCAACCCGCGGGCGCGCAGCGCGAACGGCTTCGGAGGCCTGCTCGCGGCGCTTGGAGATGCGCACGCGCTCGACCTCGGCATTGTTGGCGCTTTGCTCCAGACGGCCGATCTCGGAAAGCAGCGAGCGGCGCTCGCCCTCAAGACGGGCGATCTCGCCGGCGGCATCGCCCTCAGCGGCACGCGCTTCCTCAACGGCCGCATTGGCCTCAACGACCTGGCCTGACACATGCTCAAACACAGCGGCCAAATCGGGCTCAAGCCCCTCCAGCTCGCGGATACGGCGCTTGCGCTCCAAGGCACCCGACGCCTCGCCGGCATCGAGGCCCACGCGCACCAGGCCGCCGCAGGCGACGCGGGCGCCATCGGGGGTCACGTAAGTCACGCCGTCAACGACCGGCGCCGACAGCGCGGCAGCAAGATCGTCCACTACATAATATCCGCCGAGCAACGCCTCGACGACGGGACCGTAGCCTGCGCGCACGGACAGACGATCAACCAGACGGGTACCGGCAGCGCCCTCAGCGGCGGTAAAGCCGCTCACGCCGCGCGCCACCAGCAGCGCCTCGCCCGAGGCCTTCTTCTGGTCCAGAGCGGCACGACCGGCACGCTCAAGCGCGGACGTATCGTCGAACAGCAGGGCATCGATATCGCCGGCGAGCAATTGCTCAACCAGGCCCTCAAGCTCGCGCGGGGCCTCGAGCACGTCGCCCAGACGACCCGAGACATCGTCGCCCAGCGCACCCACCAGCCGGCTCACGAGCGGCGAGCTGTCGGCCATGCGGGCATCGAGTTTCTTATGACTGGCAAGCTCCGAGCGCACCTCGGATAACTTGTTGCGCGCCTCGCTCTCGCGGGCACGCAGGTCCTTCAGGGCCGCGCGTGCCGTCTCGGTGGCCTCACGCGCATCAACCTGAGCCTGGCGCGCTTCCTCAAGAGCGCCCTCAAGCTCCTCGGCGCGGTCGCGACGGCTCTCGAGCGAGGCCGTGACCTCCTCGAGCTGTTCATCGATCTGCTCCAGGCGCGAGGCATACATGTTGTCCTCGACCTCGGCATTGCTCAAGGAATCCTTCACCTTAGCGAGCTCGAGCGCGGCGTTATCGGCCACACGCTGCACATCGCGCTGCTCACGCGTGAGCTGCGAAATCTGATTGTCGAGCGCAACGCGACGCTCGTGGAGCTCAGCGGCGGCAGGACCAGCGGCGTCAACGTCCTCCTGAGCCTGCATGTGCGCACCGGTCACTTCCTCAAGCTGCGCACGCGCGTCCTCGAGCTCCTCGACCACGCGACGTCGCTGATGCTCGGAGCTCGAAATCTGCCCGCGCATGTCAGACAGGCGCGACACCATGTTGTGGCCCTTTTCCTCGAGCAGGCGCATGTCGGAGTTAATGCGGCCGACCACATCTTGCATATGACGGCGCTGCTCGCCCAGGTCGCCCACAAACAGGCCCTTTTCCTCGAGCATAACCTGAAGCTTCTCGAGCTCGCGCTCCTTTTCGCCCAAGCGGTACTGCGCAAGCTCCAGCTCGGCGGCACCTTCCTTGGAACGGCTCTCCAAGTCATTCCACTGCGACTGCAGCGAACGCAGCTCGTCGACGGCTAGCATCTGCGTAAGCTCGTTCGCGCGCGAGGACAGCTCTTTGTACTTGCGCGCGCGATCGACCTGACGCTCCAACGGTCGCAGCTGACGGGCGATTTCCTTATTGATGTCGCGGGCACGCGTCAGGTGCTCGTCCATCGACTTAATCTTTTTGAGCGCACGCTCCTTGCGTCGCTTGTGCTTGGAGATGCCGGCGGCCTCCTCGATGAGGGCACGGCGTTCCTCGGGGCGGCTCTGCAAAATGGCGTCGAGCTTGCCCTGGCTGATGATGGAATGCGTATCCTTGCCCAGGCCCGAATCGTGCAGGATGTCCTGAATGTCCATCAGGCGGCACGGACTCGAGTTGATGAGGTACTCGCTTTCGCCCGAGCGATACATGCGACGGGTGATGGCGACCTCGTCAAAATCGACGGGCAGCATATGGTCCGAGTTATCGAGCACCAGCGTGACCTCGGCAACACCCACCGGCTTGCGCGCCGACGAGCCCGAGAAGATGACATCCTCCATGGCCTGGCCGCGCAGCTGCTTGGCGCTCTGCTCGCCCAGGACCCACAGAATCGAGTCGGAGATGTTCGATTTTCCCGAGCCGTTGGGACCGACGATGACGGTCAGGCCCGGCTCAAACGTCATATGGGCGCGGTCGGCAAACGACTTGAACCCTTTGAGCGTGAGGGACTTGAGATACACGGTTCCTCGCTTACACGTGCTTCTTGTTCAGAATCACGCCGTTGGTGGTGTAACCCATGCGGTCGAGCGCTTCGAGCGCGGCGGCTCCCTCGGCTTCTTTCTTTGAGGAGCCGGAACCGCGACCCTGGCGAATACCATCGATCAAAACCACGGCGGTAAAGGTGGGCGCATGCGCTGGGCCCTCGGAGCCGACCAGCTTATACGCGGGAGGCTCGTGGCCGTCTGCCTGCACGCACTCCTGCAAAAACGACTTGGGGTTCGCAGGATGCTCGGCACGCTCGGAAGCCAAATGCGGCTTAAGCGTACGGTGAATGAACTCTGCCGCGGCATCCCAGCCGGCATCCAGGTACAGCGCGCCCACGAGCGACTCATAGACGTTCTCGAGGGCCGAATGCAGGCCGCGCGCACCGGTACCGGTCTCGGAGGCACCAAAGATGATGATGTCGTCGATGCCCAGCTCGTGAGAAACCTCGGACAGCGTAGCGCCCGAGACAAGCGACACCTTCAGGCGCGTGAGCTTGCCCTCGTCAAACTCCGGATAGGACTCAAACAGGGAGCGTGCGACCACAGCGCCCAAAATGGAATCGCCCAAGAACTCAAGGCGCTCATAGCTGGCAGAAACCGGCTGGCCCTCGACTGCCGAGGGATGCGTAAGGGCCGCGCGCAGCAGCACCTTATTATTGAACTCGTGGCCCAGAATTTCCTGGGCGCGCGTAAGTCGTTCAGACAAAGCCAAGACCTAGGCCTCCCTGGCGTTATCGATAGCGTCGACGGCGTCGGCGACAGAGTTGAGCGAGAGCAGGGTCTCGTCATCGATCTCGAGGTTGAACTCGTCCTCGATAGCCGTAACCAGCTGCAGGCGCTCGAGCGAGTTGGCATCGAGGTCGTCAAAGGTGGTCTCATCGCTAATTTCGGCAACATCGACGCCCAGAACGTCAGCAGCGACCTCGGCGATCTTGTCGAAGATTTCGGAGCGGTCCATAGCGCTTCCTCTCATAGTGCATGAATACCAAAAGAATGGTACCGCCCGGGCGGTACCAAGACACGGTTCTGATTCTACCCCACGACGTGCGCCCCAAGACGCATAACGCCGCTGTTATAAAACGATACCGTCCATAGAGTTGGCGACATTCTCGACCAGCCCGGCGCGCACGGCTTCGGCCGCCGCGAGCGTACCGTTTTTAACAGCCTCGACCGAGGTGGCGCCATGGCCGATCAGGACCACGCCGCGCAGGCCCAGAAGAATCGCGCCGCCCTTGGCGTCGCCAGAGAGCTTGGCCTTAATCTCGCGCATTTGCTTTTTGATGAGCAGCGCGGCAATCTTGGTGCCGAGCGAAGACATAAAGACACCCTTGAGCTCCTGCAGCAAAAACTTGGCAGCGCCCTCGGTGGCCTTGAGCGCAATATTGCCCGACATGCCATCGGCAACGACGACATCGAAGTTACCTGAGGTGATGTCCGTTCCCTCGCAGTTACCAACAAAGCCGGGAACGGCGGCTTTCATGGCCGGGAAGCAGGCCTTGGTAAAGTTGGAGCCCTTCTCATCCTCGGTGCCGTTGGCAAGCAGGCCCACGCGGGGATGCTCGATGCCCAGGACGACGCGCGCATAGGCACAACCCATCTGGGCAAAACGAACCATATCGTCGACCTCGACATCGGGGTTGGCGCCCATGTCGCACAGGACCGTCAGGCCGCCGGCACGATTGGGCAGCGCATTGGTAAGGCACGGACGCACCGGCTGCTTCTTGCCCTCGGCCTGATACCTAAATGGCGTCACGTAAGCGGTAGCCGCGGCGGTCATAGCACCAGTAGAACCAGCAGAGAAGAACGCGTCCGCGTTGCCCTTCTTAATGGCACGGCAGGAAAGCACAATCGAAGACTTGCGCTTGGTCATCACGGCGCGAATGGGATCGTCATCCATGGCGATAACGTCGGGTGCCTCCAGGGCCTCGACGCGCGCATGGGAGGCGGCAAAGGGATTGACGATTTCGGCGGGGCCAGCTGCCAAGACCTCGATATCGGGATCGGCGGCAAGCGCAGCCTCGATACCATCGAGAACAACCTGAGGTTTCTCGTCTCCGCCCACAACGTCTACACAAACGCGAACGTTACTCATATACATGCTCCTTATACAAAAATGGCCGACTCATTGAGCCGGCCATTGTGGTTCCATTTGGAACGGCATCGCATCCAGAGTATACCGTTACTCGGTAACGATAACCTCGCGGTCCTTGTAGAAACCGCAGCTGGGGCACACGTGGTGCGGAAGCTTGACAGCGCCGCAACGGGGGCACGTGGACTGAGCCGCAGCCGAGATCTTCATGTTGGCAGAACGACGGGTGTGAGTGCGGATACGACCCTGCTTTTGTTTAGGTACGGGCATAGTGACCTTCCTTATGAACTATCCAGTGTGGCGATTACGCGCAAGTAGCGATACTACCACAGTTTTACTCATCAAGCTTGAGATTCTTCAATGCTGCAAATGGATTTTCCGTGGCAGCGGCCCATTCTGCCTCTGCTTGAGCGACGCAATCGCATTGCTCGACGTTGAGATTGATGCCGCAAGTGGGGCATAGGCCGCGGCAATCGGGCTTGCACAGGACAACGAACGGCGTGTCCATGACGACCGCGTCGTTGATGGGCTCACCCAGATCGACGATGCGGTCCTCACCCAGAAGCTCGTAGCCGTCTTCGTAGGCCTCGGGGTCCTCGGGCTCGTTAAAGAGATAGAATTCCTCAATCTCACCAGCGATATCAAACGAAGCGGGCTCCAGGCAGCGGTCGCACTCACCGGTTGCGTGCGCGCGGACCATGCCCGTAAGCAGAACACCGGTGCCGGCATTGGTAAAGACCACGTCGTAGTCAATGCCGTCCTGCAGCTGGTACTCCTTCTCGCCCACCGTATAGGCGGCGACATCGACCTTGCCGGTCAGCGGATACGAGTCTCCGGGAAACTCGAGTTGCTCGGAAAGATCGACGGTAACGTTCGGGAACTCAGCCATTACCACTGACCATTCTGCTGGGCGGCACCCTCGTTAAGCTGCTGGCGACAACGGGTGACGGTGCCGGTCAGGCTCTTGAGGTTCTCCTCGAGGTGCGTAAAGACCTGCTCGGCGTAATCCTCGGCGGCATAGCGAGTCTCGCGCTCATACTGCTGGGCACGATCGCGGATGTCGTCGGCCTGCTGCTGCGCTAAGCGGACGATCTCCTGCTCGCCGGCAATGGTGAGGGCCTGCTGTTGAGCATCGGCGATGATGGAATCGGCCTGAGCGGCGGCGGAAGCCATAAGCTCCTCGCGCTCCTTGAGGATACGGCGGGACTTCTGCCATTCCTCGGGATAGCTCATGCGGATCTCGTCGAGGATGTTGAAGAACACGTCGGCGTCGATGACCTTGAACTGAGCGTTCTTGCCGAAAGGCGGCTTGGCTTCCTCGATCAGCCCTTCGAGCTCATCGACCAAGCTGACGATCCTATCGCCAGGAAAATTCTCGCCCGGCATCCGGTCTCCTTTCATAGGTAACATATCATCGTGCTAGTTTACCACATGCCACCAGGCAATAAGAAACGTCACGAAAAGCGATGTTTGAGCGCTTCGACCACGTTGGGCGGGACAAACGTCGATACGTCACTACCGAGCGAGGCGATCTGGCGAACAACCGAGCTCGAGATATAGCCGTACTGCGGCGCGCTCATGACAAAGATGGACTCCAGCTCGTTATCCAAGCGATAGTTGAGGTCGGCCTGCTGCAGCTCGTACTCAAAGTCGGTCATAGCGCGCAGGCCCTTGACCACGGCCCCCGCCCCCTGCTCACGAGCGAAGTCGACCAAGAGGCCGGTAAAGGGCAGGACCTCGACGCCGTCGATATCACCGAGCGCCTCGCGGGCCAGCGCCACGCGCTCATCGAGCGTAAACGTGGTGCCCACACCGTTTTTACTCTGCGACTCGGCAACAGCGACGATCACGCTGGGAAAGATGCGGCGGGCGCGGCGGATCACATCGATATGGCCAAACGTGATGGGATCGAAGGTGCCCGGGACGATCACGCGATTGATGGTGTCACTCATGAGCATCCTCCTGAAACGTCGTGGCATCGTTGTTGTCAGCATCGGTGCCAGCGCTATCACCCTCACCATCGTCATCGCCGACCCAACGAAGCAGGTCGACCGAGGTAATGCCGTAGCGCTTCTCACGTACAGTCTCAAAGTCTGCCGGATGCGCGCCCGCATCGGCGGCGGCATGCTCAAACAGGGCATAAGCGCCAGGTGCAAGCAGACCCTGCTGAGCCAGGTTCTGCAGCAGTTCCTCGACCGGCTCGGCACCAAAAACATAGGGCGGGTCGAGCAGAACCAGATCAAAGGGGCCGCCCGGCACGCGGCCGCGCGAGGCGCTCGCCAGCACGTCACCCGTCACCACACGCCAGCGCGCACGGTCACGGCAGAGCGACTCGATATTCTTGGTAATGAGCCGAGCGGCGTTGCGATCGATCTCAAAAGTCGTGAGCGAGCAGGTCCCACGAGAGAGCATCTCGATTCCCAGAGCGCCGGAGCCGCCAAAGGCGTCCAGCACACGAACCTCGTCCAAATCGAAATCGAATGCCGACATGACCATAGATGCGCACGCCTCGCGCACGCGATCAGTCGTGGGGCGGGTGACATCGCGACCACGAGGCTCCTCGATCTTACGACCGCGCCATTCGCCGCCGATGATTCTCATCCTCCGCTGACCTCCTTAAAGATATGTCGATAACGCATGGCGACCGCGTCGCGCAGGGGGCGCGTCGCCACTGAGTCAAGGGTGCAAGCATACCGCAAGAGCTCGACCGCGTCCAAATGGGCCCACTCGATTAGCTCCTCGTCAGCGTCCAGGTCCACAAAGCGCAGGGTTACGCCGCCATGTTGACGGTAGCCCAGGATCTCGCCCTCGTGGCGCAGACGCAGGTCCATCTGGGCGAGCGTAAAGCCGTCCGAGGTCTTTTCGAGCGACTGGAGACGGTCTTGTGCCGCCGATGCGCCGCCGTTGCCCTTGGAGTGCGTCATGACCAGGCACGTGCCCGACACACTGCCACGGCCCACGCGGCCGCGCAGCTGGTGCAGGGCAGCCAATCCAAAGCGCTCGCCGTTCTCGATGACCATGACGGTGGCGTTAGGCACGTCGACGCCCACCTCGACCACCGTAGTCGAGACGAGCACGTCAATCTCGCCACGCTTGAAGGCATCGATAACCTGGTCCTTCTCCCCCGCCGGCATGCGGCCGTGAAGGCGCTCGACGGTAAGCCCCGGCAACGCAAGACGCAGTCGGTCGAGCTCGGTCGCCGTATCGTGCAGCGGCACGGGTACGGTTACGCGGCCCTCATCGTCGCGGGCAATACCGGGCACGTCTTCCAGCTCATCGGCCGAGTCACTCGGCTCCACGAGTGGGCAAATCACGTAGGCCTGCTGACCCTTTTCATGCGCCTCGCGGATGGCGCCATAGGCGAGGTCGCGGCTCGACTCGGTGAACACGCGTGTCGACACGCCAGCGCCTGGGACGGGCCGATGGCGGATGATGCTCGTATCCAGATCGCCGTAGACCGAAAGCGCCAGCGTACGCGGGATGGGCGTTGCCGTCATAACGAGCAGATCGGCACCGGGGCCCTTCGCGCGTAGGGCGTTGCGCTGGCCAACGCCAAAGCGGTGCTGCTCGTCGATGACAACAAGCGACAGATGCTTGAACGCAACGTTATCCGAAAGCACCGCATGGGTGCCAAAGAGCACGTCAAGCTCGCCCGATTCCAGCTGGGCATGGATGCGCTCGCGCTCTGCGGCCGGCGTGGCGCCCGTCAGAAGCGCCCAGGACATGCCGGCCTGCGAGAGCAGAGGGCCGGTCTTATCGGCATATTGGCGCGCCAGCACGCCCGTGGGCGCCATAACGCAGGCCTGTGTGCCGCTATCGGCAGCCACAGCCAGCGCGCAGGCGGCAACGGCGGTCTTACCGGTACCGACATCGCCCAGCAGCAGACGGTTCATCACGCGCCCGCCATCGCACATGTCATGCAGGATGTCTTGGAATGCGGCCTCCTGCTCGTCGCTCAGCGAAAACGGAAGGGCCTGTTTAAGCGCGCCCAGATGCTCGCCCGCAGTGTGGGCATAGGGCACCACATCGACCAGGCCGCCGTCGTTGCGCAGACGCAGCGCCAGCTGCAGGTAGAGGCACTCCTCGTAGGCAAGACGCCGGCGTGCGATGTCGCGCTCAGCCATGCTCGAGGGAAAGTGGATCGAACGCAACGCGCGGGCATTGCTCATGAGCTTCCGCTTTGCGCGCAGCGGCGCGGGAATCGGATCGAACGGATTGCCGACGACCTCGAGCGCGCCGCTTACGATGCGGCGCATCCACGCCTGGCTCACGCCATCGCTCACGTAATGGACCGGCAGGATGGTGCCCGCAGCACGCCCGTCATCGAGCTTTTCAAAGTGCGGCGAGGCCATCTGCTTAAAACCGTAGGCAAACTCGACCTTGCCCATCACGGCCAGGCGGTCGCCCTGTTTAAGCTGCTGGGCAATCCAGGGCTGGCGGAAAAAGGCGACCTGCAACACGCCCGTCTCGTCCACCAGCGATACCTCGGTCACCTGCATGCGCGGACGCGGCTGCTTTTGGACGATGCGGTCGACCGTGGCGATGATGGTGCACACGGTACCGATGGGCGCCATCTCGATGGACCACGAACGGGTAAAGTCGAGGTATCGATGAGGGATATGGAGAAGGAGGTCCCCCACCGTCCTAATTCCCAGACGGCGAAGGGCCTCCTCACGTTTACCCGAAACATATTTGAGTCGCGCGATATCCTCGTCGAGCGCATTGCTCTGGGCAAAGCGCTCCGAGACGCGCGGCACGGAGCAGAGCTCGGACATGGGCAGATGCCTACTCGATCGAGAAGATCACGGGATAGAGCGGCTGCTCGCCACGATGGGCGTCAATCTCCAAGTCGGGCTGAGCTTCCTCGATGGCGTCGACGATCTCCTGGAAGGCCTCATCGGACAGCTCCTCGCCGGCCAGAATCGTCAGCGCGTCGCCCTCCTCTTCCTCCTGCATGCGGTTGATGCAGTCGAGCGTGACCTGTTTCACGTCGGAGCCGACCACGTCGATGGAGCCGGCGATGATACCCATGACGTCACCGGAGTGAATCGGCGAGCCATCAGATGCGCTGGAGTCGCGCACGGCGCGGGTGACCTCGCCATCGCGAACCTCGCTGATGGCGTCGACCATGGCGGCGACGGCGTCCTCGAGCTCGGAATCGGGCAGGACCGCGAACAGCGCGGAGAAGGCCTGCGGGACGGTCTTGGTGGGAACGACGGCGACCTTCTTGTCGGTGCAGGCAGAAGCGGCAGCCTCGGCAGCCATGCGGATGTTGCCGTTGTTGGGCAAGATGATGACCGAGGTCGCGTTGACCTGGTCCACCGCGCCCAGCAGGTCGGCGGTCGAGGGATTCATAGTCTGGCCACCGGAGACGACCACGTCGACGCCAAGGGACTTGAGGATGTCGGCCTCGCCGGAACCGGCGGCAACGGCGACAAAGCCCAGCGCCTTGGCGGGCTCGGCGGCCTTTTCCTGATCCTCGTGGATCTTAGCGGTACGGTCGTGGGCCTCCATCTCCATGTTGTGGATAAAGACCTCATAGATCTGACCGAGCTGCAGCATGTGCTCGAGCACCAGGTTGGGGGTATTGGAGTGCACATGGATCTTGTAGTCGGGATAGGCGCCCACGAGCAGCTCACAGTCGCCCATGGAGCCTAGGAACTTAAGGCATTCGTCCTCGTCAAACGGGGCGTCGGCCTTAAAGAGAAACTCGTTGCAGTAGCGGAACTCCGAGCCCTCCCAGTCGTCGTTAGCCTCGATCTCAACGCGGCCAAGAGCGGCATCGCGGGCAGAGCCGGCGGAGTCAAACGTAGCGGAGAAATCCTCGACAACGGTGCTGCGACCAAGAGCGGCGGCAACAAAGTTCTCCAGGAAGATGGCAAAGCCGAAGGCGCCTGAGTCGACCACGCCGTTCTCTTTGAGGACGGGCAGCAAGTCGGGCGTGCGGGCGACGGACTGGTACGCCTCGACGACGATAGCATCGAGCGCATCCTCGGCCGAGAACTTCTTCTTCTCGCACTCATCGGCCTTGGTCGAGACATCGCGCAGGACCGTGAGGATCGTGCCCTCGATGGGCTTGCGGACAGCCTGGAAGGCGACCTTGACGGCACGACGGAAGGCGAAGGCAATGTTGGCGGACGTAATAGGCTCGTCGGCAGAGACAAGGCCCTCGGCCACGCCGCGAAGAATCTGCGAGGTAATAACGCCGGAGTTACCGCGAGCGCCCATGAGAGAGCCGTGGGTGATGGCACCGGCGATGGCCTCCATGTCGGCGTCGGCAGGAAGGGCAGAGAGCTCCTTGGTCACCGAGGCGAGCGTGAGCGACATGTTGGTGCCGGTATCGCCATCGGGTACGGGGAAGACGTTGAGCTTGTTGATCTCCTCGGCCTTGTCGGAAACGGCAGCCGCAGCGATCGGAAAACAGGTGCGAATGGTCTTTGCAATCATGGGTATTTGAATCTCCGTTTTCGGATGCTAGTTCAGACGGCTCTTGAGCGCGTCGATATGGATGCCGATCTTAAGGCTGGCGGGATCGATCTGGGCGATCTCCTGCAGAGTGAAGGCAACGGAGCTCGAAAGATTGTGGCAGACGGACTTCATGTTGACGCCGTTCTCGAGCACGACGTGAAGATCGACCGTAAGGCCGTTCTCGTCGGCGGAGACAAGCACGCCCTTGCGGAGGCGCTGACCGGCAAGCAGGCGCACGCTCTCGGCGCCCTGGAGCTGCTCAGCCATACCGACAACGCCATAGCACGTCATCGCGGCATAACCGGCAATATCGGCAATAACGTCGTTCGAGACGCTCAGGCTGCCGTTAATGGTCTCAGACACAAGAATCTCCTTTTCTTGGTGCTCGCGGCACCATGTCGTGGGAGCAATCATTGCAATATTCTACAACGACCGCGGCATGTTGAGGTGGCGGGCCTCGGGATTACATCGTCGACACGAAATGTTGATATGGTAACGTTCGCGAACGGCGATCGCGGCATGAAAAAACCCGCCGCATAAGCGACGGGTTTTACAACCTGGCTCCCCGGGTAGGACTCGAACCTACAACAGCGCGGTTAACAGCCGCGTGCTCTACCATTGAGCTACCGAGGAATAGGTGCGTGCTCTCAAGCAACGAAGTTTATTATACGGACGAATCAGCTCAGGGCAAGAACTTTTTTAAGAAATTTTCCGACCCAGTCATTGGGGACGTTCTTAAACGACCAGTCATTCAAGAACGACCCCAATGACTACGTGAAAGCGCCCCCAAGCGGATGTGCTTGAGGGCGCCTCTTGCTTGACTAGCTTTCGATATAGTCCTTCAGCTTGCTGCTGCGGCTGGGATGACGGAGCTTGGCCAGGGTCTTGGACTCGATCTGGCGGATGCGCTCGCGCGTGACGCCAAACTCGCGGCCGACTTCCTCGAGCGTACGGGGATGTCCGTCGACAAGGCCAAAGCGCAGCTCGATAACCTTGCGCTCACGATCGGCAAGCGAGTCGAGCACCTGGGTGAGCTGCTCCTGCAGCATGGAGAAGCTGGCCGCATCGGGCGGAACGATAGCCTGGGAGTCCTCGATAAAGTCGCCCAGTTGGGAATCCTCTTCCTCGCCGATGGGGGTCTCGAGCGAAACGGGCTCCTGCGAAATCTTCTGGATCTCGCGGACGCGGTCGGCACTCATGTCCATCTCGGCACCGATCTCCTCGGGGGTCGGGTCGCGACCCAGGTCCTGAAGGAGCTGGCGCTGCACGCGGACGAGCTTGTTGATGGTCTCGACCATGTGCACGGGAATACGGATGGTACGGGCCTGGTCGGCGATAGCGCGCGTGATGGCCTGACGGATCCACCACGTGGCATACGTGGAGAACTTAAAGCCCTTCTGGTAGTCGAACTTCTCGACGGCGCGAATCAGACCGAGGTTGCCCTCCTGGATCAGGTCCAGGAACAGCATGCCGCGGCCGACATAGCGCTTGGCGATGGAGACGACCAGACGCAGGTTTGCGCTGATGAGCGCCTGCTTGGCTTCGAGGCCCACGTTCTCAATGCGCGTAAGACGACGCATCTCGGCACGCGTGAGTTCGAGCTCACCAGCATCGGCAGCCTCGAGCTTCTCGGTGGCCTCAAGACCGGCCTCGATCTTCATGGCCAGATCGACCTCTTCGGAGGCGGTCAGCAGGTCGACCTTGCCGATCTCCTTGAGGTACATACGGACCGGGTCGCCGGTCAGCATCACCGTGGAGGCATCGATGCCGCGCACGCGCGAACGCGAACGGGACGTGCGCACGGTGCGCTTCTTCTTGCTCTTGGAAGAACCCATCTCGGCGTCGGCCTGACGGGCCATCTTGAGCTCGTGATCGTCGAGCGAGCCGGAATCGTGCTCGTCGTCGTCATCGAAATCGTCGGTATCGGTATCGGTATCGGTATCGTCATCGTCGACACCCATGGGGGCGTCGTCGTTACCGCTCGCGGAGATAATCTGGATGCCGCTGTTGCGCAGCGCGGAATACACCGCGGTGAGCTGCTCGTCAGAAACATCGATATCCTTCAGGGCGACCTGAATCTCGTCCTCGGTTACCGAAGTCCTGTTTGAGCCGTTGCCCATGAGCTTTGCAACGTAGGATTCCAGCCCAGTACCCGTGCTCTCAGTCTTTTTTGGCACAGATTCTCCCTTCATAGTCCACAGGACTCAATACTTTAGCACACACATTGACGTCTATACCCAAAAAGAAGACTGGATATAGGCGAGAATACGCTGGTTGACCACAACATCTAGGCTTGTTCGGTGCCCGCGGCCTCCAGGCCGATCAAACGGAACGGGTCCGCCACGCCGCCGATCGACTTTTGCAGTTCGCGTTGACGTTGCGAATCCTGCGCGGCCTGCACGGTCAGCGCGCGACGGGCCTCATCATCGAGTGAACGGTCCTGGCGCAGCTTGGCCTGTGCGGCACGCATGCGACGCTTGATGGTGTAGAGCTCGAGCGTATCAAGCATAAACACGATGTTCGTCTCGGTGGGGTGCTTGCTCGTCGCGGAGATGCGCCCGGCACTCACAAGCGTTGCCGCATCGGGACACACTGAGCGCGCCGCATCCATGCAGGCTGCAGGATCGGTTCCCGGCGGCGTTGCCAGAACGGCCCATGCAATGGACTCGTGACGCGGGTCAACCCACTCGATGGAGCAGATGCGGTCGGCATACGTGCGGAACAGGTCGGGGTAGCTCGTGAGCATCGTCAACAGCTCGCGCTCCCCTGCCAAGGACTTGCGTTCAAGATCGGTAAGAACCATCGGCGCCGCCGCAGCCGGTGCGCCCGAACCGTCAGCCACAGGCACAGCGCCCATACCATCAGGCACATCGATCGGCGGCAGGTCGTCGACGACCTCCACGGGCGCGGCGCCGTAGGCATCGAGCGGGACGTAGTCGTACGGCTCTTCTTCGACCGGCGCGGACACCGGCGGCGTCGCGCCCGATGCCCAAGCACCGCGACCGGCATCGCGAGAACCCGACGCCCGACCGCCCGCGCTACCGGACCGCTCAGTCTGTGCCCGCTGGCGCTCATAGTTCTGCTCACGACGTCGTTCCGCATCCTCGCGCTTGGCGACATCGCGAAACACACGACCCGAGCTCGCGCGCACCGTCTCCAGATCCAAACCCAGCAGATCGGCAATCTGGATAAAGTACGTGTCGATCATATAGCTGTTGCGCAACGGATAGATAAGCGTCAGCGCATCTTCCAGCGCCTTAGCGCGACCGCCCGGCGTGGTGATGTCACTCGACTCCTGCAGCGAACGGTAGACAAAGTCCATAAGCGGCTCGGCAGCGTCGATGCGCGTCTGCAGTGCCTCGCCACCATGTGCGGTGATGAACTCCATGGGGTCGTTGCCGTCGGGGAGCACCACGCAGCGCAGGTCCATGGAATCCTGCTCGATAAACTGAATCGCGCGACGGGCGGCCTTCTGGCCCGCTGCATCGCCGTCGAACATATACACGATGCGCTTGGCAAAGCGAGTGAGCGTCTTGACGTGATGCTCCGTGAGCGCGGTGCCCAGCGTGGCGACAACGTTTTTAATCCCCGCCTCCCAGCAGGCGATGCAATCGGTATAGCCCTCTACCACGATGGCGGTATCCTGCGCGACGATAAACTCCTTGGCCCAATTAAAGCCGTAGAGGTTTCGCTTTTTATGAAACACGCTCGTCTCGGCGGTGTTGAGATACTTAGGCTGGCCGTCGCCCATAATGCGACCGCCAAAGGCAATGTTGTGACCCTGCTCGTCAAAGATGGGGAACATCACGCGGTCGTAAAAGCGGTCGGCAAGCTGCCCGCGCCCGCGACTCACGGCAACGTTGGCGTCGATCATCTCCTGCGGGGTAAAACCCGCCTGGGACAGGTGCGACACCAGCGCGTTACGGCCCGGTGCAAAGCCCAGGCAGTAGCGGCGGCAGACGTCGCCGCCCATGCCGCGGCTGGCAAAGTACTCGCGCGGACGGCCGTCCTTACCGCGCATGAGCATGGTGTGGTAGAACTGGGCGGTCTCGGCGCACAGATCGTAGATGCGGGCACGCTTGGTGCCGCGCTCGCGGCGATCTCCGGTGTCATGCAGCTCAATACCCGCGCGATCGGCCAAGTAACGGATTGACTCGGGAAAGCTCAGGTTCTCGCGCTTCATGATATACGTGAAAACGTCGCCACCCTCGCCGCAACCAAAGCAATGCCACACCTGCGTGGCGGGGATAATGTGGAAGGACGGCGTCTTCTCGCCATGGAAGGGGCAGCATCCCCAAAACTCATGGCCGCGAGGCTTGAGCTCGACCGTTTCCTGCACGATGGCAACCAGGTCAGACGCAGCGCGTACCTGGTCTTTTTCCTCATCGCTAATCACGGATGCTCACCCCCTGATCGCCCAAGTTGTGACGAATATCCTCGATATTACCCTCGACGGTCGCGATCAACTCATCCAGCGAATCGAACACACGCGAGGGACGCAGCCAGCGCGTAAACGCCAGCGAAACGGAAGCGCCGTACAGGTCGCCCGTATAACCAATTAAATTAGCCTCGAGATGCGCAGATGCCGCATCGTCAGCATACGTTGGCGGCAGGCCGACGTTCACAGCAGCGGGCCACGCGGTGTCATCGACCAGCACCAGACCCTCATACACGCCATCGGCTGGCACCTGAATGCCGTCGGGAACCTGCAAGTTTGCCGTGGGAAAGCCCATGCCAGAACCCTCGTGACGGCCGCGAATAACACCGCCACGCACCATATACGGACGGCCGAGTAACCCAGCAGCAAGCTCCACATGGCCCTGTCCCAGCTCATGACGAATGCGGGTGGCGCAAATGGCCTCACCGCCCTCGCAAAGCAGGTCGTGACCATACACGTCAACGCCGTGCTCGGAACCCCAGGAGCGCATCTCGGCAACACCAGAAGCACCGCCACGACCCAGCCTAAAGTCACTGCCAACGCGAATCGATCGAATGTCGACCAGACGCGACACCAGCGAGAGAAAATCAACATGGTCAAGCGCCGCAACCTCAGGCGTAAAGGGAACGGCCACCACCGCATCGACCCCGGTTTGAGCCAAGGCATGCAGACGGTCGGCCGTCGTCATCAATTTTTGAGCGGGCGAAGGGCTCACCACAACGTCCGGGTCGGGATCGAAGGTAACCACGACCGCCTTACAGCCATGGGCACGGGCATCACGGACAAGCGCTTCGATGAGTTCCTGGTGTCCACGGTGAACGCCGTCGAACACGCCAATGGCGATTGAAGCGGCACCCAAGTGCTCACACTCATCAAACGTATCGGCAGCAACGATGCGAGCCTCGTCCGACTCGCCCGCGAAAAAGACACGCGCGAGCTCGCGAGCGGACAACATCATCGAACACCGCCGATTGCCTGCGGAAACACGTGCTCCATGACAAAGCGGCCGCCCTCAATGCGGGCGAGCGCCTTGAGTCCCCCATCGAGCACCAACGCAAACGGCGCCTTCGAGGAATCGAAATCGGCAAGCGCACGCTCAACGGGAATGCGTCGGCCGCAGAGCAGATCGTCGGCAAGATTGCCCGGCAAGTCAACACGTGTGGCGCCCAGGGCCGCAATGGGATCCAGGGCAAAGCCAGCCGCGGACTCGGGAGAAAGCTCCTCGACCGCATGACAAGCGCCAATGGAAACAACACCGGAAGCCGTGCGGCGCAGCGCGGAAATATGCGCGGCGCTATCGCAAGCGCGGCCCAGGTCGCGAGCGAGCGCACGGATATAGGTGCCCTTGCTCACCGAGAACGCCACGGTCCACACACACGTATCACCTTCGCCGCCCACGGCGATCAGGTCGGCGGCATAGACCTCGACGGGGCGCGGAGGTAGGTCCACCGCATTGCCCTCGCGAGCAGACTTGTAGGCGCGAACGCCATTGACCGAGATAGCAGAAAACGCCGGCGGCACCTGCATCTGCGGGCCCAGCATGGCGGCCAAGCGCTCACGAGCATAGGCAGGATCGTGGAGCTCGTTGGCAACAGCCACCGTGCGAACGGCCTCGCCCTCCGCGTCATCGGTATTGGTCTCGGCGCCAAACGAGATGTCGGCGACGTAGCTTTTGGTATCGAGGGTTAGCATGCCCAGCAGACGAGTAGCCTGGCCCACGCCCACCACCATGACGCCGGATGCCATGGGGTCGAGCGTGCCGGCATGGCCGACGCGCCGCTCATGGAGGGCGCGTCGGCATTGCGAGACCACATCGTGGGACGTGCAGCCCACCGGCTTATCGACGGCGAGCAGCATATTCAGTTGAGAAGGCGTACGACGAGCCATGTACCATCCAAAAAGTTAAAGCTCGACGGTCACCAAAGCGGGATCCTCCCCCACCAGCTCGGCCAGCATGGGAAGTGCCACGGCGAGCGTCTCGCGAATTGTTCCGTTGTTGGAAAAGCCGGCGGCGGCATGATGCCCGCCACCGCCAAAGTTGGCAGCGATCTCGGACACATCGAGGTCACCCTTGGAGCGCAGGTTGCCGCGCACCTTGGTATCGCCGTCGATGCCCTTTAAGAACAGGCAGACCTCGACGCCCATCACCGAACGCACCACATCGACCAGACCGTCACATTCATCCGAGGTGACGCCGCAGGCCTCAAGGTCGCTCTGGAAGGCATAGCTATACGCCACGCGCCCGTGCGCGACCGTCTTGATACGGCCCATGACAATGGACTTGAGGTGCAAAAACTCGACGCGCATGCTCTGGTAGACCTCGAGTGCCACACGCGCCGGATCGGCACCGTGGGCAACCAGTCGCGAGGCCGCATGGAACGCGGCGGCATCGGCGTTTTGGTACTGAAAACGGCCGGTATCGGTAACCAAGCCACACAGCAGGCAGGTCGCAACGCCATCACGTGCGACAATGCCGCAATTGTCCAAGAAACGGTCGATGATCATGGCGCAGGCCGCGGCATCGACGCGCCTCAGGCTCAGCTCGGCAAACTCCTCGCGCGCCGGATGATGATCGAAGCACACCACATGCTTGGAGCGACGAAGCACCTCGGCGGAATAATTGAGGCGCTCGACGACCGGTACGTCCACCGAGATGAACAGGTCCGGATTGCCGGCGTACGCAGATGCCGGCACCAGGCGATCGGAGCCTTCCATAAAGCGGTAAATGCGAGGAACCGGGTCATCGTCTGCCAGCAGCAGCGCAATGTCCTTGTTGGGGAAAAACTTCATGAGCGAAAGGCCCAGACCCAATACGGAGCCCAAGGCATCGCCATCGGGAGAAGTATGTCCCGAAATCGCAATGGAGGACGCACCCTCGATGAGCTCGAGGATGCGTCGCTGAATATCTGCAGACTCGCACGAGGCGAGGTCGGCGGAATTAGTCATCTAAAGCTGCCTCCTGGGCGGCATCCGCTATCGGATAGCCGTCCTCGTCCTTTTCGATCGCAAGCGTGGCGGGAACGTTTTCCAGCGCACGCGTGATGCGCTCGGCCTCATCGGTCGAGCGATCGATGCGAAAATCGAGCTCGGGCGTGACACGCCAATCGAGCGAGCGAGCCAAAAGGCTACGAATGCGGCCCTTGGCGCTTGCGAGCGCCTCCATGACCTCGTCGTAGCGGCTCGCATCGCACGACACGTACACACGCGCGAACGAACGGTCCACCGCGACCTCGACCGCGGTCAAAGTAACCAGGTCGAGACGCGGATCGGAAACCTCAAAGAGCAGGATATAACCAAGCTTCTCGCGAAGCTGCTCGCCCAGACGGCGGGTTGCCTGCGTTTGCTTCATAGCGCTACCCCCTACTCGGTACGGGCAACCTGGTCGATGCGGTAACCCTCGATCTGATCGCCGGGCTTGATGTCCTGGAAGTTCTCCAGGCCAATGCCGCCCTCGGAACCGCTCTTGAGGCTCTTGGCCTCGTCCTTGTAGTGGCGCATCGAGGCGATCTTGCCGTTGAAGACCACGATGCCGTCGCGCACCAGGCGCACGGAATCGGTCGCGGCGATCTCGCCCTCCTCGACGCGGACACCGGCGGCGATACCGACTTTGGGCACCTTGAAGGTGTCCAGGACGGTCGCGGTACCCGTGGCGACCTCGACCTCGGTGGGCTTGAGCATGCCGATACGGGCGGCGTCGAGCTCCTCGAGGCACTTGTAGATGACGTCGTAGCAACGGATCTCGACGCCCTCGCGCTCGGCGGCGGAGCGAGCCTTACCGTCGGGACGGACGCCAAAGCCGATGATGATGGCGTTGGAGGCGTCGGCCAGGACGACGTCGGTCTCGTTGATGGCGCCGACAGCGGAGTGGATCGTGTTGATGCGGACCTCGGACTGATCCATCTTGTCGAGCGAGTCCTGAAGAGCCTCGATGGAACCCTGGACGTCGGCCTTGATGATCAGGTTGAGCTCCTTGACCTCGGCGTCGGCGATGGTCTCGAAGAGGTTCTCGAGCGTGACGTGCTTCACGCGGCTCTGCTCCTCGATACGGGCCTTCAGCGAACGCTCGTCGGCCAGGGCGCGTGCCTCGCGCTCGTCCTCGAACACGCGGAACTCGTCGCCGGCGTTGGGCACGGACTGCAGGCCCAAAATCTCGACGGCGTCGGAGGGACCGGCCTCGGTGACGGCGCGGCCCTTGGGGTCGAGCATGGCGCGGACGCGGCCGTAGGTAAGGCCGGCGACCAGCGTATCGCCCACGTGCAGGGTACCGCGGGTCACGAGCACGGTAGCGACCGAGCCGCGGCCCTTGTCGAGCTTGGCCTCGAGGACGTTGCCGGAGGCAAAGGTGTCCGGGTTGGCCTTGAGCTCGAGCACGTCGGCCTGGAGCAGCACGGTCTCCAGAAGTTCGTCGATACCGATCTTCTGCTTAGCCGAGATGTTGACGAACATGTTCTGTCCGCCCCACTCCTCGGGGATGACTCCGTACTCGGTGAGCTCCTGACGCACACGGTCGGGGTTGGCGCCCGGCTTATCGATCTTGTTGACGGCAACGACGATGGGTACGCCGGCAGCCTTGGCGTGGTTAATCGACTCGACCGTCTGGGGCATGACGCCGTCGTCGGCGGCGACGATCAGGATGACGATGTCGGTCACCTTGGCGCCACGGGCACGCATAGCCGTAAAGGTGGCGTGACCCGGGGTATCGATAAAGGTGATCTTGCGGTCGTTGATCATGACCTGCGAAGCGCCGATGGCCTGCGTAATGCCGCCCGCCTCGCCGGCAGCGACGCCGGTGTGACGGATGGCGTCGAGCAGCGACGTCTTGCCGTGGTCGACATGGCCCATGACGGTGACGACCGGGGCACGCGGCTTGAGGTCGGCGGGATCGTCGTAGAACGAGAAGGTGTTCTCCTCCTCGGGGGTGATGATCTTGATCTGGCGGCCCAGGTCGTCGGCGACGAGCTCGACGAGGTCGTCGGACATGGACTGCGTCATGGTGAGCGGCGTACCCAGCAGGAACAGGCGCTTGATGATGTCGTTGGCCGGAACGTCGAGCGCCTCGGCAAGCTCCTGGACGGTAACGCCCTGGGAGACCTTGATGGCGTCGAGGTCCTCGGGGTTCACGCCCTGGGCCAGCGCCTCCTCTATCTTGCGCTCCTCCTGAGCCTTGGCAGCCTCGCGCTCGCGCTTCTCCTTGCGCTTCTTGCGGCGACCGGTCGACTCGCGAGAGGCCTCCTCGACGGCAGCACGAGCCTCCTCGAGCACCTTCTCGCGGCTGTACTCCTCGGCCTCGCGAGCCATGCGGCTGTAGTGGTCCTCTTCGTTGTTGTGACCGCCCTTGCGCTTCTTGCCCTTGCCCTGCTTATCGGGGTTGGGGAAGTCCATGCCGGCAGCGACGTTGTTGCTGGCGTTGGTGCGATGGCTGTGCGGACGGCTCTCGGAGGCGCTGCGCTCGGAGTTGTTGTCTGAGGCGTTGCGATCGTTTCGACGGCCACCGCGGCGGTCGTTGTTGCCGCCACGACGGTTACCGCGCTCGGCGGCGCGCTCGGCCTTGGCCTTGTCCTCGGCGTCCTTCTTCTCCTTGAGCACGGTCTCCTGTGCGGCGATCTGGTCGAGCAGCGAACGGAAGCGCGAACCGGAGTCGGAAGCGGGAACGGCGCGGCGCTGGGCCTCGCGGGCAGCCTCCTCCTTCTCGCGGGCAAGGCGCTCCTGCTCGGCCTTCTTCTTGGCCTCGGCCTCGGCGCGGGCAGCCTCCTCGGCAGCCTGGGCTGCGGCAAACTGGCGGCGCTCCTCCTCGCGGGCCTTCTCGGCGGCGATGCGCTCGCGCTCGGCCTCGGCGGCGCGTGCGGCCTCCTCGGCGGCAGCTGCCTGCTCCTCGGCCTGCTTGGCGGCCTCGACTTCCTGGGCGCGGGCCTCGATCACCGAGGCGAGCTGCTTGCGGACCATGGCGACATAAGCGTCCTCCAAGGTGGAGGAAGCGGACTTAGCGGGAATCTTCATATCGGCGAGATGACCCATCAGTTCCTTGGAGGTCATGCCGAACTCTTTGGCCAGGGTGGACACACGGACTTTTGCCATATGACTTCACCTACCCTTTCTGGCACCTTGGGTGCCTAGAGACTGAACGAGCGTGAGAGACGCGCCAGGACCCACCCGGCGCGACCGCGCGCTAGATCAGGTCCTCCGCATCATCGAAGGCGTCGGTGTCGTGGACACCGCAGAAACGGGAGCCGGGACGAGCCTGGTTGCGGCACTGGATGCCGTCCTCGGACACGTACTCGCAGCGGCGGACGTCCTCGTCCTCCTCGTCACCGATCAGGTCGGCGGCGGGCTCCTCGTGAACGGGAACGTTCTTGAGGATGTCGGCGGCAAGCGTCTCGGACTTGATGTCGATGTGCCAGCCGGTCAGGCGCGCGGCGAGGCGGGCGTTCTGGCCCTCCTTGCCGATGGCGAGGGACAACTGGTCGTCGGGCACGATGACGCCGGCGTAGGCCTTCTCCTCGTCGATGAGGACGCGGGTGACCTTAGCGGGCGACAGGGCGTTGGCGACGTAGACGGCAGGATCGGCATCCCAAAGGATGACGTCGACGCGCTCGCCACGGAGCTCGCCCACGACAGCGCGAACACGGCTGCCCTTGGGGCCGACACAGGCGCCCACGGGATCCAGACGGTCGTCGAGCGAGTGGACGGCGACCTTGGAGCGCTGACCGGGCTCGCGGGCGATCGACTTGATCTGGACGGTGCCCTCATAGATCTCGGGCACCTCCTGCTCAAACAGACGACGCATGAGCTCGGGGTGGGTACGGGAGATGACAATCGGCGGACGGCTGTGCTCGCCACGAACCGGCTGCAGGTTGGAGTTGGGGTCGCGAACGTCGATGATCACGGCCTTGATGTGCTGGTTGTGCAGGTAGCGCTCGCCCATCGGACGCTCGTTGCGCTCGTTCTCGTAACGACGCTGATCGAAGTGCGGCAGCTCGGCCTCGACGCCCTCGCGAATCTTGACGATCGTGAAGTCGGGCGTGGACTGCAGCACGGTACCGCTGATGAGGTCACCGATGCGGCCGGAGAACTCCTCGTAGATCTGCTCGCGGGCGGAGTTGCGCACGATGGCGTTGATCTCGGCCTTGGCGTGCTGGGCGGCGATGCGGCTCGTGTTCTTGGGGGTAACGTCGATCTCCTCGAACTCGGTGAAGTTGCCCTCCTCGTCCATGGAATCGTCAATCGGCTCCAGACGGTAGACGTAGATCTTGCCGGTGGTGCGGTCGATGGTCACCTTGGCGCCCCACTCAAGATGCAGGATCTCGGCATAGCTCTTGGCGAGCGACTGCTCCAGGCGGTCGATCAGGTAGAGCTGGTCGATGTGCTTCTCCTGGCAAAGCTCCATCAGGGCGGACATCATGTCGGATGCTGACATCTTATTTTCCTTCCTTCGCGGGCTTGAAGTCGTAGGTGGGCTTCAACTTGCACTTTTTAACATCAGAGAAATCGAGGGTGACGGACTCGCCGTCCTCGAGCTCGAGGGTCACGTTCGCCTCAGTGGCGGCGGCAATCTTGCCGGCGTACTTGCGACGGCCCTCGGTGGCGGTGGAGGTGAGCTCGCAGTTCTCGCCCACAAAGCGGGCAAAGTCGCACGGGCGGCGCAGCGGGCGCGCCATACCCGGGCTCGACACCTCGAGCGTATAGCTCGAAGAGATAGGGTCGAGCTCCTCGATCACATCGCCGACCCACTTGGTGTTGGCCGTGACGTCGTTGAGCGACAGGCTCTGACCCTCGGCACCCTCGATACGCACGCGTACGCAGGGGGCCTTGGTGGCACCCACGAGCTCGACGTCGACGATGTCGACATCGTGCTGGGGGGCGACGGCCTCGAGCGCGTCGATGATCGCCTGCTCGGTCTTGGTCTTGACCATTGCGGCACCTCCATCCATACAAAAAAGAAGCGGGGCCGAAACCCCACTTCTTTCAATTACAACTTCATTTGCAAGCAAACTATACCAATAGCTGTGGAAACGTGCAAGCACAGTACGAACCTGCAGGTCAGCGTGCGCACAGCTTCTCCACAAGAAATAGATAATTGGGCGAGAACCACCACATGGCACTCCCCTAAAAGCCCCAAAACGGGCCATGCGTCCCAGCCCGTCAGGCAAATCGGGCCCCATGGGCATTCCGTAACTGAGTGTATATCGGACAGACTAGCGCTAAGGGACATTCTGTAGCAAGAAAATCGACCCCTCATATTGCCCGCACGCCCTTCCAGAACCTCTACGGCAAGGAGGCACCCATGAAACGTCTCGGCACCCTCTGCACAACCGCGTTCGCCATTGCAGCCTGTTCGTTCGCCCTTGCGGGCTGCAGCAACATCGATGGCAAAACCGGGCCACGTGAGCCCGACCCCAGCGGCACCGAAGCCGCCGAGAAAACGACGCCATCGGAGAGCTTCGACAAAATAGACGAAGACGAAATCGATCCCCAGGGTTTGGGCCCCGACCCCCAAGAACAGTTCCCCATCGACCTAGAGGCGGACGAAAACGTCCACGTCACCTGCGTTGGTAAGGACACCGACGGCTACGGCGACGCCGCGCTCGTCTTTACGGTGTCCAACAACACCGGTGTCGACATGATGTTTGGCGATGTGGACTCCTATGCCTACGTCAACGGTAAGGTCCGCGACGTGCGCATGCGCCAACCGGTCGCCGCTGGAGAAGAAACGCGCGCCATGCTTACCTTTGTGGGCACCTTCGACGATCCGGACTTTGATGTGAACAAAGACCTCAACGACATCTACCTCAACATTTGGATGTTCGAAGAGGCAACGGGCAACGTTTACTTTAGGGACCTGGTACACATCCCATAGAAGACGGTACGACGCAATGACAAAGCAGGGCATACAACACAAAACGAGGGACGACCCAACCGGATCGCCCCTCGTCTTTTATGCGTCAGCTAAGCGCGCAGCGCTTACTTGACCACCAAGTTGACCAGCTTGCCGGGCACGCAGATGGCCTTGACGACCGTCTTGCCCTCGAGCCACTTGGCGACGGCGGCCTCGGCGGCAGCCTGCATCTCCTCGTTGGAGGCATCGCGGGCAACGTCGACGCGGCCGCGGACCTTACCGAGCACCTGGACCACGATCTGCACCGTGTCCTCAACGGACTCGGCCAGGTCGAACTCGGGCCAGGCGGCGGTGTAGGCGTTGCCCTCGCAGCCGAGCGCCTCGTGCCACAGCTCATCGGCCCAGAACGGGCAAATGGGGGCAAGGACGCTCACGATATCCTTAGCCACGCCGTAACACAGCGCCTTGTCGCGGGCGGTACCCTCGGTGTCGTTGAGGTAGGCGCTCGCCGCGTTGACGAGCTCCATGACGGCCGAGATCGCGGTGTTGAACTGGCCGCGATCGAAGTCCTCGGTGCACTTGGCGATGGTGCGGTGACGCTCGCGATAGAGCTTCATCGCAAACTCGTCGAGCGCGGACTTGTCGAAGGCCACGTTGGCGTCGCCAGACTGGACGAGCTGCCAAACGATACGCCAGGCGCGCTTGATAAAGCGGTTGGCGCCCTCGACGGCCTTGGGATCCCAGTCGAAGTCCTTCTCGGGCGGGGCGATAAACAGGATCGCCAAACGCATGGTGTCGGCACCGTAGGGCTCGATGACCGAGCTCGGGGGCACGACATTGCCCTTGGACTTGGACATGGTGTCGCCGTTCTCGTCCTTGACCATGCCCTGGCACAGCAGGTTGGTGAAGGGCTCGTCCACGCTCAGCAGGCCCAGGTCGCGCAGGGCCTTGGTAAAGAAGCGGCTGTAGAGCAGGTGCAGAATAGCGTGCTCGATGCCGCCGATGTAGTTATCGACGGGCATCCAACGGTCTGCCGCCTCGCGGGAGAAGGGCAGCTCGGTGTTGTGCGGGTCGGTATAGCGCAGGTAATACCAGCTGGAGCAGGTAAAGGTATCCATGGTATCGGTCTCGCGCTTGGCCGGGCGGCCGCAGACCGGGCAGGTGGTCTCGTAGAAGTCCTTGCACTCGGCAAGGGTTTCGCCGGCGCCCAGGTCCAGGTTCTCGGGCAGCGTCACCGGCAGCTGATCCTCGGGCACGGGCACGATACCGCAGTGCTCGCAGTGGATGGCCGGGATGGGGTTGCCCCAATAGCGCTGACGGGAAATGAGCCAGTCGCGCAGACGGAACTCGACCTTGCGACGACCGCAGCCCATGGCCTCGAGGTCGGCCACGATCGCAGCCTCGCCCTCGGAGTGCTTACCGCCGCGCATGCCGGTGTACTTGCCGGACTGGACGAGCGTGCCCTCGGCAGCGTGGGCGCAATCCCAGTCGACGGTCTCGGCATGGAAGGTATCGATGGTCTCGCCGCTGGCCTCGACGGCAGCGCGATCGTCATCGTCCAGGATGATCGGTACGATCGGCAGGTCGTACTTGCGGGCGAACTCAAAATCGCGATGGTCGCCGCAGGGAACGGCCATGACGGCACCGGTGCCGTAGTCGGCAACGACATAATCGGCAACCCACACGGGGACCTTCTCGCCGTTGACGGGATTTACCACATAGCGGCCCGTGAAGGCACCGTGCTTCTCGAGGGTGCCTTGGGCACGCTCGACGGCAGAGATATGCTTGGAGTCCTCGACGATCTTGGTGACGGCCTCCTCGTACTCCGTACCCTCGACGAGCTCGTGCAGGCCGGCGTACTCGGGAGCCAGGACAAAGAAGGAGACGCCAAAAAGGGTATCGGCACGCGTGGTGAAGACGGTGATCTTGCCCTCATCGCCCTCGATGGGCTCGCCATCCTGGTCGCAAAGGGTAAAGTCGACCTCGGCGCCCTCGGAGCGACCGATCCAGTTGGCCTGCATCTGCTTGACGCGCTCGGGCCAGCCGGGGAGCTTCTCCAGGTCGTCGAGCAGCTCCTGGGAGTACTCGGTGATCTTGAAGTACCACTGCTCCAGGTCGCGCTTCTCGGGCTCGGTGCCGCAGCGCCAGCACTTACCCTCGGTGACCTGCTCGTTGGCCAGAACGGTCTTGCAGTTAGGACACCAGTTGACCGGGTTCTTCTTGCGGTAGACCAGGCCCTTTTCCCACAGCTTCTCAAAGATCCACTGACCCCAGCGGTAGTAGTCGGGGCTGCAGGTCTTGACCATGCGATCCAGATCGTAGGAGAAGCCCATGCGCTTCATCGTAGCGAGCGCCTGGTCCATGTTCTTATACGTCCAGGCAGCAGCCTGCGTGTTGTGCTTGATAGCGGCGTTCTCGGCAGGCAGGCCAAAGGCGTCAAAGCCGATGGGGTGCAGCACGTCGTAACCGCGCATGCGGGCCTGACGGGCCATGGCATCGCCGATGGTATAGTTGCGCGCGTGGCCCATATGCAGGTCGCCCGACGGATACGGGAACATCTCGAGCACGTACTTCTTGGGCTTGCTGTCGTCGGTGTCGACGGCAAAGAGGTTGGAATCCTCCCAGGCCTTCATCCACTTGGACTCAATGGCCTGCGCGTCGTAGGCAGGGATCTCGTCCTTATGATCTGTGCAATCGCACATATCAGCTCCTTTAATCTTAGCTGGGGTCGGGTGGCTTGGCTTTATTTGCTACTGCGGACAGTCCTGCGCAAGACGAAGAGCACATTAAGTGCTCTTCTTTGCGTGCGGAACTTGTAGCGAACAAAGCCAAGCCACCCGACCCTAAGGTTAACTTGACTGATGATAGCAAATACGACAAGCGAGATGCCTGCGACTTGCGGGCATCTCGCTTTATCTAAATAACGTGGTTTTGAATCAACCACTAATTGTCACCCGCCCAAGCATGGTCGGGTTTTCCAAGTACCGCAGATTGCCGTGAAAGAGGAGCGACGCGTACTTTGGTACGCGAGCGACGGTTTGAACGGCAAGGTACGGTGCTTGGGAAAGCCGCTTAGCGGTAGGAAACGCTCTGCTGAGAGTCCTTGACGACTACGTCGTGGGCGCCGCCTTCGACGATCGAGGTCGAGCTCACCAGGGTCAGGCGTGCCTTTTCCTGAAGCTCGGGGATCGAGAGGGCACCGCAGTTGCACATCGTGGACTTGACCTTGTAGAGCGTGCCGCCCACGCCGTCCTTGAGGGAGCCGGCATAGGGAACATAGGAGTCGACGCCCTCGACGAAGCTGAGCTTCGCGGCGCCGCCCAGGTCGTAGCGCTGCCAGTTGCGGGCACGCGCAGAACCCTCGCCGCAGTACTCCTTCTTGTACTGACCGTTCACGTTGACGCGCTCAGTCGGGCTCTCATCAAAGCGGGCGAAGTAGCGGCCCAGCATCATAAAGTCGGCGCCCATGGCAAGGGCGAGCGTCATGTGGTAGTCGTAGACGATGCCGCCGTCGGAGCACACGGGCACGTAGACGCCGGTCTCCTCGTAGTACTCGTCGCGAGCGCGACAGACGTCGATCAGCGCGGTGGCCTGGCCACGACCGATACCCTTGGTCTCACGGGTGATGCAGATGGAACCGCCGCCGATACCGACCTTGATGAAGTCGGCACCGCAGTCTGCCAGGAAGCGGAAGCCCTCGGCGTCGACGACGTTACCGGCACCGACCTTGACGTCCTCACCGTAGTTGGCGCGAATCCACTCGATGGTGCGCTTCTGCCACTCGCTGAAGCCCTCGGAGGAGTCGATGCACAGGACATCGGCGCCGGCCTCGATGAGCAGCGGCACGCGCTCGGCATAGTCGCGGGTGTTGATACCGGCGCCGACCATGTAGCGCTTGTCGCCGTCGAGCAGCTCGTTGGGGTTGGTCTTGTGGCTGTCATAGTCCTTGCGGAAGACGATTCCCATCAGGTGATCGTTGTCGTCGACGATGGGCAGGGCGTTGAGCTTGTTGTCCCAGATGACGTCGTTGGCAACCTTGAGGCTGATGTTCTTGTCGCCCACGATGAGCTGCTCACGCGGGGTCATGAACTCGGAGACCTTCGTCTGGTGGTCATCGCGACTGGGGCGATAGTCACGGCTGGTGACGATGCCCAGGAGCTTGCCCTTGGGAGTGCCGTCGTCGGTAACCGGCATGGTGGAGTGGCCGGTCTTCTCCTTGAGCTCAATGACCTGCTCCATGGTCATGTCGGGGGTCAGTGTGGAATCGGACTGAACGAAGCCCGCCTTGTGATCCTTGACGGCCTTGACCATAGCAGCCTCGGACTCGGCGCTTTGGGAACCGTAAATGAAGGACAGGCCACCCTCGGTAGCGAGCGCGACACCCATGTCGACGCCCGAGACGGACTGCATGATGGCGGAAACCATGGGGATGTTCAGGGTGATTGCCGGTTTCTCACCGCGCTTAAAGCGGGTCAGCGGCGTCTTAAGAGAGACGTTGTTGGGGATGCACTGCGAGGACGAGTAACCAGGGACCAGCAGATACTCCGAAAACGTGTGGGACTCACCGGGAAAGAACGTAGCCATGTTTCTCCTTTTTCCATGCGACCGGTCGGCTGCAGGCCTCGTAGGACCCAGCCCAACCTTGGGCGCCCAATACTGGGGAAGTATCTTAACGCACTTTGACTGCTACAATGCATGATTTAAGAAGAGCACACGAGGGTTTGACGCAGGCTTTGCGTTTGCCCAGCAAACACTTTAGCGGGGAGACGTGGAGCATATGAAGTACAAGACGACGGCAAAGTTGGTCATTCAAGCGTGCGACAAGGATCTGCCGGGCGTCTTCGGCCACGGCTGCGTCTTGCTGCTGCAGGGGATTGCCCGCGAGCACTCGCTCAACCGTGCCGCCAAGAGCATGGGCATGGCATATTCCAAGGCCTGGCGCATTGTGAACGAAGCCGAAGGCCAGCTGGGCTGCAAGCTCATCGAGCGCGACGGCGCCCGCGGATCCACGCTCACCCCCGCCGGAGAGCGAGCCATCGAAGTCTACGAAACCCTGCAGGCAGAAATCAACGACATCATCGCCTCCAAAGCCGACGCCCTCATCGCCAGCATCAAAGAGTAGCCATTTGGGACGGGGCCTTATAGCCACACAACCCCTTCTCATAAGTTGCGGTGAAATAGGGACTGTTTATGCGGTTAAAGCCGTAAATCAATCCCTATTTCACCGCAACTTATGGAGTCGAGGATGATTTAGCTAGTTGCGAAGGGCATTATCTAGGGTGGACGCTACAACCAGAGGGTCGTCGGCGCCGGCGAAGAGGCGGATGGTGTTCCCCTGCTTGCCGCATGGGGCCGAAAGGCGCGTCGTTGCGCCGCCGGCCGGCGATGTGCGGAACTCCCCCGGCAAAGCGTCGAAAAGATCACCTGCGCTACGCTCGATAAGGTCAAATTCAACTGCTGGGCCAAAGCCGTGCTCGAGGATTCCCGTTGCAGCCGCATGGTCGGGATGCGAACTCAGCCCGGGATAGCGAACGTTGCGCACCATCTCGTTGGCGGCCAGATACTCGGCCAGCGCACGGGCGCGGTCGAAATGCGCCTGCATGCGGACGTTAAGCGAGGAAAGCCCACGCTCCAGCACGTCGGTCTCCTCGGCAGAAAGGTCGAGCGCCGACGCACCGCAGCCTGCAAACAATACGTGCGCGCACTCAGCCGCGGCATCCACGCGATGGCGTTTGAGCTGCGAGCGCGCCACCGAAGCGGCAACGAGCTTGCGCGGAGCCTTGCCGGCGCTCACGCGATCGAGCGCCTCAAGCGACAGCACAGCACCCAGCCGCAGCGGATTGCAGCCAAAAGCCGACGCCACGGTGTTGTCCACAACAAGCAGCGCGCGGGCCTCACGAGCCGCGCGGCCAAGAGCGCGAAGGTCGGGCACACGCAGACCAAACCCGCCGATGGAGTTGACGAACCACCACAGATGCGGCCCTTCGGCATCAAATGAAGCATCAAAGCCCTTGGATGCGGCAGCAAGCGCATCGGCGGACGGTGAGCCCACCATAGCCACGTCGCAGGCATCAAAGCCGCGCGCAAAGGCTTCGGCAAAGTCATCCGCAAAGGCCACCAGGCGGTCACCGGGGCGCACAATCCCCAATTGCGACAACGCTGCTGGCACATGCGAGGCCGCGAACAACCGCGCTTCACGCGCGCCGGTCCTCAAAGCCCAGGCCTCTTCTAGCTGCTGTACGCCCATGCGGTACCGTCCCTTCAAAGCAAAAACCCACGATGCGGGTGTTCCCCTCATCGTGGGCAACGGCTGCAGTATAGCGCCGATATGCGACGAAACGCCTAGATGTTGAGCGTGTGATAGTTCACGCTCGCACCCGGAGCGTCAACGGTCACGCCATAGGCCTCGGGATAGATGCGCGTCGAAAACACGAGCGCGCCATCATTCACAAACACCTCGACCGACGAGACATCACCAACAATGCGCACATTACGGACCTCGTCGATGGACTCCCAGCGCATGGTACGACCGCAGCCGGCAGAAGCGCGACCCCCATCGGTAAATCGCATCTCAAAGCGCGAGGGCAGTTCGTCCCCAGCGGGCACAAGCGCCAGCTTTAGCTCGCCATCAACGGTCGCGGTAAACGCGCCGTCGACACCGTCAACAACAACGTCAAAGCAGGTATCGCCGGCAACCCCCAACGAGCCCTCCCCCACACGAACCGAGGCATAATGGAGCTCAATCTCGCGCGCCGGCTGCTGCAGCACTACGCCGCCGGCACCGGCTGTAAGCTCACGCGGCACCGTCATGCAGTGCTGCCAGCCGCACGCCACGGTAGGCGCGTTGCCATAGGTCGGCTCATCGGGCATGCCCATCCAGCCGATTAGAATATGGCGACCGTCCTCGGCCGTGAACTCCTGCGGAGCATAGAAGTCAAAACCAGCGTCCCACAGGCGGAACTCGCCCAGTTCATAGGCACCGTCACCACCGGTGATGTCACCCGTTACAGGCATGTAGCCAGCGGCGTATACGTTGCCGCGGTTCCAACGACCGCCCTCGAGCCCCTGGGGAGAGAAAGACAGAAACCTTGCCGGCACACCGCCATCCACCTCAAGCTCAAGGTATCCCGGGCATTCCCACATAAAGCCAAAGCGCTCGGGCGTAGACACGCGATTCTCGAGCTCCCAGCTCAGCATATCGGGCGAGCCATACACCAGGATCTCGCCCACATCGCGCCCGGCACCCTCGCCGTGCATCGCACAAAAACGGCTCTCGATATGCGGCCCATCCACGCGACGACGCGCGCCCAGCACCATGTGATAGCGCCCGTCCGCGTCACGCCACACCTTGGGATCGCGCACATGGCAGGTCAAATCCTCGGGATAATCCTCGGACGCCAGCACCACACGCTTTTGGCTGAACTCCCGACCGGCAAGGCCATCAACGCTCTCCACATAGACGGTATCAGCGCGGCGGCCGGTATTGACGTAGTCGTACGTCCCGTCCGAATCGGAAAGCTTAACGTTGCCCGTATAAAGTACGCGAATGCGACCGTCCTCGGCAAGCGCGGAGCCCGAATACACGCCGTGGCAATCGAACGGCTCGTCGGGCAGCAGCGGGGCGCCAACGTAGTCCCACGTCATAAGATCGCGACTCGTCGCATGGCCCCAGGCCTTTACACCGCCCTCGACATCAAACGGCGCATACTGAAAATAGGCATGGAACACGCCACCCGCCTGGCAGAGACCGTTGGGGTCGTTGAGCCAGCCCGCCGGCGGCATAATATGGAAGCGTTGGCCATACGCGCCATGACCGCACTCAGTGGCGGCGGCGTCAACAGCGGCGACCAGCTTTGCAAGGTCGCGGCCAAGTGCATTAGACATATCAAAGTCCTAACGGATCGAAAGTAACAAGGCGCCAGAGATCGACACCAGATACGGGAAACGCCCGCGAGCATACAACCCGCGGGCGCCCCTCAATCAAAAGCTCTTAGGCCTGCTCGGAAGCCTTGGGCTCGTCCCTGTACAGGACAAACGAGACGGCAAAGGAAACCAGCGCGGCGACCGCAAACATGATCGTGTACTGCACGGGCTGGGCCAGGCACAGCAGGATACCGAAGATGCCAGTAACGCCGGTGCCGGAAGCAGCAAGCGAGGTGAGTGCGCAGGCCAGGGCACCGCAACCGCCGCCGATGCAGCCGGCGATGAAGGGCTTAAAGAAGCGCAGGTTCACACCAAAGATGGCAGGCTCGGTAATACCCATGAAGGCGGACAGGGCCGAAGGAAGCGCCAGGCCCTTGATCTTGGCATCGCGGGTCTTAAAGGCAACGGCGAGCGCGGCGCCACCCTGGGCGATGTTGGCGGCACTGGCGATGGGCAGCCAATAGGTCACACCGTACTGGGCAAGCTGGCCCAGGTCGATGGCGGTGTACATCTGGTGGATACCGGTAACGACCGTGGGAGCATAGAACAGGCCGACGATAAAGGAACCGATGCCGAAGGGCAGGGTCAGCAGGGCCTGGATCAGACCGAGGATGGCGTTCTCGGCCCAGACAAAGATGGGGCCGACGGCAACGAGCGTCACGAGCACGGTCACGAACACCGAGACGAGCGGAGTCACAAAGAGGTCGAACATCTCGGGAACGATCTTGTGCAGGCGCTTCTCGAGGAAGGCCAGAATGGCGCAGGCGATAACGATGGGGATCACATGGCCCTGATAGCCGACCCACTCAAAGCTGTACACACCGGGAATAACGGTGACCATGGTCTGCACGCCCTCGGAGGCAACCGTGTAGGCGCTCTGCAGCGAGGAGTTGATAAACGCACCACCGACGACGGCGCCCAGATACGGGTTGGCGCCAAAGGCCTTAGCCGCGGAGTAGCCGATTAGGATCTGCAGAATGCCAAAGGACGTTCCCGAGACCAGATCGGCAATCTTATAAATAAAGTTATTGGTGTCGAGCGCGATAAAGCCGTTGGAGGCCATAAAGTTGAGGGCGCTCATAATGCCCAGCAGCAGGCCCGAAGCCACGATAGCGGGGATGATGGGGACAAAGACGTCGCCGAGCACCTTAATGGCACGCATAAAGATGTTCTGCTGCTGTGCCGCGGCCTCCTTGACCTCGGCCTTAGAGGCGGCATTGATACCGCCGAGGGCGATGAACTCGTCGTACACCTTATTGACGGTGCCGGTGCCAAAGATAATCTGCAGCTGGCCCTGGGCCTCAAAGACGCCCTTGGCGCCGTCGATATTCTCGAGGGCCTCCTTGTCGACCTTGGCGTTATCGGCAATCACCAGGCGCAGACGCGTGGCGCAGTGTGCGGCCGAAATAACGTTGTCGGCGCCACCGATGTTGTCGAGCACCTCTTGGGCTGATTTGCGGTAGTCCATGACTTCCCTTTCCTCCAACGGGAGCATCTGCACCCGGCCATCTTTGACACTTACACTGTAATCGTTTTCAGTTTCATATGTCTGTAATCGTTTTCATAGTAGGGTGAACGGTAGGAAAAAGCCGGCGAATGGTAGTTTTGGGACAAAAAACGGGGGACTCAAAGGCGGGCAGGCACGATCAAGACCTAGACATTCATCAACTGATGGCCGAGCTTGAGCGTCTTTAGGCCGTTCTCCCCTTCCGCGCCATCGAGCGTGTTGAGCAACATATTGGTCGCCTCGACACCGCTGGTCAGGTAGCCGTAATGCACGGTGGGAATGCCGCCCGTCAGCGCGCGCAAAAACGCGTTGTCGCCGAAACCGCTCACGCGGTGCATGCCCTCGCCCATGCCGCGAACCTCATCGATGGCACGCAGCGCGCCCGCCGCCATGGTGTCGGTCGCGCAGGCGATAAACGAAACATCGGGAGCGACGGAAAGCAGCTCACGCGCCGCACCATAGCCCGAGTCGAGCGTAAACGAGCCCAGGCGAATCAAGGCGGAATCGAGCGGGTTGCCCGCAGCGCGCAGGCCGGCCTCAAAACCGCGACGGCGGTCATAACCGGCCGCGCGGTCCTCTTCGGTAACTCCAATATAGGCAATCTTGCCGTCCACGCGACCCGCAAGCGCATGACCCAGCTCAAAGGCGGCCTCGTAATCGTCATGATAGACGCACGCCGCGCCCTCGACATGTTGGCCGATCAACACAATGGGCACGCGGCACGATTCAATCGCGCGACGGTGCTCGTCGGTGATCATGGTTGCCACCAGCACAATGCCATCGACCGGGTGGTTTTGGAATAAATCGAGGTATTCGAGCTCGCGATCGGCCGCGTTGTCGGTATTGGCAAGCAGCATCTGGTAGCCACGGCGACCAAGCACTTGGCCAATACCGGCGGTAATGCGGCTTACGGATTCCGAGTTGATCTTAGGTACGATGACGCCGATGAGCTTGGTGGAACCGGTGCGCAGCGCGCGAGCCTGGCTGGATCGCACGTATCCGGTCAACTCGATTGCCTGCTTAATGCGCTCGGCCTTGTCCGCCGAGATATATCCACCGTTGAGGTAGCGCGAGACGGCGGCGCTCGAAACGCCCGCCAGCTCGGCCACATCTTTCATCTTTACCACGAGCACCCCTGTCATTGAAATCGCTTTCACCATGATACCCGTGAAGACGGCATGCGAACAAAATCAGTCCACCAGGTGGAGCAAACGTCAGCGAGCGGGCAGCTGCCGTGGCGAGGTGCCGCGAAAGAGGAGCGACGCGTACTTTATGTACGCGAGCGACGGTTTGAGCGGCAGATCGCCCGGCAGATGCCCGCGCAGCGTCGAGCGGTCCGGCGTTTGTTAAAACGCCGGAACATAATTAGCCGTGATATTCGCCGTTGTATTGGATCAACGTCAGGTCCTCCACGCCGTCGAGCGCGCGAATGGCGTCGGCATACGGCATATCCACACCGTCCGAGAACACCTCCACGGCCATCTCGACCTTGTCACCGCGCATGGTCTTGGACTTCACCGTAAACTTGGTGCGCCCAAATGCACGCACGATATCGTCGCCGGTGGTCTGGCCCGTGTAGTGGATGACCATCATGTACACGCGCGACTTGTCCTGGTGGCTCGCAAAGCCGGCGATCATCGCCACGATCACCACCGCGGTGAGCCCCACGAGCGCATACATGCCGGCACCGGCCGTAATGCCCGTGGTAATGGCCCAAAACAGATACAGCAGGTCGAGCGGGTCCTTGACCGCTGTACGGTAGCGGACGATAGACAGAGCACCGACCATACCGAGCGAGATGACCACGTTCGTCGAGATCGCGAGCGTGACCATGCAGGTAAGCACGCACATGCCCACGAGTGTCACGGCAAAGCTGCGCGAATACACCACGCCGGTAAAAAAGCGCTTGTACACGTAATAGATCAGGATGCCCATGGCGAGCGCCACGAGCAGCGACAGGCCAATCTTGGCAGGGTCGACCTGGCCAAACGCCTCCAAGACGGAGTTCTTAAAAAAGTCCCTGGTGCTCATGGTCTAAATATCCCCTCGGTTCTCAAAATCCGATTCCCAGTAATTAAATCCGCGCAGGTAGGCGGTCTTGTCATAACACAGGCAGTACTTAGAGACCGCCGTGAGTTCGGCCGCGCCCGGCGGCACCATATCGCGCACCAGCTGCGGACAAAACTCCGTAAACTTGACCTCCATCACCAGCTTGCCGGGCTCCAGGACCGGCAACGCGGGCAGCGTCGCGTCAAAGATATCGAAGCTTCCCACCGCGGCACGCACGTTCATGTCAAACGTAATGCGCACGGTGCCCTCATCCATCACCCACGGCTCGCGCTCGTAGTCCACGATGGTCCGCGGGCGCATCATGTTGCAGATGCACTCAATGTAGAACTCGCGACAGAGCGGATAAGGACTCCTCAGCAAAAAGTCGTAGTCGCCAGCCAGAATCTGCTCAAACTCGCCGCGCGTAAGCGGCGCGTCCTCCTTGTAGATCCAGCTGCCGTGCTTCTTTTTGCGCTCAAGCTTAATCACCTTGTCGCTGCCGTTATAGATGCGCACGCGATACTTTTTGCGCATGAGAATGCCGGCGTCTTTTTCCTCGTAGGCCGAGTTGCAATAGTCGTCAAAATACAGGCTGCGAATGGTGTAACCACCCGCCCGCGCATGCTTGTCCAGTTTAAAAACCGGCGCCATGCGACAGGCAAGCGCGGAGTGCTCGCCCTCGTTAATGAGATATTTGAGCTCGTGGCGGTAACGCTCCTGCGTGGTACGTACAGGCGGAGCCGCCAAGCGCTCAAGCAGCGCGCTAGCCCTCCTCATACGTGTCCTCCACGACCTTACCGCCGTCTTGCACGTAAAAACACTTCATGCCATAGTGCTTGCCGTCGTCAGTCACATAGTAGTCAAACGCATCTTGCCTATAACCGTCGGAGTTGGTGGCACGCACGCGCACAAAATACTGGCCGGCATCGGGCGCATCGCAGGTCACCTCGGGAAGCAGCACGTCCTCGGCCTTAAAGACCACGTCGCTTATGGCATAGTCGCGCGCAAGCTCTACGGTGTAGCGAATGTCGCGCGCCTCAAAGTCGTAGGACGCATCCCAGTTAATGCGCAGCTTACCGTTATCGATCTGCGGCACGCCGATGTAGAACGGCATGGGCTTTTTAAAACTCTCGCGAAAGCTCTTGTAGTTCTCCTCGATCTCGGAGGGAATCGCCACGGCGATCTGCTCGTATTGGTCCTTGGTGACAGGCAGATGGTCGATATCGGGCGAAGCAAAGACCAGGGATTCAGTCACCTCGCGGTAGTGCTTGATCATCTTGCTCAGGCGTGCCTCGGTCATATACGAGCGCAGGTCCTTGACGGCGCTATCGAGCTCGGCGCGGAACGACTTGCTGCGCAACGCGCGGTTAAACAGCACGTTGCCCCAGTAGTTGCTTGCGCCACGCTCCCAGCTCGCATAATCCGAGAATCCCGTCAGGCTCAACTCGAGTTTGCGCAGCATGCCGTCGTTATCCCAATCCAGGATGTACCAGACCTTGGAGTTAAGCGGACTGTATAGATAGCAGTTACGGTTCTGCGTATCGCAATTGCCCGTCAAGATCTGAAACGCCATCCAATAGACCAGGTTCTCGGTATCGAAGTAGGTGTCGAGCACATCGTCGATCTTATGCGTATCGTCGTTGAGCGCATCGAGCATCTCGATCAACTTGGTATGGTCCGAATCGCCCTTAATCTCGAGCATGCCCTCAAACGCCGTCTGGTTGTAGTCGGGGTCATCGGTGAGCTTAATGGTGTCTTCGAAGCGATGGAAATCGAAGTTGTTCACCTTATACAGATGCCCGTTCTTATCCAGACCGTGAGCCTTAAGTGCCGTCTTGTTGAGCTGCTCGACCTGCGTAAACAGGCCGTAGTCCTCAAAGGTGTCGTTGGACTTTTCGGTCTGGTCGCACACCCACAGATGCACAAACTGCGTGCGCAGGCCCATCATCTGGGGAATCCCACGGATAAGGTCGTAGGCCATCTTGTTGCGAAAACGCATACCCTCGCCCATGTGCTTGTTGAGCGCAATCGCGCGCTGTTGGCGCCAGGTACCCTTGCCCTTTTTGAGCTCCACCTTGTAATTCTTTTGCGAGTTCATGCTCGATGTCTGACCGCGCACCTGCACGGTAGCATTGGGCGCTTCCTCGCCATAGCCAACCTCGCCGGCCACCGGGCCGTCTTCGTCGCCCGGCTGCAGCAGGCCCATAACCTGATAGCGCGTCACGCCCATGTCGGCATAGTCATACACCGAGTACGTGTTGATCTCGGCCCAGCTGTGGTCGGTGTTCTCGGAGCTGTTGCCGCGCGAGACCGTCAGATACATGGTCACAATACCCGAGTCGTCGTAGACCTCGTACAGCTCATCTTTATCGCGTAGGTGCTTGGTACCGTCCGAGGACTCGGCCTTTTTAATCTTGTCCTGCTTTTTGACCTTTTTGGTCGAGGGGTCTTCCTGCACCGAGCAGCCCGAAAGCAACAGCGCACCGGCAGCCGCCTCAAAAAGGCGACGGCGGGACATCATTCTATCGGTCATCAGAACCTCCCCAATGCTTGCGATACACGTGAACTACTGCGCGCTCAAACGCACCATGTGGCTCACCCTTATGGCGACCTTCCTCGTAGCATTGCTCAACACGGTCGAGCACCCGGCCAAGTTCGGTAAACCAGCCCGTCTTGTCAGTCGCCACAATGGGCTGCTGGCTCAGGATACGATACGGCAAGTTGGCGGTATAGGTATCGAGTCGCAGCAGCGCCACGATAAAAAACACCGCCGCACCCAACAAAAAGCCAAAGCCGTAAAACTGCTGCGGCAAAAGCAACGACACGGCAGTCGCCAGCCCGGCCACACCGGCAAACAGGCCCGAAGCCAGCACGGCCCCCTTATAGTCGGTAAAGTACAGCAAGATGAGCATCACCGTATTACCCACGGCATACAGGCCATAGCCCACGCACAGCGTGCGAAAATACCCGTGCATAAGGTTGTTAAAGCCCAACGGTAGGGCCGACAGCACCGTGGTCTCGAGCGAAATGACCGCCGCGGTCACAAACAGCTGCTTGAGCGCACAAAAGCGCAGTTCGCTGTTAAGCGTGGAGAGCATCTCCTCCTCGGCCACCACAATGTCGCCCACCACGCCGCCGTCGTTGAACAGGCTGTAGTAGTCGCGATAGCGCGGATAGAAGTTGACCTCGACCGAGACCACAAAGTTGACGGTCGTGACCAGGATCGTCAAAAACGCAATGAGCGCCGGCACATCGTAGTAGGGCGCACCATAAAACAAGCCCTTGACCTGCACGCCAATAGGACCGGCCCAAATAATCACCAGGTGCGCAAAAAGTCCCAGATTGGTTAACAGGCCCGTGAGCGCCAGCGGCATAAACTGATCGAGCCACTGCAAAAAGGCCCAGGGGCTGCGGTCGCTCTGAGGAAAATACCGGTACAGCAGCACCACGTCCCAGGCGAGCATGACGCCGTAGCCCAGAGCAATTGACGCCAACAAGCCCTCGACCGGCGGCAGTCCCAGCGCCAGCGCGGCCAGGGCGCACAGGCACGCCACGCCAATGGCAGCCGCAAAGCTGCACAGGATGCCGCGGTAATCCTTGATGGCCGTGAGGTAGCTCATGCCGTTCCAGTTGACGATCATAATGTTGAACAGCCACAGGCACAGCAGCCCCTGCAGCAGCGTGGCGCCCGAGAACAGCAAAAAGACGCCGTAGAGCACCGTGCCCGCAACGAGCATGATGGCGTTGGAGCCCCAAAACGAAGGCAGTATCTCATCCTCGCGCTCGGCAAACAACATATCGGCCAAAAAGCGCGTGACCGGCATGGAGAAAAAGCTCGTGAGCAAAAGCGAGGCCAGCAGTGTGTAGGTCACCATGCACACCAGCAGATCCTGGTTGGCACGCCCTACGCCCCACAGACCGCACAGCACCAAGATACCCACCTGGAGCAGCACGCCCAACAGCATGGGACCCGTGCACACAATGCCGGCGTAGCCGTAAGCGCGCATCGTGGCAAACATGCCCTTGCGCCTAAACAGGCGCTTAAGCTCAAAACCGATTCCGGCCACCGGCTACTCCCCCTCTCTGGGCAGGTCAAACGCACGCGCCGTCTCGTCGTACAGCGCGCGATAGTTGGCGAGCATCTGCTCGTGCAAAAAGTACGTGGCAACGCGACGCTGCCCGCGCTCCCCCATCTCAATGCGACGGGCGCGGCTCACGCACATGCGCTCCATGGCATCGGCCAAGCCCTTGCGATACATGGGCGGCGTCACAAAACCCGCCACGCCAAAGTCGTCGCCCGGAGCGCCTTCGAGTAACTCGCGGCAGCAGCCTACCTCGGTCGTCACGCAGGGACGACACGCGGCAAGCGACTCCAGCACGCTGAGCGGCTGACCTTCGGAGATGCTCGTCAAAATGGTAAAGTCGAGCTTTTCCATGTACTCGACCACGTTGACGCGACCGGTAAAGATCAGGTCGCGCACGCCTAGGGTATCGACCAGCGCGTGGCACTCGGCGCCGTACTCCTCGTCGTCCACGCCGCCCATAATGTGCAGGCGCACCTTGGGCAGGCGCTCGTGCAGCTCAAAGAAGGCATAAATCATTGTCTTGACGTCCTTGATGGGCGCCAAGCGCACCACCGCGCCAATGTCCACCCAGCCGTCATCGGGCTTTAAGGGAATATCCTTAAAGCGGTCGAACTGAATGCCGTTGGGGATGACCAGGCATTTGTCCGCATCGCAGCCCATATCGATCTGCGTCTTGCGGGCGTTATGGAACAAACTGGTCACGCGGAAGGCACGGCGGTAGATCTCCTCCGAAAGCAGGTAGAAAAAGCGAATCCAGCGGTCCTTAAACGACGGCACCACCCAGTCGGCGCGAATGATCTCTTCCTCACGCTCGCGGGTATAGATGCCGTGCTCGGTCAGCAGTACCGGCGCATGGGAAACGCTCGAGCCCAGGCAGGCGAGCAGACCACCGTAGCCGGTCGAGATAGCGTGGTACACATCGGCCACCGGCACCTCGCTGCCCAGCAGGTAGAGCACTGGCAGCAGCATAGAGCGCATGGTGTGGAATGCGTCGGCAAAGGGCGTGTAGGGGTACTCGGTCAGACACACGTCGCGGAAGATGTCCATAAACGTTCGGCTCTGTAAAAACGAGAGCGGATGCACACGACGGCGCTGGAAGATATCGAACAGCACGTCCCAATCCGGATTGGAGAGCGACACCAGGCGGCGTAGCGCCTCGCGCTCGCGGTCGTTAAAACTGGCTTCGTGCTGCTCGCCCGAAAGCCGCAGGGCGTCGTCCAGGAACACCTCGTGCACCTCGACCACGTTGCCGGGCAGCTCGTAGACAAACTTGCCGCGGTCGGCAGCATGCGCGCCGATCACCCACAACACAAACTCGTGCTCTGGCATGGCCGTAATGTAGCCGTGCATCCAGGTAGACACGCCGCCGTGCACATAGGGGTAGCAACCCTCGAGTACCAAGCAAATTCTCATTTGTCGCTACCCTCCTTGCGCGCAATGGTCACCGTCTTGTCCGTGGCTTTGACCAGGTACAGATCGCCTGTCAGATGCGTAATCTCGCCACCCGTGACTGCACCCGGCTCGCCATTGTTGGCGCGGAACATGAGCCACGCCTCGTCGTGGAAATTGCCCAGGCTAAGCGTCCAGGCATCCGCGCTGGTATCCACGCCCACCGTCACCGACGAAAAGCGCTGGATGGCGCCCGAGCATTCCGAGCCGGTCTGGCGACGCAGGTCGGGCGCAAACTTGGTAAGCCAGTCCAGGTAGTCGGTCAGGCCGCCCTTGTAGACCTCCCAGCCCTCCGTAGCGCCGCGATCGGGATCGAGCAGGTCGTCCGGGTGCATAAAGTGCGTGCTTACGTAGTGCATGTTGAGCTCGGACACGGCAGCCAGGCGCATATAGGAATCGCCGACCATGCCGCCCGAGACAATGCGCGGCTGCTCCACAATGCCGTCGCTCGCCACGCCAAACTCCTGCACGTACGGCAGGTCGGTGCCGTCCTCAAAATACGTACTGGCGATGGTCTTAATGCGCAGAACGTCGGTGCCGATAAGCTTGCGCGCACGGGCCGAAAGGATATTCGACGGCGGCACGTAAACCGAGCCATGAGCGTTGGGCAGGACCTCGTCCTGGAAAGCGATAAGCTCGTTGAGCGATGCGACAAGCGTTTCCTTGTTCTTCCACGTCTTGTAGACGTACAGCGTGCCATAGTCGGCATCCCAGAGCGCCAGAGGCTGATGGTTGTAGCCGTGAAAGCCCAGCTCTCCGCCCATCTGCAGCAGCATGCCGCCAAAATAGCGGAACTGCGTGGTATCGGACTGGCGCGCAGGCTCGGTCTGGTTGACCGCGTCCTCGTAGTTTTCGATCATCACGCCGGTATAGCGAATGCCGTATTTTTGCGCGAGCTTTTGCAGATCGGGCCACCAGACCTTGGTGTAAAAATCGGCAATGGAAAGGCCGTAGTCACGCTTGATATAAGTACCATCGCCCGAGGGCACGGGGCTAGGAAAGTCGTCCAAATAGAACACGGCGCTGTTGATGACCGGATAGGCCGAGGCATCACCCAGCAAGCTTATGGCCGAAGCATAGAACCCACGCATGACCTTGTCGTAGATGCCAATGTTGCACACCACGGTGTGACCACCGCCGCAATCGTTAGACCAAATGAGCGGCGTGCCCGTATCACCGGTCTTTGCCCATACGTGCGCCGTTTCGCGCAATGAAACCGAAAGCGAAGAATCGAAGGGATCCGAGAACTCGTAGCGCTCTCCTCCGCCCAGCATAAAGTCCTCACTCGGCACAATGCTTTCGGCTTTTACATAGTCATATCCGGCCGATTCAATGCCAAGCTTGGAGGCAATCACTTGCAGATAGCTCGAGTTATCCGGCGGCATGGCGAGCATAAGCGAACCGCCGGCACTCACCCAACTCATAATGTCGCTCAGGTGCGTACCGAGCCCATCGAGCGACGGCATGAGCAAAATCACGCGATCGAAGGAGGTCAGCGAGGGAATGGCATCCGCACCATCCAGGGCAAGGTCCACGTCGCGGTGCGCGATCTTCATGTCGAGCAGGATCTGGTCGAACTGTTCCTTTACGTCCTCGACGCCAGCTTGATCGGAATCGGTAATGACCAGGCACGTGGGCTTTTGGCCAAAGATTGCCAAGGAGGCCGGCACCGCATCGTTGGCGGCAAGCATCCCCAGCTTATGCTGGCCCGCACTGTACTGCACGCCGGCACGCTCCACCAGCAGCACGGCGGCCATGACGATAAAAACAGCCCACACCACGAGGAGTCCCATCCAACGAAAGCGGCCTGCTCGGTCGCGGATATGTTGCGCCACACTCATCTGGCCTCCTCCCCGTCACGCCAAAACGCCAACTGTTCGCGGTTGTCGGCGCTCAAATAGACATGCTGCCTGTCAATCGCATCGATCACGCGGTGAACCTCGTCACCATCGCGGCGCATCACGGCCAGGCGCAGGCAAAGCATCCAAACCTCCTGCTCCTCGGGCACGTCGAACACCAGCTGGTCGGTCACGGCCTGCGCCTCGTCGATCTGTCCGACATCGGCCAGCGCCGTCGCGTATCGAATGCGCAGCTCAAGGGTATCCTCGCGCTCGCAGCGACGCGCAAGCAGGCGCGCGTACTGTTGGCGCTGAATCTGAGCCACGCGCCCCTCGGCCAAGCCCGAGCCCAAGTATTCACCAAGAAAATCACAGTATTCGATGAGGTTTTGCGCGCTCGGGTCCGTCTTAAAGGCGCGCTCCAGCTGCTGCAGTTTAAGGTCGGACTCCTTGGAGATCTGCGCCACCGCCGTCGCGGCATAGTGCGCCACCTCAACGTCGTCGTTAAGCTTAGCCGCCTGCAGCTGCGCCAGGTACGCGTCGGGCTCCTCGGTGAGCATGGAGAGCATAAGGCGGCGCCGGTATGCCGGGTCATTGACGATGAGCGCCTCCTCGAGCGGCACTACGCCTGCATCGTCCTCACCACTCGGTACCGACATGCTACGATGCAGGTCGTCGTTGAAGCGCAGCGACTCCAGCGCAGACTCTTTCAGCCCCTCGCCAAACACCGCGCTGCGGACCGATAGCAGAACCACCAGCAACGGGCCCCACAGCGGCACCAGCACTATCACAGCCAGCATGTGCCCGCGCACCGGCAGCAGGCCCAGTTTCATGAGCGTCCACAGCATCAGGCAAACCAGTGCATGAATCAGCAGCAAGACGGCAGCAACGACAAGCGAGATCAAGCGGCACCCCCCTCACCGTCACCGGTGTAAGAGATGTGCTGCAACAGCGCCACGATGTCCTCGCCGTCGACGGGCTCCACCGCAATATGCTTTGCGCTCAGGCGCTCGCGGATAATGGGCAGATCGCACGCCTTTGCCTGGCGCATAAGCAGGTAGAGCACGTCGCCGTCGACCAAGCCCGCCGCGTCGCTCTCGCGGATTGCCGACCCAATTGCGCCCGCAAGCTCGCCGACAGACTCCATGCCCGGTACCACGCGCAGGAGCAAAAAACTTCCCATCTTGCTATCTGCCAGCGCCTGCGCCGCCGCAAGCTCTTGGCCAAAGGCAGCCTGCTTGAGCACGCACGTGCCGTCAACGCAGCGTTTATCCTGCGCCACCGCCTCATAGTCAAAGGCACGGCCCAACGCGCTTTCGACCAGGCCGCACAAGATGCGGAACAGGTTTTGATAATAGAGGGTCATTTGGTTTTCGGCCGCACGACGCACAAAGATCAACACGGCGGGTGCCCCGTCGCGCTCGATCGCGTATCCAAACATGGGAAGCCCCGGCGTCAGCTCGCGGTTCACCCACAGGTTCGAACGACCCCCGTCGCCCAAAAGAGGGGCAAGCTGCTCAAGCGTGAGCGAACGTGCGGCATCTTCGGCAATCGCGGGACTTGCTGCCACCAGGCGTGCAAATGCCCCGCCCGAAACATGGTAGATCGCCACCGAATCGTTCTCGAGGATCTCGCCCAAAAGCTCGCAGCACTTGCGATAGATGTCGCGTGGGTTGAGCACGTCGAGCTCCTGCGTCACGGCAAAGATCTTGCCAAAGCTGTCGTGGCGACCCACAATCTGGCGCCTGTACGCGCGCTTGTCCTCGATCGCGTCGTGGTAAAGCTGTGTGAGGAACGTATTGCGATTACGCACGAGCTCGTTTTGATCGCGCTCCGCCCTAATGGCTTCGCTGTTGCGCAGCTGCACATAGCCGCACACGGCGCCCACCACAAAGTACGCAATAAACGGCAGCCAGTTGGACGGCTCGTAGAACAGACCCTGGAAGGTATAGCCGTACTGAGTAAAGTAGCTCGCGGCCAAACCCACCGACGCCAGCAGTGCCGCGACCAAGCCAAAGTCCAAGCCATACAGCGTGCCGATCAGCACCACGTAGAGCAGGCGATAATCGAGCACGTTGAGCTGGGTAGATTGGGAGAACAGGTGCTCCAGCACCTCGAACAGGACCCAGGCGGCTACCGTCTCCAGGCATTTAATAGGCGGCGTGCGCATCTGGATGCGGTCGATGGCGGCGCGCAAGGGGTTGACCTTCTTTGCGCGGCCAGCATCCCAACGCGCTTGAATGGTCGAAAGATCGCGCAACAGGTCGTAGCGCTGAAACCAGCCATAGCGCGTGCGGACGGTATCGCTCGGAGCAATGGAGACGACGGCGTCCCCGTCGTAGGTAATGTCGAGCCCCGGGAACAAGCCCTTGAGCGCCTCGCCCAGGTCTCCCACGGTGTGGGCAAAGCTATCCGGAACCTCGAGTTCCTCGAATGTGGCATCCCAGCTGTCGAAGATGCGACGCACCAGAACGGCCAGCTCCTCGGCGCAGAGGGCACCGAGCGGTGAGTCCGCCCCAGCCCTCATGACAGCAGAGCCTTGCGAGCACGCCTCGAACAGCGGGGTCAAAATCGGGTCTTCCAGCGTGGGCGAGGCGGTGTACAGATACGGCACGCGCAAGATCTTGGCCTGAATGCCGTCGCGGACCGCATAGTAGCGGCACAGGTCGTTGGCCGCACGGGCAATGATGCCCTTGCCGTTTTGCCCCGCAACGTCCACCGCACCGTCCGCTCCCATGGGACCAGTCACAAACAGCAGCTGAATCTGGCGACCCATGCAAGCTCGAAAGACGGAGCGCAGCAGCTCGATGTCGCCAACGGCCTCGGTATGCGGCGTGAGATAGGTAGAGAGGTAGACCACACGGTCGAATTCGTAAGCCTGGTCCAGGTGCTGCAGCAGCTCTTTCCAAGACGCATGGAGCGACGACCCGTCGCGGCGCGCCTCGTTGGCCGCCACGACCTGAACATGGTCACCGGGAAACGCCTTGGCACAAAAGTCGTCATCGACATACGCGGTATTGCCAACAACCAGCACTTCCACCGTGCGCTCCCCCTCCCCAAATTTAGCTTTTGCCATGGTAAACATGCGTATTGTACGCTGTCAATGTAGGCCAAAGGCAACTTTAAAGCTGTTTTAAGAACTTTTTCAGACGGGAAGCGACTCGCGCCTGAGCCAGAGAGCCCTACACGTGCCGCTGCACGGCGGAGAAAGGCGAATCCACTACCCCTCAGGCATAATTCCTGAGCAAAATCAAGCAGAGCACACGGCTTTTTGCGCCACTTTAAGACGTAATCGGGATGTGGCGAGAGGCCAAATTCGGAAGTGCGGGGAAAACCAAAGGAATGCTGACCAGACCCCCGTTTTAGGCTTCCGCGACCTGCGGTTTTGATACAAAAAAACCGCGTTGTGCTCGAAGGTTTTCGATTTTTCCCCGCACTTCTGTAATTACATCTCTGGATCGAGGGCGCAGGCAATGGTGACGACATCCACGATAGCGCCCCCCTATGCCTGATACCAAAATCGTTCCATAGGGACCCGTTTCCCAATGGGATGATTCTTCACAAAGGGCATTAAGGCGCATGAGAACATGGTAGAGGCAAGCAAGCGCGCTTCCACGTTTTCGCCCATGGTGACCACGGTATAATCCAACGAGACAAGCAACGAACGGGAAAGGCAGCGCGGATGAACCTGGGCAGCGAGAGCGAGACCGTCGAGTTCAAGAAGTCCACTGGCGAGCATAAAGAAGCACTGCAAGCCATCAGCGCCATGCTGAACAAGCACGGCCGCGGCGAGCTCTACTTCGGCGTGAAGGACAACGGCGATGTCATCGGCCAGGATGTCAGCGACGCAACGCTGCGCCAGGTGACGTCGTGGGTGTCCGACAAGATCGAGCCCGCGGTGTTCCCGACGGTCGAGTGCCTCGACGCCGATGATGGGCTGCGATACATCAAAATTGCCTTCTCAGGTGCCGACGCCCCCTACTCCGCCGACGGACGCTACTTCACCCGCGTGGGGACTTCGAACAAAGCGCTGTCGGCCTCGGAGCTGAGCGCCATGGTCGTCAAGCGTGAGCGCGCCCGTAGCCCGTGGGACTCGCTGCCGTCCGGCAGGCCCGTCTCCGACGCCGACGAGCAGGCGGTGCGTGACTTCGTCGCGCGCGGCGGCAGGGCCGGACGCGTGGGCGGCGGGTTCGCCGGCGTGGAGGACACCTTGGCAAGGCTCGACCTCGTCGCGCCCGACGGCAGCCTAAGAAACGCCGCGGTGGAGCTGTTCTGCGAGGGATCCGACACCTACCCCAGGATGAAGCTGGGGCTTCTGGGCGGCAACACCAAGGCCAAGATCCTCGACCTGCGCCGCGAGTGCGGCACCATGCTCAAGCTGCTCGACTTCGCCGAGTACTTCGTGACGTCGAACATCAGGCGCGAGTTCGTCATCGGCGAGACGGGCATGTACCGCAAGGAGATCCCCGAGATCCCGGCCGAGGCCATCCGCGAGGCGGTTGCCAACGCGCTGTGCCACCGCGACTACACCACCGGCACCGCCGTCGAGGTCAACGTGTTCATGGACACCGTCCAGATCGTGAGCCCGGGCCTGTTCCCCGAGGGCGACTCGCCGCAAGAGCACCTAGACGGTACCGCGAGCGAGTTCGGCCTCCGAAACCCCGCGATCGCGCGCACCCTGTTCCGCGCCGGCGTCATCGAGCAGTACGGCACGGGCATACCGCGCATCAAGGAGGCCTGCGAGGCAGCCGGCGTGAGGTTCCGCTTCGAGCAGACCGTCAACAGCACCGTCGTCGTCTTCGAGCGTCCTGGGTTACAGAAAGCGGCCTTCAGGAGAACCGCGGCCGACAACCGACCGCTCCTCAGCGAGCGCGAACGAGCAGCGATGGCAATTGCCGCCGCTCAGGGGAAAATCACGACCTCCGACCTCGCGCGGGAGTCCAATGTCGGTAGGAAAACGGCCTCGAAGACTCTGAAAGACCTTGCCGGGCGAGGCCTGTTGGAATGGGTAGGGAAAAGCCCGAAAGACCCGCACCAGTTCTACAGGATGCCAAGCGAAGTTTGAGGCTGCAGGTCCTAGCCGGGAAACAGGCCCATTGCGTTTGCTGCCCTCCCCCTGCTGGGCACTACTGAGTAATCTACTGGGCACTGCTGAGTAATCTACTGAGTAGTGCCCAAGCGCGAGTTGGCAAGTCCGCCGAAGCCCAGAGAAACGGCTCCGAAGAATATGCTGACCGCTACTGACCGCTACTGATCGCGGCATTCGGCAGGCCCGCCGAATGCCGCGGTCTCCCGAGACTAGCAGAGCCGCCCTTATTGTTAGCGCTGCCGAAGCAAGCCCTACTTCAGCAGCAACTTGAATTTTCGTGCGATGAGCCTCCCCGGAGCCAAGAGCCTTTTGCCCTAATCACAACACCGCAATTCAAGCACCGCAGAAAACTCCATTAGCGATGAACCAGCCACTTGAAGACGTGATCAAGGTGCGGCAAGGGGTCAAATTCGGAAGTGCGGGGAAAATCGAAGAAATGCTAACCAGGCCCCAGTTTTCGCTTCCGCGAACTGCGGTTTTGGTGCTAAAAATCGCGTTGTGCTCGAAGGTTCTCGATTTTCCCCGCACTTCCGTAATTACATCCTTGGATCGAGAGTGCAGGCAACAATGACGTCATCCGCGATAGCACCCAACAGTCACGGACGTACAAAAGGCCGTTGCCGGAAGCCTCCATACAACGACTCTTCTTTGCGCGCGCCACGCTCGCAATGCTCCATTAAATGTAACTAATTGATTTGCTATATACCATTCATAATGGCACATAGCAAATCAATTAGTTACATGTGGAGGCAGAACATGAGGGAGTACGTCGAGAAGCAGCTGCACACTAGAGTCGATTGCGAGCCCAACGACGCCTCGGAAATAACGACGCAAAACTCTTTCCGAAAGTGTAGGTGAGCGAAATGGCGACTCATGCATACGATGACCTTTATTCTTATCTAGCCGCATTCAAGAACAGCTCTCTTGCCGAAATAATTGCGTACCTAGAAGAACTGGGGCAAAGGAGGTTCGACGCCTTTATTAGGGGCCTTGCACCCCTTATCCCAATCGAAAAAATCGAAAATCAATCCCTGTTCAATTTTTCTGTTGACTCCACCCTTGAAGGAGGCAAATTCCCCTGCACTGACTATGCCTGTCGAGAGCAAAACATTTACCATTTGGCAAAGTTCTCAGCATTGTATGCAGATAAAACACTGATTCATTGCCCTATAGAATCGGCATTCGAAATGGGGCACGATGATTATGTCTCAGTCGATGAACTTGCATTCGGGATCTATTTGACCATGCGAGTCGAAGACATAGTCAAAGCTGGAATACTCGGATTTTCGAGCAATTACATTCCTCTTTGCAAAGATTGCCTAGCGCGACAAATCGAAAGAGAATCAAAAGCAAAAGGATTGATATCGAGTTATTGGGATGAACTCGTACGACAATTCTGTTCCTCTACCTCGTGCACTTTAAAACAAGCACCAGATGGGAATCTGTATGTAGCGATTGAGGGAATGGATGCATATGGGTCCCATGATGAGATGGATGTCGATTTCCTGGTAATCCCGTCTGAATACGAATCGCTCTATGCAAGCCAAGGCGAAACGCGATTGGATAGAGACATGCTGGAGAAAGGCGGCATCTTGACTATCCTACTGCCATTGTTGGACGATTGCTTTCAAGCCCTCGTCAATCCCTATTTTTCGAATAGCTCGTATTTAACCACTCGTCCAGCTCAGATTGAGTTCCTCGAGTCCGCAACTTCCACCCTTTATCCTCGAAAAGATCAGACCATACCCATTCGCCGGTTATCTTGCCCCCTCCCCATTGCTGAAAATGCAACGTTGCGTAGCATCCTTGATTGCCGCATTAGAAACGAAGAGTCGTTTCTTGTGTTTAGGGATACCTTGTCCAAAGGCCTGAGCGAAAGGCCCATCGACACCTCGACATTAGCTGACCTGAAGAACGACCTAATTGAGCCCGAGCTTCACAAGATATCTTTAGTGATGAAAAACGAGCGATCCCGATTAGTCACCTCCGCAGGCATTGAAGCCGCTATCGGAATTGCGAGCTTTACATTGGGGCAATACGGAATCGCATCACCTTCTGATGCCATGGCCTTCCTCGGGGCTGCCGGCATAGGGGCCGTTGCATCTCAATCCGCAGATTTCTTGCGAGAAGCCAAGGCAAAAGAGAACCCCATGTATTTCCTCTGGAAGCTCAATAGAAACAACCGTCTGTAACCTAAGGGGCAGAACACCGCAGTCGCCGAGCATATCTCGATCATTAAATAAAGGCAGCACTAGAAAGGATGCGAATCGTGAAGAACCGATTCCCTTTACGAATGCCTAATGCAGTAAAAATCACTGGTAGATCCGAGCAGTTTAACCAAGACGACAAGAGCGCGCTCAGATTGCTGTCTGCAGTAGCTAGCCAAGTATAGATACCATCCTGTTTCCAAATTCGGTCCTACGATAAACCCTTTCTTCTTTCTCAATTTCGTCGGGATCGTCGAAGATGAGCGTCGTATCTACTACGTCCCACTGCTGCCGATGGATATCCTCAATCAGCAATCCCAGTCCGGTTAATCGAAGAAGAACTTCTGCATCTCTGCCTCTGAGCGTCTGAAAAGTTTCCTTTTCTCGAAGCATTTCGTAGTCTCCAGGTAGAAATCTGTCCAAAGTCTCTGCAAACAAACGAAGATCGTCCCAGCTAATTTCTTTATCTAGGTAGGCCTCATAAATCTTTGCTAGTCGCCGCGCTTTGTCCTCCTCAATGTATCTTTCGAGCAGGATAAGCAGGTACTCAATATCGCGCTTCCTATTTGACTCTTCAAAGTATTGCTTGTACTTGTTCCATGAGCCATTTTCAAAAGAGTCGCGGTTGAACTCATCGAGGAAACACGCATACTTCTTCAGCAGATGCGCATTGTGGATATTGTTTCCGATTTTGTAGATGCTCACTAGGCTTGAGATGACGGGGATGTCCTTCAAGAACTCGTTTTGGAGAATTTCGTCCAGGCCAACCTCTGCGATATTCGAAATAAGTTCGAGAGAGTCGCTGCAAATAGTCGGCCTTGCGTCGTCTTGCAAGCGCGATAGACCGGCCTTAGTTGATTCCTCTGCGTTTGCCATAAGATTACCTTTCATAATAATTTGCCAGTTTTGGCATGCGTTTGCAGCGCCGCTTTTCTGAAAGTGGCTCCGATTTAAATGCCATCCCCCGAATAAGCGCTCAGGTTCGATTCAACAAGTGCATTGGTTGAAAAGAGCTTTAGACCCCCTTCGAGGTAAAAGTCGCTTGTGCAGAGCAACCAAATCATCTTGTCGAGCTTGTAGGCAGTGGCCTCGGGGTCCACGCCGCCCTTCCGCGCCGCGCGCGCGGCTTCGAAATAGCAACGAGCCACTTCGACCTCGCTGTCAGTGGTAGCGTAAAACTGAACAGTATTCAGTAGGCCGTTGACACAAACATCGACGAGCGGCTGCTGAACAAGCCCGAGGACCTGTTCAGGGCGATGCAGCTCGAGCTCATGGAGCTGCACCACGGTTCGCCCTCGACCGTCTTCTGCACGCAGTGCAGGTCGAAGGGCTAGGCAGGAGCCCCGAGGCTTTTCCTAATTCTAGGTGTTAAAGTCGATTACTGCCTGTCGTGGAATAGCCCCCACTTTTCGTCTTCGATGTCTCCTTCAATTGATGACTTCACTTTTGACAGCCATTCTCTGTGTTTTAAATATGCAACACCTGCGGGCAGCTGAGCAGCAATCGAGTCAATCGCCTCAATCTCCTTGAGCTTTGCTGGAATAAAGCCTTTTTCAGGGGACCCGCTCATTGTAGATCGACGGAGATCCAAATGGTTGATCGATATCCCGTCTTTATCGAGCGTCAGAATGAGGGTGATAGCCCTAACCCTCGCCTCGTCATTGCAATCGGACAAGGCCCAGCTTATTCTATCGAGACTATTTGCGTCGGCGATCCTTTCGCGGATGGTATATTCCAGGCGCTCCCAAAAAATATCGCTCGAGAGCGCGTTTGCATCATGAACGGGAAACAAAAAGGCTATTTCATACCTGCCGAGTGGTTTGCTCAGCGCTTCATCGATCATTGCTTTCAGCAGATTCCAAGCGTGATCGTCCTGGACGGTCCAAAACGAGCTGATTCTTCGCAGGAGATCGTGCCTTTGTCGGTAGTCGAGGTTGGCAGCGTATTCCAAAAAACGGTCAATCATTGAACTGTCAAGGCGTAAAAGGCAGCGTAGGAAAGCGAGGTTATAGTCGAAAGAAGGGCGTCCTTCAAGTGCGAGAAAATACAGGTTGACAGCCGGTGAGGGATTGGATCCGAAGTACGAATCTAGAGCGGAGACGCGCTTTTCGTCTCCGCAGTTGCCGAAAAACCGCCAAACCTCATCATTGTGTGTATGTTCGGAAAACCTAAAAGCATATTTGAGCATATAGCCAGGATGCTTTGGCTCGACTATCTCCAAATCTTCCAAGCAGAGATGCGTTCTGCCGTCATCGAGTCTTGCGAGGATCTCGTCGAGCTCCTCCTTGTCGGGCCCGCTCTTTATTGCTAGCAAATCAAGATAGTCAAACAGGGCCGGATGGTCACTCACGTCGAGCACCGCGCCCAGCTCGTTTCTAAGGACCCTCCTGCCGATGGCTTCAGCAAGGTAATCAAGTGCTTCATACGGAACGGGGATCGTCGAGGGCAACGATGCGATATTGCGTGCGATTATGCTTGAAGCGGTATCTGGGGTCCTTTTGGCAATTTCCAGAAGGACTTTTCCGATAGCCCTGCCCGACTCCCACTCTTTACCGGAAATCTCATAATCTTCGGCCAGCTTTCCCAGGGCTTCGGTCAGTCGTTCTAGCGGTAACTCTTCCGCGGATATTCTAGGTTCTTTCTCTTCGAGAGACCAAGAGTTCTCCAAGCCAAGCGCGTCGAATGTGCTCTGGCGGAACCCATCGAGGCTCAGAGGGGAGTTCTGCGCGCATGTTTCGTAAATCTGGTTGATGCTTAAGCCGCATGAAAGATCGGTTGTCGAGTCTTCGCTTATATATTTGGGGAATAGCTCTTCGATCCTCGAGAGCACCGAATGCATGTTTTCTGCGTGCTCCGCTTCAGGTTCTTTGCCATAGAACGAGAAGTGCTGCCGAAAGGTGGATTTAACTTGCCTGCTGAATTCGGTTTCGACTAGAACGGAGAGCGCCCGGAAGCAATGGGCGTGGAGCTCGGCCAACTCTGATGTGAAACTGAAGGTCAGGGTGTTGTATGTGTACGTTATGCCATTTTGCCAAACGCGCTGGGCCCTTGAAGAGAGGTATGAACTCGTCAAGACGATCAGACATGCTGCAACATTACGGGAATGCGATTGTTGATATTTTTGAGCGAGGGCATCGAGTTTGCTGTTTTCCAAATCGAATCCCGTACGATCGAGATCATAAGCGAAAGCACCGTCTGGTCCGCATGCCCAGTTGTACTCGGCCGCTCGCTCGGTGCCTCTTTCTACACACGTCACGAACAACTCTAAGGCTGTTTGCGAATACTCGCTCGAGCTCATCAGGGATACGGAAATATGCAGGGGCATAGATCCGTCGGATGTCGAATTCATGCCGAGAATATCTTCCGATACGTCAGCGCAAGCAGCGCTTTCGATGCGGTTTGAGGCAAAGGCGAACGCCTGTATGGGAAGGAGTTGATTGAATGTGATTATGAACTGATCGGCAATTCGCGCATCCCGATTCTTAATTTCATCCCAAGCTTTCCCGCATTCCCTTCGAAGGTAGTCGTACACGCTCGCACTTCCGCACACTTCAGCCATTGACTTGGCGGCTTTGAGATACGGCGCGTTCGGCATTTCTGCGGTATGCAGAATGAAATCCGCAAAACTGCCGTTCCCTTCTTTTGCGAAGTGGCGGCATATCAAGAAGTCACGAAGATTCTGCTCTTCCATTCTTATGGCTAGCACGCCACCAGCGGAGGTAAGGATCGTGACGATTTCCTGGTCGTTCAATCTGGATGCAAAATCCCGAATCTCGGCATCGTCGTACTCCAGGCCCAAGAGTTCCTCGTAACAAGGGTCTCCTTCAATAAGATCGCAGCAATCGTAGATTGCAAGGACCTCTGCGAGACGCTGCTCCCTGCTGGAGTACCCAGCTAAGGCGGAATTCATATAGATGTTCAGAAGATCGTATGGCTCTTGGATGGCTTCGAAATTGCCGTCTGCTATGGGGCTTGCTGCCATGATAGCCAAGCGCAGGTTTCCGTTTGCGATTGCCGATACTCTCTCCCTCAGTGCTAGGTTTTTTATGTTGTATTCGGTCTCGAGTATCGCTTCAATGTTTTCCGCGGTTAGAGGCTCCAGCTCTATTTCTTTGAAATTTAGATAGCTGCCGATTTTCGCGGTCAACTCGCTTCGGTGCATCTTCCTGCAGGTGAGGACAATCTTTAGCTTTTTGTTTTCCAAGCAGATTCCCAGCAAGTGCTCAAGTGACAGGTTGCCGTTTGCATCATCGACCAGAAGGATAATGTTTTCCGACTCCGACAAAATCAGCTCAATATCATCGTCGAGATGCGACGAATACCTAGAGTCCAAGATCAGAAGATCCCAGTGATGCCGATTGCTGAATGAGAGGCATGCGTCGAGGGCGATCTTGGTTTTCCCCGATCCAGACTGCCCCTGAATCACTACTGCCCTACTTTGCTCTATCGATTCGATGATGCCTGAAAACTCGGAATCCCTGTGCATGAGGGGCTTCGACAGGTCGGTTGTGAAACGGCCGTTCAGGCTTCGCTCGATGAAGCGGTCTGGGGCGATGAATGACCCCTTTCCGAGCGGAATGCCCAAAACCGTATGCGCTAGCGCAGGGAATTTTCTATCAAGGTCGCTCGCAATTGTCTCTGGCCCGATTATTTCTATCCGTGGATCGATGGCGCGGACTTCCTCGAGTACCAGAGGTGAAAGGCGAAAGTATGTGTGGCACAGGATGATTCGATCTATGAGTTGCGGATCGATGCCGGTTTTGCTCCTGTCGAGGCAGTCTATAGCATCATTTAGCAGCTTATTGCGGATGTCGGATTTAGAGGTTGTGTATGCCGCGAAGATGTAGTGTCCATTCTCTCCTACGGAGTACATATCTGGCACTCCGGTCGTAGTTTTATCCGTGCCGCATTGGGATCCCAATTCAATGATGTTGTTAAGCGAATATCTCCTATATAGATACTGATTTGCTAGTGTTTGAAAACGCCCGCCTTCGATCTGCCTTAGCTCTTCTTGGATCTGATTTATATGGGACATTTTGCTCCTCGCGGTAAATTCGCCTTTTGATTTCTCTTTTCTTACTCTAGTCCACCTAGCTCAGCAAGTCTTGCACGCTCGAGGGCCGAGTCGACGACGTCCTCGAAGTCGAGCCCCGCCGCATAGGCCCTCGGATAAGGCGAACGGAGGGCGCGTGACCCCGTCGGAAATGGCCGCCGTTAGGTGCGTGTTCGAGAGCTGCGCGGCGGAGCTGGATGGAGCCTGGGCAAGGCATTAGGGCATCCTCGTCCTTGTCGTAAGACTGCCATTAGAAGATCTTCTGCAAATCCTAAGCCACGTTTCAACTTGGCAAAAGCTGCGGATCCTAGATATCGGCAAGACATTCGAGACTCTTGGATATGGCATCGAAATAGATCCTTTGGTAATACTCCATGGTCTCGACCTTGCCGATCTCCGATCCGAGCCTCTCGGCCCAAGCTGCGAGGGCCTTCCTGCCCTCGCCCTCGAGCGAGACGGGGCGCGACCCCATGAGGCCGTTCGGAGAAAGGACCCTGTGAACAAGCTGAATATCTTCGGGAGGCATCTTCTCCATCGCGCTCGCGAAGAGGGAAGCGTCGAGGGAGATGAGCGATAGGATAGGCTCCGACCGGCCATCTGATTTCGAGAAAGCCAGATAGAGCTTCTCCGCGAATTGGTCGGGGGCGTTTTTCAGGACGTTGCCAAGAGACTTCGAGTCCCGTTCGTGCAGCGTCGTCAAGGCGAGCTCCCTCAGCCTGTCGATCTCCTCTAAAGCTGGAATCTCATCCGTTCCGCCCGGATCGAAAGGAATATCCTGCCATACGACCCGATTCTTTTCGATTGATCTCACTGCAGACTCGGGATCCCGCCCGATGGAGGATTCCATCGCCTTGACGAGCGGCGCGACCCCTTCGGGAAAGGCGTCAGCAAATTCCCCCGCAATGCCTTTGACGGCACGCAGGGCGTCGGGATAGACGTCGAACGACAAGCCGCGGCTCCCGTCCCTGGGGACGATCCCGGCGATTATAGTCTCCATCATGCCAGGGACATCGGCATTGTGGAAAGCGACGTATCTGATGCTGTCGATACATTCGATAGCTTTCCGCGCGGCCGGCCCGTCGGGATAAAAGGTCGAAAGGTAGTCTTCCAGGCAGAAACGGACATGCTCGGAATCGACCCCCTCGCACCTCTCGAAAAAGCGGGGGATGAAGTCCAGAGCGGCGTATTTGAGCCGGCGCGACTCGAAAATGCCACGCCTAAGGATGGAATCCTCCCGGCTTGACGGAGGCCCGATGCGCTCCCCCTTCGCCGCCCCCGCCGCAAAGCCGCAAGCCTCTTTGAAAACTGCCTTGGCAGACTCCGGGTCGGCGGGTTCAGTGAAGAACCCGGATTCCTTCATCCCGACCAGCACGGGGCGCATCTTGCTGAGGGATCGCAAGTTCGGCGATTCGCTTCTTTCAATCACCGAGACGGCATCCTCGAGCGCGCCTGGGTAGATGCCGCCCAGTACGTCTCCCAGAACACGTTCCACGACCGAGTCGACCGAGGGCCTGAACCGGCACTTCCGCCAGACGGTCTTCTCGATGAGGCTCTCGTACTCCTTGGTCGTCCCCTTCTCCCCTTTCGGTCCCATCCCTTTCCTCCACTCCCCCTCGTTGCAGACGAGGAGGACCTTCTTCCTACAGCCGACGACGAGGTGGTCAACCGCCCCGAGCAGCTCCCGAAGGCCCATGTCGCACCTCTCCACGTCGTCTATGACGAGGAGGGTCTCGGGGCCGATGATGAGGTTCACGGCGTTCAGCGGCGCCATCTTGAGATCGACGCCCGCCTTCTTCTCCAGCTCCCTGACCTTCTTCCCGAGGAACGATATGCCCGTGTCCTTGGCGAACCCGACGAGCGAATCCCACTTGCCCCTCTCCCCGCCGGCCGCGCACCCTATGGCGTATTTCGAGATGAAGCCAGACTCAATCGCCCCGCAGAGCTCCGCTAAGTCCTTGGCGCCGTAGGCGGACGCCACAACGACGGGATGCCGGCTCTCATCATCCTCCAGCTTCTCGGTCAGTGCGTGCTCGACGAAGTAGGTTTTCCCGCATCCCCATTCCCCGGTAAGCATCAGGGCGTACGGGTTCTCCTTGTCCGCGAGGTACTCCCTCACGACGCCGATGATATCGTTCTCGTCCACCTTGATTGCTCCTTATCCGCCGTCTGCTTTCATCTTTATCCTTCCTATATTATTCGGAGTTAGAATTATCGCCCCACGACGCTAAGCCGGTGACCATCCAGTGACTTTTGACAACTATATAGACATCGCCAATCTGATTGTCCAAGCATTCATCGGACTCTTTACCTTGGGGACCTTGATTGCCGCATTGCGGCAAAGCAACCAGAACAAAAGGAACAGAGAGGACGACATCAAGCGACATCAGCAATCCCGCATATCGGCATGGTACGAAGATGGTCGAAACCGAACCGATCAGCCCGAGGACAATCGATTCGCCTGGCGGTTCGTCGTGCTTAGAAACGAAAGCGAGTCCCCCGTCTACGACGTAATCGTCACCCGCGTCGGGATTAGCGGAGCCGGCCCCTCTTTTAAAAGAGGTCCCAACCGTCCCACTTTTCCCGACCGCGCATGCGTCGGCACGCTTCCTCCTGGAGCATGGTACATATGGCTTCCGACGGAAGGGTCCGGAATGGGAGTGCGCACGGCGCCCGAAACGGCTTTCGTCGACGCGAATGGGATTTCATGGGTTCGGCGAGGCAACGGAAGGCTCGAGGAATTCTCTATGGAGCCGACCTCGTTCTACAGGCTGTCCTTCCCCTTGGCCTGGCACGGATGCAAGAAGCTGACCGAGTAACCCCTTGGCATTATCGCTTCAAGCATTGGGTTTTCTGACCTAAGACGTGACCTTCCCAGGCCGTTCCGGAGAACGGGAAAGCCAGAAACAATCAGGTTTGCAGGGCAGCGATCGCGAGAGCAACTCCGCTTTTTTCGATGAACCATGAATTGAAGCGGGATCAGTGCGCTCGCGAAGGCGGCGTGCGCCAAGTGGATGCGCGCCTGCTACGTGAGGCAGCCCGACCTGGAGGACCTTTGGCGCTACAGCAGGACGAGGCAGGGCGGCGAGCGCAAGCTGCTCAGGAAGTTCGGTGGGTACGGCCTGCTCGTGCTCGACGAGTGGCTGCCGAACAAGCCCGACGACCTGTTCAGGGCGATGCTGCTCGAGCTCATGGGACTGCGCTGCGGTTCGTCCTCGACCGCCTTCTGCACGCAGTACGGGTCGAAGGACTGGCACGTCAGGCTGGGCGGCGAGGTTCACGCCGAGGCGATCATGGACAGGATCGTGCACGGCACCGTCTGGCTAGAGATGGGGGACGTCAACATGCGCGACACATACGGCTGACGGTACTGAATGGACGGGGTGCGCAAATACTCACATTTATCGGGTACGAGGTTTTCAACAACCGAAACAAGAGATTATGCTTGGCGCCAACGGAACCTCATAACCCGAACACCTTTGCCAGCTTCGGATGCCTCCGTGAAAGAGGAACAACCGCAGCAGCGAGCACGAGCGCATATGCTGAGGAACATACAAACACCGCATCGTGGGGCACGCTAGCGTCATAGATGCTCGGACCTGCCCCGCCAAAAACACCGAAGGTAAAGACCACAACAAAAATCATGTGCGTCAGGTATACAACCGTGCTCGCATTCCTTATCGTGGGACACCCATTCCCAACGGAGACGCTCCTAGAGCAAAGCAGGAAGATGCCGCATGATGCCAGCGCGCAGAATGGAAGATGTTGGTCAGGGCTCAAGAGGACGCACCCTGCGAAGCCAAGAAGCAATGAAATGATTGGCCAAGTAGCAGAGAGGGCTCGGAGTTTCCTGGATCTCAATCCAAGACACATGCCGAGAGCAACGTAAAAGAACCCGAGAAAAAGTCCGTTACGAACATTAAGGAAAACCTTGAAGTAAGCAGACGTTGCGGCGGACAGCCATCCAGGGGCCCCGACCCAGATATTAAGGCACGACAGGCCCCAGCCGCAAAGAGCAAATAGGAGACCGCATAGTAAGACACATCTTGGACGTACCCCCCCCCGCAGCATTAGATAGACGAATCCGAACCCTACCGCTGCAGCGAGCAGATACCATAGCGGCCAGGAGAACACCGACTCGCCAACAAGCAAGAGGCCGCGGACCCATCGGACTGCAAACCCGGAAATACTCCACCCGTTAAGCCAGGCTCAGTAAGCATCAAGAGGAAAGAAGATAACCATCCATGTCAAATACAGTCGCAAAAGCTTGACCGCCGTCTTCCTGACCTTAGGCAAACCCTGGGCATCAGCGCCAACCACATCGTGGTCAACCATACCCCTAAAACAAAGAAAACCCGAGGCAATGAAGAAAAAGGGGACAGCTATGTTCTCCATTGCCACAAGCAACGAGCCCACGATTCCTTCCGGGATGCCAAGGGGACGAGTATGGATCTCGACCACGACAAAGGCCATGAGAAGCTTTGCGATATCAATCCCCGGATATGTCAAGCGCTGCGCCTTTTCCCCACTCATCGCTTTGCGACCTTATTGAGCACGAGTACCTTGGCCGCAAACCCTCGCACGATACCCCGTTCGTAGCCATTGAGGCCCCACTTGCCAACAAAGAACGCAAGCAAGACGAGGTACACCACGCCCCCGAGCAAGAAAAGCCAAACGGTGCCGTGACCCATTGGAAAAAGCCAGTACGCCACTCCCGAAACTGCAGTGCTCGCAACCCATGGAACCGCCAATGCAGCAATCTCACGCCAAAACAAGGCGATGTCCAACCCGGCGCGCTTTGCGTAATACCAATTCATAACGAGTCCGTTTCCAACGAACATACACACGCCGCTGCAGACCGCTACGGCAACGATGCCGAGCCTCGGCGCAAGCAGGATGGATCCGGCGATGTTCACCGCAGAGAGGGCGAGATATATGATACCCCTGAAGTAATACTTGTTCTCGACCTGCAGAATCGTCAACCCAAGGTTCTGAGTAAGGTCAACGGTGAGAGGCAGCATGACAGCAAGGGCGATCCAATAAGCCTCCACATATGCGTCACCCGCCCAAAGCACGATGAAGTCAGGCCCGAGTACGATAAAGCCGCCGAGGATAATAGCGCACATCAAGAACGTGATGCGCCCGACCTTGGCGAAAAGAGCCGAGATGGCAACATTATCGCGGTCACGGTGGTAGAGCTCAGAGACGCGCTGGAAGAAGACGCCGGCCACGGCCATGCCGGCTTGCATGTAGGCGCTGTATACCTGCGCGCCCACGGCGTAGACGGCAACCGAAGCAGAACCATAGAAATACGCCACGATGAGTTTGCTCGAAGACCAGAAGACCTGGTCGGCAACTGTCACCATGACAACAGCGACAGAGAAACCCAAAAGCCCCCGTACGAGCCGCTCATCCCAACCGTGGTACCTGTAGCTCACATGGAGGAACCCCTGCGCGAAGACTCGTTGCATGGTCGCGCAGAGAATATTCATGGCAAGGATGACGATGGTGATAACAAGCGCGTTAGGAAAGACCCGGCCGAGCACGAGAATCAGCACCGGCTGTGCCACCAGGGTCAAAAGCTGTGATCCTTTGAGGAAAACAAAGCGTTCGTTAGAGTTGATAGCGGCGATATTGATGGTGTTGTTGAAGGTAACGACCGTGTTTACCACGAGGACGCAAAGCATCACACAGCACTCATCCACCTGTCCGGGAGTGAAAGAGCCGGCATACACGGCCCTGAAGACAGGAATTATCCCCGCGACCACGAGAACGGCGAGAACGGAGAGTCCCCAGTACAGTCGTTTGGCAATGGCAAGCGTGTTTTCCATCATACGTTCGTCGCCCTCGGCCTTATACATGCTGTAGTAGCGTCCTACACCTGCCGAAAGGACGCTATTGATGGACACCACGTAAGACATGATGGGACCAACGGTCTGGTAGAGACCGTATTCGTCCTGTCCGATAATGGAAAGCAGAAGGGGAATGTAGAGAAAGTTGACGACGATTTGCACGAGCGTGTAAGCATACGAAATGACGATACCCTGCTTACGCCGTTTCGACGGACTCGCATCAGAAACACTCGAGAACATACGCTTAGACATGGGCATCACTCCCCATTGCAGCCTTTCTTCTAGATAACACCTTGTGAAGACGCTTCAATACGCCCTTAGCTTTGAAGAGAACAACGTACGTACGCCAGCGACCCCTGGTGACAAGGCGGAAAGCCGTTCCATAACGGCTCGCCAACTCGCCCATGTACGGGTTTTCCCGCCATGCTGGAAAGTTCCCGTCCATCCATCTAAAGAACTCCGGCTTATATGTATCGGAATTCTCACTAACCTTAGCGGAACGCATTCCTCCCCAGAACAGAACATGGAGGATACAGAGCGCCTCCAGCTCATCGGCGTAGCGTTCGCGCTTATCAGACGCTATCTGGGCCAGCATACCGTCGGCAGATTTGATGATATCGAGCGCCCTCTCCTCAGGCACTTCATGTAGTGCACTTGTAGGCCGTTCCACATAGAGGTATGGCGTCGCACCAATGGAAGAGGCCTCGCCCATTGCAAGCAGAAGGGCGACGGTCGAAGCCATATCCTCGCCGATCCGTGGCCCCTCGACGAGGTGTATGCCCGACTCGATAAAGCTTTCACGGCAATACAATTGCATGCAGCGTGAGTCGATTTCCGGTATATAACCGGAAATCGACTCACCCTCCCGGTACCCGCCCCGCCATGGACCACAATGTGATAGCAGCGAGCCGTCAGACGTCACCCTGTCGTAATTGAAGCAGAGAATCTTAGGGCGCATCTCCAAAGCGGCCCCGACAACGCGAGCAAGTTCACTTGGAACAAGCCGGTCATCCGAGTCCACGAAAAGAAGATACTCGCCCGTCGCAAGCGCCATACCAAGAGCACGGGCGGAATTCTGCCCGCCATTGGCCTTGCGATGGAGGCTTGCTCGGATATCGTATCCTTCGAGAATTCCAGCGAGTTTGTTAGCATAGTCAGCATCTGACCCGTCGTCGACGACAATGGTCTCCAAGGAGATGCCAGCGCGAACGCATGCCTCGATGGAGGCGAAACAAGATCGCAGGTAATCCTTCTCGGTGTTGTAGACGGGGATAACTATAGAGAGGTCAGGCATATCAAACGGCCAATCATTCTAAGGTCCGCTAATCCAACTCGGAGGGCGCATCGCCGAGTAACTTGCGGTACGAACAGAGATATCGAACCTCGGCAAGGCTTCGCCACCTGAGGGCTCGTTTCGCCACGGAAAGCCATCCACGTACACCCATGTTCCATGGTTTAGGCTTGAATGCGAAATGGACGATAGAGGCGGAACCGCCAGCCAAAACGCCCTCCCTCGCGTATCGCGCTGCATTGTCGGAAAGCAGGTTGTATTCTTCAGAAAGGTGCAAATCGTTCCTACCGGGCCAATCCGGGAAAGCAAGATGAAGGAGATCCTGATCACCAAGTCCTTGATAACTGGCCAGGGTCTCATCATCGAGCAAATCCAAGGTGTGCACAACGCGATCGCAAAGACTCGCTTCCGGTTCAATAACGACACAACCGGAGTTAAGATCGCGCCAGGAGGGATTTGCCGCCTGCCCCGCCGCACATGCTGAAAGATGGGGACGGTCAAAGAGACAATCAATGTTGCGAACGATGAGCATGTCCGAATCCAGCAGGATTATCTTCTCAAACTCCGTCGCCGAGAGAATGCGAAGCTTCGAAAGAGAAGTGTTCGAGTGATCAAATCCCCTTGCGTGGTTAAGCCTTCGAACGGCCTCGGGTGCCTCAATTCCCTCTACCTGCCGAATAAGAGAGTCCTCGGATTCAATGATGGAGCGCTCGCGCCCGCCCACATTCGGAGTCACGAACACAACGAGCTGATGGGAACAGCCACTTCGTTGAAGAGACCGCGCAAGGGCAAGTACACCTCTAAGATACCCGGCTCCACCAGTGTAGAACGTTGCATAAACCCTCGACTCTGCGTGTTTTGCGGGCATTGCCCCTTGTCTACGCATATTACCTCCCTCTGTTTTCAGTCCAGACCTTATATGGCTTCATGCTTCCCGCCTCAATGCAGAGGCCCAGAAGTGCGAGACCCGAAGTAATCGAATATGGCATCTTCGGGTGCGCGGCGATGAGCCGCTCCTTCGCCTGCTTGTAAGCAACCGTCTCGTCGGGTAGCCACGATCCGTCAAAATGGTGTATGACGTATGCGTTCTCAGTCAGGTGAACCTGGCGGGTCTTATGATCCTTAGGGGAAAAGAAATCCTTTGGATACAACGTAAAACCTTCAACGGTCTGCTTTCCCCCGTTGAGTTCGAGTCCCAACTCTAAACAGGCGTTGGTGATGGCAACAACATTTGTCGTCTCGTCGTAGCTTCCGTCCGATAAAGCGAAGGCCCTTCCCTCATAATCTTGCAAAAGACGCTCAAATAGGGGGAATGACCTTCGACAGGCCATCAAGCCTGTCGAGATGCGAGAAGGGGTCTCAAAACCCGAAAAAGCATCCTCTTCGAGGAAGCGGTCAAGGGGGCGCAAGACCTCAACATCGGTGTCCATATAGATGCCGCCGTGCTCGACGAGGACCTTCAGACGCGCATAGTCGCTTGCAAATGCCCATTTCTTCGCCGCAAGCGCCTCCTCGAAGTAGCGGTTACCGCCGCTGTCGAAGCTATCTTCATCCCATCGAACGATCTCGTAGTCAGGACAATGCTCTTTCCAGGAATTAATGCAGCGCTCCGCCATGGGAGGCAGTGGCTTACCACCGAACCAGATGTAGTGGATCGTCTTAGGAATCTTCATTTCGCTACTCATGCAATCGCTCCACACTCACACACAACGCATCAAAAGATGCTCAGAACGCTGTTGATATCCGCCACATAGGGAATCGCGCCGTACCACTCCGGCCTCATCGCACCAATGACGACGAAATAAATGAGGAAGCACGCACATGCTACCAACTTCACGATGTGCCGCTCGTTATGCGGAACGCGGCCAAGCACAGTCGGAATAGCGAGAATCGAGAAGAGCATGAAGTACATCCCTAGCCGGCCCACGATTTCCACCCGCATCTTGAAGACCTCGAAGATGAACCAGAGCATGATGCCGTGCAGGAGCAGCGCGTCATGGGGCCCTTCTTCACCCCTCTTTCTGGAAACAAAGAAGTAGTTCGCACAAAAACAGCAGCAGACGAAGGCCACTGCGGCACCTATGAGAGCGCCATAGTAGTTCGATCCCATGAACTCACTCGAATAGAGGGACTCTCGTCCGTAGAAATGTGCAACAAGGTTCACAATCGGCCCGCTGAACGCGAATACGACTGCAGCCGCAAACAAGTAGAGCAGGTACTCCCTCTTGCGAAAGGGAAGCCGCTCCACAAGCAAGAGAACGAGAACGAATATCGCCGACTGGTGAAAAAGGAACGCCACCAAAGCGGAAGCGACGAAGGGCCAGGTCTTTCCCCGCATGAGCCATACGAGTCCGATGGCAAGAACGCCGATGGCTATTGACTGCCTCATGGTATTCATCGAGCTGAAGTACATGTTCAACGTTACATAGAGAAAGAAACTCAGCATCACGTCCTCGGAGCATTCATAGATGAGATAGGCAACGGGAAACATGCATAACGCGCTTGAAACGACGATGAGAAGCTGGTAGTTGCTGGAAATCTTGTTTAGCACCAGGCAGAGAGCGGTGAACAGATACTCATAGCGCTCGAGATGGAAGGCGGCAGCTCCTTCAATACCTATACGAATGTACGCTTCACAAAACTGCTGGGTATCAACGCCGACCACATAGCTTCTTACGGCAGCCACGGCGAAAAGCATAAGCGCCACGATGATGACGTAGGCCTTCTTATTGGAAGATAATGCCCCGGGGCCCATCATAATAAGACCCAGTAGAATAATCATCGATAGAACGAAGAGATAGACGAACATGTCTAGGCAACCCCTGCCTTATTCATCGAATCTAAGGTAGTTTGCGCGTGGATCATTTCCCCACCAGTCCCTCGTAAAACTCCATCAAGCGCTCCGCGTTGGCCTCGGCCGAGTATCCGGCAGCCTCCAGGCGGGCCGGGGCCTCCAGACACCTGCCGCCGGCGAGCGCAGCGGAGAGAGCTGCGACCCACGCCTCGATGGGGGCGTCGAGGGCCGTGAACGACCCCGTGCCCGCGATGTCCGTCTCGGCGGGCACACCGGTCGAGTACACACACGGCAGTCCCGCCGCCTGCGCCTCCACCGCCGAAACCGGCAGCCCCTCATAAAGCGACGGCATAAAGAAAACATCGAAGAGCGAGTAGAAACGCTGGGCGTCGCTCCTCAAACCAAGCAGCATCACGGAGTTTTCCAGACCCATTTCGTCGACAAGCTCCTGAAGTTCCCGGCGTTCATCGGCGCTGTTGCTCTCCCCGATGATGACGAGCCTGGCAGGGCCGTGAGCAGCCACATACTCACCGAAAGCCCTGACCGCGAAGGAGAAGTTCTTCTGCAAGGAAATCCGGCCCACGCATCCCACCACGGGCTCCTCGGGACCTATTCCGAGTTCCGCCCTGCAGCCCGCACGAACCTCAGGGTCGAAAGCGAAGCGCTCTATGTCGATGCCGTTCTTCATCGTCAGGAAGTCCTTCCCACCGAAGAGGTAGCGGCCGGCGTCTTCGGAGCACGCGACCCTGTCGGTCGCCCAGCGCCGCCCGAACCAGATGAGCGGCGCGTTGCGCACACGATGGCTGAACCTATCCGAGCTGCTGTTGAGATGACTGTGGAGCACGCGATGAGCAATCCCAGCCTCGGCCGCATAGCGAAGCGTCCAGAACGCCGAGTTGGGCATATGACAGTGCACGACGTCGTATTCGGAACCGTGTTCGCGAAAGAACTCCCTGATCTCCCTGACGAAGGCAGGGAGGTCGACGCTCGCCTGTGTGACTGTGAAGACCCGCGCCCCCTCGTTCCTGAATTCATCATCGAAATTGAGAGGGTGCCGTGGCTCACCGTTAACAACGTCATGGTGCAGGTAGTCGTAGACGACACGGCTCTCGTCGCGATGCCGGAACATGTTTCGCACGAACGACGTGACCCCCGCATCGGCGGACAGGGAGGGAACAACATTGAGTACTTTTATGGGCTTAGTGCTTACCAAACTAAACTCTCCTGGTTTTTCGTTATGCGAAGGCATGGGCGGGTTCGACAAGAACGACGGGAACCCCAAGCGCTAGAAATGGGGCGTTGCACGCCTCATCTCCCTCCGCTCGTGAGCTTCGATTAGCTGGGTGTACAACCAAGGTGCACCGGCAATTGCGAGGAAGCGAGCCTTGTCACCCCGACGCACGCCGGGATCCACCAAAAGGCCCATGAGGTTCCTGCGCACGTAGGACAGCGCCTCGACCTGGCAAGACCTGGGCTCTTCTCCCCCCTCATTGCAATGGCGGGCGATTCGAAAGAGCCGCGTGAACTCAAGCGCCTTGTGGTAGATGAGCCCGGAGGCGCAGCCAGGAAGAAAGGGCTTCACCGCATCCTCGATCGACTGGATGGCGGCTCTGAAATCATGTAACTGTTTGAGGGACGTATTGGCGGGCCTAACGGTGGACCCAGCGCGCCTCATGTAGCCATATATCGGCTCCTTCAACAGCGCGAATGACGCCGCCGATAGGACCTGCGCACCAAACGCCATGTCATCCTCGTAGTACCTACCCGATGCGAACGGATTAGCGAGATACGTCTTCCTCGACGCCAGATGGGCCCACGCCGCGGCCATGCCACCCCCATAGAGGAATTGGGAAAGGAAGCCCTCCCGATCAAGGAGCTCGTACTCGCGAGAATCGCTCCATTCGAGAGCCGGGATGGCGCGAGTGCCGGGCACAATCAAATGCCCTCCAATGACTTGCTCTGCACCGCTCCTCGAAAGAGCATTCGCAAGGAGACTCAGATAGTGCGGTGACACCACGTCGTCGCCATCAACAAATGTGACGTAATCTCCATGAGCTTCGAGCACGCCGCGATTCCGAGCACAGGATTGCCCAGCATTCTTCTGATGGATAACGCGCACGCGGGGGCTCAAAGCATAGCCGTCAAGCAGATCGCCCGTGCCGTCAGTCGATCCATCATCGATAAGGATGAACTCATGGTCGCCGTCATAATCCTGTGCAAGCAGGCTCTCCATGCAATAGCCCACGCAATCACGAAGGTTATAAAACGGGACAATGACGGAAATTAAAGAGGGTTTTTTATCCACGCGTCCCATCCTTCGTCGTCGAACCTCCACAGGAAGCACTTCCGAGTTCCGGCGCCCGAAGCAAGTACCCGTGCTTCCTGAAGTAATGAACGAGGCCTCTCATGTGCTCCCAATTTGTCTTGCTCAAGAGTCTTTTCTTCGATATGCGCTGGTATAAGTGCGTCATTGAGGGTCCATGTGCCCTCACGACTCGGTAGCCAGCTTCGTGGCAGCGAAGGCACCAGTCCACATCCTCGGGGGCGTAGAAGATCTTCTCGTCAAGGAGGCCCACCCGTTCCCAGGCCCATGCCGGAGTGACCCAGCAGGCGGAGAGAAGATAGCCCACGTCCTGCACGCCGCCGATGACAGGCGCTTCCGGCACCTCGGCCGCGGCGGCGCGCTCGGCCACGCGCCCGAGGGGCCACGCCTTGCCGAACTTAATTCCGAGCGTGGGGAGGTTGCGCCCCGAGAGCTGCTCAGAGCCATCCCCGCCCGCGAGCGTGGGGCCGGCGACCGCAATGTCGGGGTCGGACTCCAGGGCATCGATGGCCGAGCCTATAGCGGCTTCGTTAACCACCGTATCGGAGTCGAGCACGCATATGTACCTAGGGCGCGGGCTCATGGCGAGCGCCTCCCTAATGGCGATGTTGCGACTAACCGTAGTGCCGAGGTTGCGCCCCTGCGGCAGCACGCGCAGACGTCCGTCGGCGGCGGCAATCTCGCCGAGGGCGTCAAGCGTTCTATCGGTTGAGCCGTTATCCACAACGTACGCAGCGGCGCACATGTCGCCCAACCCGAGCAAGCTCTCGAGGCAAGCACGCACGTACCCCTCCGAGTTCCATGTGAGGACGACGAAGGCGACGGTGCGAGGAATCTCCCCACCGCACTCTCGGTATGATGCGGTCACGCTCATTTCCCCGTACCCCCTGCCATTGCCTTAAAGGTCCTCACGAAGATGCGCAGGTCGAGCGCAAGGCTCGCGTGACGCACGTAGAAGAGTTCCAACAGCTGGCGGTCTCCGTTCTTCCATGTGGCGTCGTTCCTGTCCGTGACTTGCCACCAGCCGGTGATGCCAGGCTTGCACGACAGGAACTCGTCGCGAGCATCACCGAACTCGTAGGTCTCCTCGACGGTCACCGGGCGCGGGCCGATCACCGACAGGCCCCCCGTTAGGACGTTCAAAAACTGCGGGAACTCGTCGATCGAGTATTTGCGCAGGAAACGACCCACGCGCGTAACGCGCGGATCATCGTCGAGTTTCTGCTCGCGATTCCATTCCTCGAGCTGCTCCGGTGTCATATAGCGCTCCGGATGCACATGTGCGTCGGCGGCCATCGTCCGGAACTTCAAGATATAGATGCGCTTGCCGCCCTTGCCAACGCGCTCCTGACGGAAGAAGGGGGCGCCCGGGGAGTCCAGGGCTATGGCGGCGCAAAGGAGGACGCCCGGCATGAGGCCCGCAGCCACGACGGCCGCCGAAAAGGCGACGTCAAAGGCGCGCTTCGCCGCGCGATAAAGGAGGCCACCCGGCTTCGGGGCAGGGACGCTCCCGTCCCTAGGAGGCGCAACAAATTCACCCCTGGCAACCGAAACAAGTTGATCCGCCTTTGGCATCTCCGGCTCCAGCCCCTGCTCATAGCCGCCGACAACGGCGCCGGAGGAGACCCCTGAGACCGCCGAGCCCTCGTGCTCGAGAACGCCCGCCAGGAGGTTGCCCCTGATCAGCGCAGGGTCGAGCGTTGGCGCCATCGGCGCCCCGTTCTCAGCCGCCCCCACGGGCGCATTGCTCTCTGTTACTTCTTTAGCAGCCACAGTCAAACTTACGTCCCCGTTCCCCAGGGATCCCCCAATCGGTAAATTCAAAAAAGCGAACGAATAGCCGGTGCAACGTTTCCCCTACGTTTTGCTGGGAACGTCCAACGCAAGCAGCTCCCTAAATGCGGAGTCGCCTTCGCCTACGTCCACTAGGCACCAGCGCTTATGACGGTCGATCTTTTTAACGCGGGCCTCTTGCCCCACAAGTGGGCCCTGCTCTATGTGCAGTACGCCGTCTTCTATGCGCGCAACGCTGTTGCGTACCACGCCGTCTTCGTCCAGCACGCTGCGGTACCAGTCCTGTGCATCGTCGGGCATGGGCATGTACGCCCGTTCCCTACTGCCGGCGATTCGGCAGCCAAAGCTCAGTTGGGCCAACGCCCTATCGAGCGCTGCGGCATCGTGTGTGGCGACGAAGAAATATTCCTTGTACATGGGTTTGGTTTGGAGCGACCATGCGCCATCCCGCTTAAACCAGAACTCCTTTTGCATCACAAAAGCGCTCTGCATAAGGTTGTGCGGGATAATGCAGCGGACCTTTTCGCAGGTCTCGCGCTCTTTACCGTTTGGGGTGTGAACCAGATACCAGTGGACGCGGCCGTGCTGGCTGTTGGTAGTTGCGCCATTGAATGCGCCCGGCAGCTGCTCTTGGCGCCGTGCCGTCTGCTCCATGTTCTCGCCCCCTTTTCTGGCTTTGCGACGCACGCAAATGCCGGGGCGTTTAGAACAGCCTTAACGCTCGCAGCTAGGCGCAGTCGCAAAAGTACAGTTTTTTGTAGAGGGGTATGGAGATGTACCTACTGGCAGTGCATTTTGCGTAATCTGGGCAAACGCTGATTAAATGCTCGTATAATGTCGTCTGTCGAAAGATACAAAAACCTGTACCTTTTTGTGCAACAAAAAAAGCCGCTCAACCAGCGGCTTTTTTTATTTTAGGTATGAAAAAAGCGACCGTCCTTTGAGGACGGTCGCCTTTGTTAATTGTTGTGAAGTTTGCCTTAGGCGCGAGTCTTGATCTCCTCGGTCACCTTCGCAACAAACTCGTCAACGCTCATCTGAACGGTCTCGTTGGAGCGATCGCGGACGGAGATGTTGCCGGCCTCGACCTCCTTCTCACCCAGGATGAGCATGTAGGGCACGCGATCGATACTGCGGGCCTCGCGGATCTTGTAGCCGATCTTCTCGTCGCGGTCGTCGCAGACCACGCGAATGCCGGCCTCCTCCAGCTTGGCACACACCTCGTGGGCGTAGTCGCGGCTCTTCTCCGAGACGGGAAGCGCCTTGACCTGCACGGGAGCCAGCCAGGTGGGGAACTTGCCCGCAAAGTGCTCAATCAGAATACCGATGAAGCGCTCGATGGAGCCAAAGCACACACGGTGCAGCATGATGGGGCGCTTCTTGGTGCCGTCGGCGTCCACGTACTCCAGATCAAAGTTGAGCGGCATCTGGAAGTCGAGCTGCACGGTACCGCACTGCCAGGTACGGCCGAGCGAGTCCTCCAGGTGGAAGTCGATCTTGGGGCCATAGAAGGCGCCGTCACCCTCGTTGACCTCGTAGTCCATGTGCAGCTGCTCAAGAGCAGTGCGCAGACCCTCCTCGGCGCGCGCCCAATCCTCGTCCGAACCCATGGAGTCCTCGGGGCGGGTGGAAAGCTCAACGTGGTACTTAAAGCCAAACTTCTGGTACACGGAGTCGATGAGATTGACCACGTCCACGATCTCGTCGGTCAGCTGGTCGGGGCGCACAAACAGGTGGGCGTCGTCCTGGTTAAAGCAGCGCACGCGGAACAGGCCATGCAGGGCGCCGCGCAGCTCGTGACGGTGTACCAGGCCAATCTCGCCGGCGCGGATGGGCAGCTCGCGGTAAGAGTGCGGCTTGGAGGCGTACACCAGCACGCCGCCCGGGCAGTTCATGGGCTTAATGCAGTACTCTTCGTCGTCAATGACGGTGGAGTACATGTTGTCCTTGTAGTGGTCCCAGTGGCCACTGGTCTTCCACAGCTGCTTGTTCATGATGAGCGGCGTGGAGATCTCCACGTAGCCGGCCTTGTGGTGAATCTCGCGCCAGTAGTCCAGCAGCGTGTTCTTAAGGATCATGCCGTTGGGCAGGAAGAACGGGAAGCCGGGAGCCTCGTCGCGCATCATAAAGAGGTCCATCTCGCGGCCGATCTTGCGGTGGTCGCGCTTCTTGGCCTCCTCCAGCATGTGCATGTGCTCGTCGAGCTCTTCCTTGGTGGCAAAGGCGACGCCGTTGATGCGGGTGAGCATCTTGTTGTCCTTGTCGCCCTTCCAGTAGGCGCCCGAGACGCCGGTGAGCTTAAAGGCCTTGAGGGCCTTGGTGTAGCAGATGTGGGGGCCGACGCACATGTCGATGTAGTCGCCCTGCTGGTAGAAAGTGATGCGGGCGTCTTCGTCCAGGTCGCCGATGTGCTCGACCTTGTACTTCTCGCCGCGCTCCTCCATAAGGGCGATGGCCTCGGCGCGAGGCTTCTCGTACACGGTGAACTTGAGGTTCTCCTTGACGATCTTCTTCATCTCGGCCTCGATCGCGGGGAAGTCGTCCTCGCTGATCTTGACGCCCTCGGGCAGGTCGACGTCGTAGTAGAAGCCGTTGTCGGTCGCGGGGCCGTAGGCAAAGTCGGCCTCGGGATAGAGACGCTTGATGGCCTGCGCCATGATGTGCGCGGCAGAGTGGCGGATGACGTGCGTGACCTCGTCCTGCGGGAGCTCGGCCACCGAACCGTCATTGTAGAGTGCCTTCATGGGTATGTTTTCTCCTCTCGGATGCCTGATGCAAGTGCGTGCGATGCGCTCGGCGTTTTTGACTTGCATCATTATAGGCAGGTTGCCTTGGTATACAAGCGCCCGCCGCACCTTAATGGCACGGCGGGCGATTTTCTACGCATGCTTCATCGTGTGGGAGCGGGGCTGCGGGGCGCGCGTGCGGCTTACGCGTGACGCGCGGCGCCCGTGGCTTGCGGCCGGCCCGGCGATGGATGCGTTACTGGATGCGAGTTCGGCAGTAGGGGCAGACCTTCCAGTGCGCGTCGAGCGGGCGATGGCAGCTGGGGCACACGTTGCGAACCTGGGTATCGCACACGGGACAGACCACAAAGTCCTTCTCGATGGGGGCACCGCACTGCGGGCAGGTGCCGTACTGGGCAAGCTGGCGCTCGCGCAGGGCCATGTCCAGCTCCTGCTCCTCGCGGTCGGCCGCGTAGGAGTGCGGACGCAGGACCAGGTAGGCGATGAGACCCACAAACGGGATAAGGGCGATGATGCCCCATGCCACGTAGGCGCTGGCGCCGCGGCGACGAGCGTCGATGAACACATAGACGACCGACAGCACATACAGGGCGATGATAAAGCCGACGAAGGCATAGACGACGCCCATAAGCTGCGGCGACATGAGCTCGGAGATGTACTTGGACATTGGGGTGTACCTTTCGGAATATTAACAGTCCGGTCAAGTTTACCACGGGGTTTGTTTATATGGGACTACGGCTGGATACGGGGCTGACGCGGACACAAACATCTCAATCTGAAACAGGTGGGAGCGAAATCCGGTCCTAGATGTTACGGATCGAGACAAACGGAGGACCCGCCAGACTAACGTCTCAATCTGTAACATCTGGGACCCAAACCCTCGTCTAACTGTTACAGATCGAGACGAACGGTTGCCGTAGTTGTCAGCAGACGAGGTTGTCAACGTTACAGGGTCTCCCCTCGCCTGCCGTTGGCGGGTGTTGCGGGGCTGTTCGCCGCATTGCCGCCGCGCTGAATGTGTGCACACCGTAGGATAGTCTTATTGACATCCTGTCAACTTGTCTTGGAGGCACCATGGCAGAAACGTTTGATATCGCAATTGTGGGCGCGGGCATTACCGGGTGCGCCATCGCGCGACAGCTCGCTCGCTATGACCTGTCCATTTGCGTGGTCGAGGCAGCAAACGATATTGCGCTGGGCGCATCGAAGGCCAACGGCGGCCTGGTGCACGCCGGCTACGATCCGGCGCCGGGCACGGTAAAGGCGCAGGTCAACGCCCGTGGCTGTGAACTGTACGGTACGTGGGCCCAGGAGCTGGGCTTTCCGTTCTGCCGCACCGGGTCGATGGTGTTGGGCTTTAACGACGAGGACCGCGCGCTTCTGGAGCAGCTGCGCAGCAACGGCCATGTCAACGGTGTGCCCGAGCTGTCGATCGTCGGACCCGACCGCATCCACGAACTTGAGCCGCGCGCCAGTGCCGATGCAACGTGCGCGTTGTGGTGCCCCTCGACTGGGTTTGTCGACCCGTTTGAGGTTGCCATCGCCGCGCTGGAGAACGCCGTGGCCAACGGGGTGACGTTTATGCGGTCTGCGCCAGTGGAGGCCATAGAAGTTGCCGGCTCGGATGACGGAGCCGCGCGCTTTACGCTGGCGACCCCCGCTGGCAACGTGCGCTGCCGCTACCTGATCAATGCCGCGGGCAACGGCGCCGCGGACATCTCGCATATGGCCGGTGCCGAGGAGTTTCAGATGGTCTGGCGTCAGGGCAACATCGTGGTGCTGGACAAGGAGCCGCGCGCGCTCATGCCGCTCTACCCCGTGCCGACGCCGGTGTCGAAGGGCGTTATCGTGACGGGCACCGTGCACGGCAACACCGTGATTACCGCCACGGCCGCCGAGCGCGAACCCGGCGACACGCAGACCTATGCGAGCGATGTCAACGCACTGCTGAGCGGCGCGCGAAAGCTGGTGCCCGATCTGGATACGCGTCGCGTGGTGCGCGCATTTGCCGGCGGGCGTCCGGTCATTCAGGGAACGAACGACTTCTTTATTGGACAGTCGGCCGTGGTGCCGGGGCTTTTCCAGGCGGCGGGCATTCAGTCGCCGGGCGTGGCGAGCGCGCCGGCCATTGCCGAGCGCATGGAGCTTGTGATGCGTGAGGCAGGCGTGGAGCTGCACGAGCGGGCGGACTGGAACCCAATTCGCCGCACGCCGGACGACTTTGACCGCGCACCGCTGGCGCGCAAGGAGGAGCTGATCGAGTCCGATCCCGCGTGGGGCCAGATTGTCTGCCGCTGCGAGACGGTGCCCGAGGCCGAGATTGTGGCCGCGATCCGACGCCAACCGGGCGCAGTTTCGGTCGAGGGCGTCAAGCGCCGCTGTCGTGCCGGCATGGGTCGGTGCCAAAGCGGCTTTTGCCAGAGCCGTGTGGTGGCGATTCTTGCCCGAGAGCTGGACTGCAACCCCAGCGAGGTGCTGTTGGAGGATGCCGGTTCTTGGCTGGTCGAGGGACCGCTAAAGGGGGTGCGCTAAGATGGCGAAATTCAAATCGAGCGCGATTGATTGCAGCGTCGTCGAAGCCGTACAAACGCAAGCCTTCGACGTGGTCGTTATCGGCGGCGGACCTGCCGGCATGGCGGCCGCGCTGGCCGCGCATAAGGCAGGCGCACGCGTGGCCATCGTGGAGCGCGAGCAGCACTTGGGCGGCATCCTGCGCCAGTGCATCCACCCCGGCTTTGGACTGTCGCACTTTAAACAGGAACTCACCGGTCCCGAGTACGCGCAGCGCTTTATCGACCAGGTGCACGCAACCGACATTGCGCTGTTCCTGAACAGCATGGTGATTGGGATTGATTCAGGCGAGCCTACGGAAGACACCGCGGTCCATACCGTCACGCTCATGAGCCCCGCCGGCATGTTGCAACTCACCGGACGCGCGGTCGTCCTTGCCATGGGTTGCCGCGAGCGCACCCGCAGCGAGATCAAGATCCCCGGCAGCCGTCCCGCCGGCGTGTTTACAGCCGGCTTGGCGCAGCGATACATCAATATCGAGAACCTCAAACCCGGCTCGCACGCCGTCATTTTGGGCTCGGGCGACATCGGGCTGATCATGGCGCGCCGCTGCACGCTCGAGGGGATTTCGGTCGAGGGCGTGTACGAGCTCATGCCGTACGCCAACGGCCTGCGCCGCAACGTAAAGAACTGCCTGGACGATTTTGGCATTCCACTGCATCTGTCGACCACGGTCACGCGTGTGATCGGGCACGACCGCGTGGAGGCCGTCGAGGTCAGCCAAGTAGACGAGCGCCTAGCGCCCATTCCGGGTACCGAGCGCATTCTTCCGTGCGACACGCTGCTGCTATCGGTGGGCTTGATTCCCGAGAACGAGCTTTCGGTTGCCGCGGGCGTGGAGCTGGACCCCCGCACGCGCGGCGCCGTGGTGGACCAGAGCCTGCAGACGGGCGTGCCGGGCATCTTTGCCTGCGGAAACGTGCTGCACGTGCACGACCTGGCCGACAACGTGACGACCGAGTCCGAGAGGGCTGGCGCAGCTGCAGCGGCGTACGCGCTGGGGACAGGCGCGGGCACCGTTCCGGACTGCGAGCTCACGATCTCCCCTGCCGGCATCGCGGGCTACGCGCTGCCGGGACGCATTACGGCTGTGGCACTCACCAAGCTCAATTTCCGCGTGCGCCGGCCAGTCGATGCCGCCTGCGTGAGGATCTTAGCCGACGGCGAGGAACTGTTCGCCGGCAAGGTCCGCGCGTTTAAGCCGAGCGTTATGGAAAGCTTCCCGCTGCCGGCAAAGGTGATTCAACGCGCACTCGACCTGGGTGCCAGCGAGATTGTCCTGTCCGTCAATCCCATCGAGGAGGCATAGACTATGAGCGATAACGTGATCGAAACGCTGCAGTTCAACTGCACGACCTGCCCATCCGAATGCCTCCTGACCGTAGAGGTGGAGCGCGACGTCAATGGCGCCGTGGTGGAAGTGCGATCCGTGGTCGGCAACAACTGCCCGCGCGGCGATAAGTTCGCACATCAGGAGCTCACCTGCCCCATGCGCGTGCTCACCACCACCGTAGCGGTATCCGGCGGCGACGAAGCCCTACTCCCCGTCCGCACGGTCGAGGCAATCCCACTCGAACTCCACGTCCAAGCCATGAACCTCATCCGAGGCCTAGTCGTCAACGCCCCCATCCGCATGGGCGACGTCGTGCTGGAAGACCTCCTCGACACCAACATCAACCTCATCGCCAGCATGGACATCGACCCAGTTTAAGCAGCTAATTTAGGACTCGGCTCTTTTAACTACCCCGCCATCCACCCCGCCCCTCCTCAATTGCGGTGAAATAGTTCCTGATTTCCGCCAAAACCCCGGCATCCAGGAACTATTCCACCGCAACTATCCTTGGAATCGGTATATAGCTTGTGCCCACTTTAGTGCCATTTCAAAACTATGCTGGATTACGGGGCTGATTCGGAGACCCCCATCCATACCGGCAATTTTCGATTTTTGATAAGCCGTCTACCTGCGGTTTTAATTTCGCGATTCTTCTCATGGTCAAGTAATACAGGTCCAGCCCCGTAATCCACCATACTTTAGAAACCAGCCCATTTAGGACGGGCCTCTTATGACTCCTTTTGTCTGCATGCTTGCCGGGCCGACTATGCCAAGGAGTGTCCCGAAGTGCCGGCATAAAAGGAACGTCCCTATCTGCCGGGCTTGGGATACCATGGTGGCACCCTAGCGAAAGGATGTTTCATGGCACATGTCGATGACCAGCGTGTGGCGCGCGTGCTCGATGCGCTCGAGGCTCAGCATCCCGGCGCGCAGCTGCTTGTGAATGACCCGTGGTCGATCTACTATCTGACCGGGTTTTATGCCGATATGTTTGAGCGTTTTTGTGGCGTGCTGCTCGCGCGCAATGCCGAGTCGGTAATCCTAGTCAACGCTCTACACCAGCTGCCGGAATACGACAATGCCCGCGTCGCCTACCACACCGATACCGACGTCGTAACCGATGCCATCGCGAGTGAGATCGACCCAACCAAGCCGCTCGGCATCGACGCCGTCATGCGCTCCGGCTTTTTGATGCCGCTTATGGAGCGCCACGCCGCCAGCGAGTTTTTCCTGGGTGACTTTGCCGTCACCGCCGCACGCACCTACAAGGATGCCGCCGAACAGGGGCTGATGCGCGCGTCCTCGGTCGCTAACGACGCCGTAATGGCCGACGCCATCAAGCTCGTCCACGAGGGCGTGACGGAACGCGAGATTGCCGACCAGATGCTCGGCCTGTATCGCAAGCACGGCTGCGAGGGCTTTAGCTTTCCGCCCATCGTGAGCTTTGGCGCCAACGCCGGCGACCCGCATCATGAACCCGACGACACCGTGCTCAAGCGTGGCGACGTGATGCTGTTCGACATTGGCGGACGCCATCGCAACTACTGCTCGGACATGACGCGCACGTTCTTTTGGGGCGAGCCGGACGAGAAGACGGCGCGCATCTACGACATCGTGCGCCGTGCCAACGAGGCCGCCGAGGCGCTCATCGCACCGGGCGTGCGCATGTGCGACCTGGACCGCGCCGCACGCGACGTGATTGAGGATGCGGGCTATGGGCAGTACTTTACGCACCGCCTGGGCCACTCGATTGGCCTGCAGGACCACGAGCCGGGCGACGTCTCGCTTGCCAACGAGCAGGTTGTCGAGCCGGGCATGACGTTCTCCATCGAACCGGGCATCTACCTCCCCGGCCGCACCGGAGTCCGCATCGAGGACTTGGCCCTGGTCACCGAGTCCGGCGTCGAGATTCTCAACGCCTACCCCCACGACCCAGTCCGCCTAGACTAGCCTGGTCCCCAAGCCCCCAAACTAAGTTGCGGTGGAATAGTTCCTGGATGGGCTGCTAGAACCCAAAAACAGGAACTATTTCACCGCAACTGATGAGGGGATGGGTTAGCGCAACAGGCCGGCTACTTCGCCGGCTAGGGTGATGGTACCGGCAGCTACGAAAGGCTCGTCTGCGGCATCGAAGGCAGCGAGGGCCTCGGACACACTCGGATATACGCCCGTGAGCTTATCGGCGTCCACCAGGGCGGCGAGCTCCTCTGCCGGCAAGGCGCGATCGGAATCGGTCTGGGTCACGACCACGCGCGGGAAGGCCGGAATCAGCACGTCAACGATACCCGCCACGTCCTTGTCTGCCAGCGCGGCGCACAGCAACGTTGGGCGATTCTCTACGCACGGGTCGATCTCGTCCAGTGCGCTCACAAAGTTCTCGCAGCTCTGGGGGTTATGACAGGCATCGATCAGCTTGAGTGGATCGGTCCCCAGCACGTCAAAACGACCCGGCGTGGGGCAACCCATAAGCGAGGCGTCGAGCGCATCGTGGTCGAGCTCGCGGCCCAGATAGCCCTCGCAAAGCATAATCGCGCACGCGGCATTCTGCGGCTGATAGGCCGGCTTGACCATGCTCGACGTATAGATCGCGCGCGGCGTGGTGCAGCTAAACTCAACCGTGTCGCCCACATGCACCGGCACCTTAGTCGTAGCGTGGCCTACCACGAGCGGCACGATGCCGCACGCGCGGCAACGGGCATCCATCACGCGCTGAACACTCGCCTCGTGCGTGCCCTCACCCAGCACAACCAGGCGTCCGGGCTTAATGACCGCAGCCTTCTCCCCCGCAATGGCCTCGAGCGTGTCGCCCAAAATACGTGTGTGATCGAGCCCAATGCCCGTAATGGCAACGGCGACGGGATCGGTCGCACTCGTGGCGTCCCAACGCCCGCCCATGCCAACCTCAAGCACGGCAACATCCACCGCAGCCTCGGCAAACACCACCAATGCGGCAGCCGTCAGCAGGTCAAAGGGCGTGATGGAATAGGCACGCTCCCCCGCCGCCACACGACGGGCATTCACTCGACGCCCCGCCTCAACAGCGGCAGAAACGGCGCGGGCAAACGCCTCATCGCTCACCACGCGCCCATCAACCTCCATGCGCTCGGGATAGCGCACCAGCTGCGGCGACGTATAAAGCGCGGTTTTGAGCCCCTCGCCACGAAGAATGGCGGCCGAAAAACGCGTGGTCGAAGTCTTGCCATTGGTACCGGCGACCTGAATGCAATCAAAATACTCGTCCGGACGCCCCAACTCATCAAGCATATCGACAACCGTCTCGAGCAGAGGCCCAGCATCCCCAGAAATCCGCCCCGTATCAGCAGCAAGCCCCACAACCTCATCAAACGAAAGCAACTCAAACGAGAACGGAACGACATACGACCCAGAACGCTTAGCCATAACTCAAAGTCCCCCATAACAGAAAAAGAGGCCCACCAAAAAGAATGAGCCCCTCACGTTGACAATATCAGCCTTTACCCGATTGCAGCGAGAACAAGGCCACAACCCAGTGGCCCTAACACACCAGATGCAAACAACCACGTAAGCGAACTAGGAGCGGCCCGACGCTTTGCTCGCCGCAAGTTCCGCACGCAAAGGACAGCACTTAATGTGCTGTCCGTCTTGCGCAGGACTGTCCGCAGCGGAGAGCAAAGCGTCGGGACGCGTCCCCCAGTACCGCCTACGAGAAGTCAGCAACCTGAGCAGTCAGCGCCGCCAGGATCTCCTTGAGCTCAGCTGCACGGTCCCTCTTCTTCTGCACCACCGCGGGCGCGGCCTTGGCCACAAAGCCCTCGTTGGCGAGCGTCTTCTCGCAACCGGCGAGCTCCTTCTGAGCCGCGGCGATCTCCTTCTCAAGACGCGCCTTCTCGGCCGAAAGGTCAACCTTGCCCTCGAGCACCACAAAGACCTCGACGCCGCTGTCGACCACGGCGATGCTCGCGGCCGGCTTCTCAACGTCGGTACCCATGACCAGCGAGGCGGTGTTGGCCAGCGGCTCGATGGTCGAGCGCAGGCTCTCGAGCTTCTCGATGTCCTCGGCACCGGCGCGCACGACCACGTCGAGCTCGGCCTTGGGGCTCAAGCGGTAACGCGAACGCGTGGCGCGGGCGGCGGAAACGACGGCGCGGCACAGCTCAAACGCGCGCTCGGCGTCCTCGTCAACATACTTAGCGTAGTCGGCGGGCTCGGGCCACTTGGCGATCATGAGCGCCTCGGCGCGGTTCACGTTGCCCTCGGCGTCCAGATCGAGCACACTCGCCGGCATGTTGTCCCAGATCTCCTCGGTGACAAACGGCATGAGCGGGTGCATCAGGCGAATGGAGGTGTCGAGCACAAAGATCAGGTTGCGCTGGGCCTGCAGACGGCCCTCGCCCTTCAGGCGGGCCTTGGTGACCTCGACGTACCAGTCGCAGACCTCGTTCCAGAAGAACTGCTGCACGCCGCGGGCCATGTCGCCAAAGGTGTAGTTCTCAATACCCTCGGTGACCATCTTGACGGCCTTTGCCAGGCGGCTGAACATCCAGGCGTCGGCCGGCGTCTCCACGACGGGCTCGCCGGGCGTGTAGCCCTCCATGTTCATGAGCAGGAAGCGGCTTGCGTTCCAGATCTTGGTCACAAACGACTTGGCCTGGTCGGTACGCGGGCTGTCGATAAGCTTCTTGGTCTTCTTATCGATGTTCGCGTCGAACTTGACGTCCTGGTTGTTGGTGCACAGCGTAAGCAGGTTGTAGCGCATGGCGTCGGCGCCGTACATACCAATGAGGTCCATGGGGTCAACGCCGTTGCCCTTGGACTTGGACATGCGGCTGCCGTCCTTAGCCAGGATCGTCGGGTAGATGACGACGTCCTTAAACGGCGCCTCGTCCAGGAAGTACAGCGAGCTCATGACCATGCGCGCGACCCACAGCGCGATGATGTCGCGTGCGGTGACGAGCGCCGTCGTGGGATGATGGCCCTCGAGCAGCTCTGGCTTTTGCGGCCAGCCCTGCGTGGCGAAGGTCCACAGCTGCGAGCTGAACCAGGTGTCCAGCACGTTCTCGTCCTGATGCACGTGATGGCCGCCGCACTTGGGGCACACGTCGGTGTCCTCGGTAAGAGCGTCCTCCCAGCCGCAGTCCTCGCAGTAGAAAACGGGGATGCGGTGGCCCCACCACAGCTGGCGGCTAATGCACCAGTCCTTGAGGTTCTCCATCCAGGTGGTGTAGGTCTGCGTCCAGCGCGCGGGGTGGAAGGTGACCTTGCCGGAGTTAACGGCGTCGAGCGCCGGCCCCTTGAGCTTGTCGACGGCCACAAACCACTGCTCGGACAGCCACGGCTCAAGCGCGGCGTCGCAACGGTAGCAGTGCATGACGGAGTGATCGAGGTCCTCGACGTGATCGAGCAGGTCATGCTCCTCAAACCACTTAATGACGGCCTCGCGGCATTCCTCGCGGGTCATGCCGGTGAACTCGCCGTAGCCCTCGACAACTACCGCGTGCTCGTCAAAGATGTTGATCTGCGGCAGGTCGTGAGCCTGACCCATGGCGTAGTCGTTGGGGTCGTGGGCCGGAGTAACCTTAACGAAGCCGGAACCGAAGTTGGCGTCGACATGCCAATCCTCAAAGATGGGGATCTCACGGTCGACGATGGGAAGCTTGACGGTCTTACCCACAAAGGCGGCCTTCTCGGGGTCCTTCGGGGAAACGGCAACACCCGTGTCGCCGAGCATGGTCTCGGGGCGCGTAGTGGCGACGACGATGTAGTCCTGGCCGTTGACCGGCTCGGTAAGCGGATAGCGCAGGTGCCACAGATGGCCCTTCTCGTCCTTGTACTCGGCCTCGTCGTCCGAGATGGCGGTGGTGCAGTTGGGGCACCAGTTGACGATGCGCTTGCCGCGGTAGATCAGACCGTCGTGGTACCAGTCGCAGAAGACCTTGCGCACGGCCTGCGCGTAGTCCTCGTCCATGGTAAAGCGCTCGTTGTCGAAGTCGACGGAGCAGCCCATGCGCTTGATCTGCTCGACAATGATGCCGCCGTACTCGTGGGTCCAGTCCCAGCAGGCGTCGACAAACTTGTCGCGACCGATCTCCAGGCGGCTGATGCCCTCGCTCTTGAGCTTCTTGTCGACCTTAGTCTGCGTAGCGATACCGGCATGGTCGGTGCCGAGCACCCAGCGCGTGGACTTACCGCGCATGCGAGCCATACGAATGATGGCGTCCTGGATGGAGTCGTCGGTGGCGTGGCCCATGTGGAGCTTGCCGGTCACGTTGGGAGGCGGAATGGTGACGGTGCAGTCGCCCACGCCCTCACGGCGCTTGTAGTAGCCGCCGTCGAGCCACTTCTGCAGGATCGCCGGCTCGTTGGTCGACGGATCGTAGTTCTTGGGCATCTCTTCCATATATCTCTCCCTTGCCCGTCGGCGTGTCCGCCTGCTTGGTTTTCGCTCGGTCAGGTCCTGGCTCGCACGAAGAGCACATTAAGTGCTCTTCGGCTCGTGCGGAATCTACGAAAACCAAGCAGGCGGACACGCCTTAGGTATCGATTACTTCAGTCTGAAGGTACTAACTTGACAATCTCACAGAATAGCACAGGCATACCTGCCGAAAAGGGACAGGTTTATTTTGGTAGGTTTTATCAGGGGAAACAACATTTGCCCATATAAAACCGACCAAAATAAACCTGTCCCTAAATGGCAGGCCCCGCGGTGGTTGCCGCGGGGCCTGGATTCAAGCTATTTACCCGTAGATGCGCTGGGGCTGTTCTTCGCCCTTTACGGAGGCTTCGGTCACGACGACCTTGGTGACGCCCTCCTCGCTGGGGAGGTCGAACATCGTCTGCTGCAGCACGTCCTCGCAGATGGAACGCAGGCCGCGGGCGCCGGTCTTGCGGGCGAGCGCCATGCGGGCGATCTCGTGCAGGGCGGCGTCCTCAAACTCAAGCTCAACGTCCTCGAGCTGAAACATCTTACGATACTGGCGCACCACGGCGTTCTTGGGCTCGGTCAGAATCGACACCAAGTCGTCCTCGTCAAGCGCCTGCGTCTGGGTGACGACGGGCGTACGTCCCACAAACTCGGGGATCATGCCAAAGGCGTTGAGGTCCTGCGGGAGCACCTGGCGCAGCAGGTCGTTCTCGTCGACCGAGGTGGGGCCGGCAATCTCGGAGTTAAAGCCCACACCCTTGTTGCCCACGCGATCGGCGATGATCTTGTCCAGACCCACAAAGGCACCGCCGCAGATGAACAGGATGTTGGTCGTGTCGATCTGGAGCAGTTCCTGCTGGGGATGCTTGCGGCCGCCGGTGGGCGGAACGCTTGCCACCGTGCCCTCAAGGATTTTAAGCAGCGCCTGCTGAACGCCCTCGCCAGAAACATCGCGGGTGATGGAGAGGTTCTCGGCCTTGCGGGCAATCTTGTCAATCTCGTCCACGTAGATAATGCCAACCTGAGCGCGCTCAATGTCGCCATCGGCAGCATTGATAAGCTTGAGCAGGATGTTCTCCACGTCCTCGCCCACATAGCCGGCCTCGGTGAGCGCGGTGGCATCGGCGATGGCAAACGGCACCTCGAGGATGCGCGCGAGCGTCTGGGCCAACAGGGTCTTGCCGGTACCGGTGGGACCGAGCAGCAGGATGTTGGACTTGGCGAGCTCCACCTCATCCATATCATCGTCGAGTTGCGAGTCCAAGCCGTTGTCAAAGGCAGACACCGCGGCGCCGCCCTCGATCACGCGGCGATAGTGGTTGTACACGGCCACCGACATGGCGCGCTTGGCGTCCTCCTGACCCATAACATAGGCCGAAAGCTCGTCATAGATCTCGTGCGGCGTCGGCACATGCGTGATGACCTGGCGGTCGTCCTCGAGCTCAAAGCCCTCGGTCTCGGGGTCCACAGCGGGCTGGGATGCAGCCTGGCCGTGGTCGTTGAGAAAGCCCGGCAGCTTGCCGTTGCGGGCAGCGTCCATAAAGTCCGAAGCCAGCGACTCCTCCAGAATCTCGGAACAGGCAGCGACGCACTCGTCACAGATAAAGATGTTGGTCGGGCCCTTTACGAGGCGACGGACCTGGCCCTGCTCTTTTCCGCAAAAGGAGCAGCGGATGGGGTTGCCGTTCTCGTCAAAGTTGTCCTGCATGTTTCCTGCCATCCTAGGCGTCCTTCGCGGCGAGATCGCGCGAGGTGACGATACGGTCGATCAGACCGTAGTCGAGGGCCTCGGAAGCGGTCAGGTAGTTGTCGCGCTCGGTATCGGCCTGGACCTTCTCGATGGGCTGGCCCGAGGCATCGGACAAGATCTGGTTGAGCTCGCGGCGGGTCTTCTTGATCTCCTCGGCCACGATCTCGATCTCGGTTTGCTGGCCCTGGGCACCGCCGCTGGGCTGGTGAATCATGACCTTAGAGTGAGGCAGGCAGAAACGCTTGCCCTTGGCGCCAGCCGAAAGCAGCACGGCGGCCATGGACGCGGCCATACCGACGCAGATGGTGGAGACCTGCGGCTTGATGAAGTTCATGGTGTCCAGAATCGCCAGGCCGGAGTAGACCTCGCCACCGGGCGAATTGATGTAGAGCGAGATATCCTTCTCGGCATCCTGGCTCTCAAGATGCAGCAGCTGGGCAACGACCAGGTTGGCGCTGACGGAGTTGATCTCCTCGCCCAAGAAGATGATGCGGTCGTTGAGCAGGCGCGAATAGATATCGTAGCTGCGCTCGCCGCGCGGCGTCTGCTCGATAACGTATGGCACGAGGGCGGAATCGAACTTAGCGATCATACGCATCTCCATTTCTCTTACGGACCAATAGTGGTTCTAGATAAACGTACGGTGCCCGCATGCTATGCATTGGCTGGCACCGTACGAAGCAACCGGATAACCGGTGTATAACTTTACCCCATCACGGGCGCACACATGCGCTCGCGGGCAAGGTGGCGAGAATTACTCGGCGTCCTTGGCGGTCTCGTCGACCTCGGTCACCTTGGCGTTCTCGACCAGGTGGTCAACGGCCTTGGAGCGACGGATGGACTCGCGGACGGCAGGCATGCGGCCATCGGCGATGAACTCGGCCTTGGAAACCTCGACGTCCTTGACGCCGGCCTTCTCGAACTCGGCGTTGATGTCGTCCTCGGTGACCTCGATCTTGAGCTCACGGGCGAGGGCGTCGAGAGCCAGGGACTCACGGGCAACGTCGTTGGCCTGCTTGTGCAGGTCGGCGATGAACTGCTCCATGGTCAGGCCGGAAGCGGGCAGCCAGGTGTCCAGCGTCATGCCGCGGGCAGCGAGGTTGGACAGGAAGTTCTGGCCAAGCTCCTCAAAGACGGACTGCTCGTAGTCGGCGTCCATCTCGTCGAGCTGCAGACGCTCGGCGAGAGCGGAGACGCAACGGTTCTCCTTCTCGGCCGGGAGGCGGGAAGCCTTGTCCTGCTCGATCTCGATCTTGATGGCGTCACGCATAGCGTCGATGCTGTCGAAGCCAAAATCGGACTTGACGAGCTCGTCGGTGAGCTCGGGGGTGTTGCGGACCTTGATGCCCTTGACGGTGACCTCGACGGTGTGGGTCTCGGCCTCCTCGCCCTCCTCGACCTCGTCGGTCCAGGTGACGGTCTTGACGTCGTCGACGTTAGCGCCGATCAGGGCCTCGTTGAACTCCTTGGGGTTGCTGTCGCTACCGGCGATGAGCATACGGCCCTCGGCGGCGAAGTTGTCGGCGTTCTCGACGGCCTTGAGGTCGACGGTCACGTAGTCGTCAGCCTCGACGGCGCGACCCTCGACGTCCTCGAAGGTGGCACGGTAGTTGAGGAGCATCTCGACCTGGTTGTTGATCTCGGACTCGGTGACCTCCGCGGGAGGCATCTCGATCTCGACGGCGTCGAAGGAGGAGAGCTCAGCGGCAGGACGCAGGGAGAACTCGACGGTGTAGGTGTAGTCCTCGTGATCCTTGGCGAGGTCGAGCTCCTTGTAGTCACCGTTCTTGGTGGGGACGATGTCCAGCTCGTTGAGGACGACGGGCTCGTTGGCGGCGATCAGGTCGTTGGTGGCCTGAGCGAGGGTAGCCTCGGCGCCAAGAGCAGAGTCGATGACCGGACGGGGAGCCTTGCCAGCGCGGAAGCCCGGGAAGCGGTACTTCTTGGCGGTGTCCTTGTAGGCCTTCTTGATCGCGGCGTCGACGTCGGCGGCCGGGATGGTGACCGTAGCGGTGAGCTTGGCGTCCTTGACGTCAGAAGCGGTGATGTTCAACACGTTCCTCCTCATACTGCCCAGCTTATCTGAGGTGCTGGTACCTTTATGCAACAAAGAGTCGCGACGGCGGGAGCCGACGCAAGTGCGTTGGTGCGGGCGAAAGGACTCGAACCTTCACGGGAATCCCACCAGAACCTAAATCTGGCGCGTCTACCAATTCCGCCACGCCCGCATGAGCGCACAGACTAGGAATGATAGCAGATACGAACGACAAGCGCACGCACACGTTTTACAGGCTCACGACCTCACCACGAGCGCGAAAGGCGGGGCGAGTTGCCCCGCCCCGCCCATTACGACTTGTTCGCTGACCCGCTACTCCCCCAGCAGCGCTTTCTCCGGCGTGATCGGCAGCGAACGAACCTGGTGGCCGGTGGCGTGTGCGACGGCCGAGGCCACGGCGGCGAGCGGCGTATTGATGACAACCTCGCCAATCGACTTGGCGCCGAACGGACCCGTCGGCTCGTAGCTCGGCTCAAAGGCCACGCGAATGCTGCCGATATCCAGGCGCGTGGGCAGCTTGTAGCTCATAAAGTTGCCGGTGCGCAGGCGGCCGCGATCGTCGTGCTCGACGATCTCGTAGAGCGCATGGCCGATACCCTGGGCAATGCCGCCCTCGGCCTGGACGCGCGCGAGAGCCTCGTTGATCACAGTGCCACAGTCAACGGCCGCCGCATAGTCCACCACAGTCACCTTGCCGGTGGCCTTGTCGACCTCGACCTCGGCAATGCCGGCCATAAACGGCGGAGGCGAAACGGGCAGGCAGGCAGAGGCGTGCGAGGTGAGTGCGTCGCCGCCCGCGATGTTCTTGACGCACAGGTTGGCAAAGTCGCGCAGCGTGAGGTAGCGGTTCTGCTCGCGAGCGGCGCGCTCGTCGGACAGGCGCACGTACTGGCCATCAAAGACCACGTCGGCAGCGTCCACGTCCCACATCTGGGCGGCCTTTGCGCAAATCTTCTCGCGCAGCTCGGTCGCGGCGTTCTTGGCGGCAAGGCCCGTCACGTAGGTACCGGAGCTCGCGTACGAGCCGGCGTCGAACGGCGACACGTCGGTGTCCACGCCGCGCACCACGATCAGTGAGCTCTCCACGCCCAGCTCCTCAGCGGCAATCTGTGCCAGGATCGTGTCGACGCCCATGCCGTTATCGGTGGCGCCGGTGCCGATGGTAATGAAGCCGTCCTCTTCCAGGCGCATGTCGATGCCGGCGATGTCCACGTTGGAGATGCCCGAGCCCTGCATGGTGAGCGCGCAGCCCAGGGCACGCACGCGGTCGCCCAGGTCCACGGCCAGCGGCTTGTCGCGCCAGCCGATCATGTCCATCGCGCGCAGCAGGCAACGGTCGAGCGCGCAGGCGTTGAGCTTCTCGTTGTAGTACTGCGGCATGACCTCGCCCTCGCGCACGATGTTCTTAAGGCGCAGGTCGGCGGGGTCCATGTGCAGCATGTCGGCGAGCTCGTTGACGGCGCTCTCCACGGCAAACTGACCCTGGGTGGCACCGTAGCCGCGATACGCGCCGCCGCGGTTGGTGTTGGTGTAGACGGCGTCCCACCTAAAGCGGCTCGCCTTCACATGGTTGTAGATGGGCAGGCTCTTGTGGCCCGACAGGCCGATCGTCGTGGTGGCGTGCTCGCCGTACGCGCCGGCATTGGACAACGTGTGTAGGTCGATGGCCGTGATGGTGCCGTCGTTCATGGCGCCCAGCTTAACGGTCATCTGCATCTGGTGGCGCGAGTTGCCCGCAGTGATGGTCTCCTCGCGGGTGTAGCAGCAGTAGCTCGGACGGCCGGTCTGCTGGGTCACGAACGCCACGAAGATCTCGCAGCAGCCCGTCTGCTTGGAGCCAAAGCCGCCACCGATGCGCGGCTTGATGACCTGCACCTGCGACTGCGGAATGTCGAGCGACTGCGCGACCATGCGGCGCACGTGGAAGGGCACCTGCGTAGAGGTGGTCACCGAGATGCGGCCGAACGCGTCGGTCGTCGCAAAGGCGCGGAAGGTCTCCATGGGCGCAGTCTGCGTGGCCTGGCTGGTGTAGGTGCGCTCAAAAACGATGTCGCTCTGGGCGAAGACCTCGTCCAGGTCGCCATAATCGCTGGTACCGCTGCACACCAGGTTGCGAGCAACGTCGCCGCCCTGCGGGAACATAAAGGTCACGTCGCCCTCGGGGTGGACCACGATGTCGTTATCGAGTGCCTGGGTAAAGTCGAGCAGCGGCTCGAGCACCTCGTAGTCGACCTTGATGAGCTTGAGCGCCTTGTCGGCGGCCTCCTCGGTCTCGGCAGCGACAATCGCCACCTCCTCGTTTTGATAGCGCACAAGGTTCTCGAGGATCAGGCGGTCGTAGGGACTCGGCTGCGGATAGCTCTGGCCGGCAATGGTAAAGCGGCGCTTGGGCACGTCCTCGTAGGTGTAAACGCCCACGACGCCGGGCACCTTAAGGGCGCGCGAGGTGTCGATGGAACGGATCTTGGCACGGGCATAGGGGCTGCGCTTGAGTTTGACGATGAGCGCGCCGGCGGGCACCATATCGCCCGTGTAGACGGGACGGCCCTCGAGCAGGGCCTTCGAATCCTTCTTGGGCTGCTTGTGGGTGATTTGCTTGTAGGAGACGCCGTCGGAGCTCGTGTCGTTGACGGGCAGCTCGGGCATCTCGAAGCCCACCTGCACGCCCGACTCGTTGAGGAAGCGGACGATGGCGCGCAGCTGGCTCTCGTAGCCGCTGCAACGGCAGAGGTTGCCGGCGAGCTGGCGCGAGAGCTCCTCGCGCGTGGCGACGAGGCTCGGGTCCTCCTTGGCGGCGCGGGCGAGCGCCAGCACGTTCATGATGAGGCCGGGGGCGCAAAAACCGCACTGCTCGGCACCTTCGGCAGCCATCGCACGGGCGAGAGCCTCGGCCTAGGCCTTAAGGCCCTCAAGCGTGGTGATGTTGTGTCCCTCAACACGGGCGGCGGGAACTGAGCAGCTCAGCACCGGGTCGCCGTCGAGCCACACCGTGCACAGGCCGCAGTTGGTGGTTTCGCAGGCACAGCGCACCGACGCGCAACCCTGCTCGCGCAGCAGCGCAAAGAGCATGGTGTCGGGGGCAATCTGAACCTTGACCTTGCGGCCGTTGAGCGTAAAGGAAAGATCGATGAGTTTGGCAGCCATTAGCGCACCTCGCTAGAATCGACGCCGGGCACGCGGCGGCAGGAATACTCGTCCGTGGCGAACTTAGGGATCTGCACACCCTCGAGCTCGCGGGCAAGCGCGGCCGAAAGCTCGATGCCGGCGGCGCGGCGCACGGCCTGCACGGCAAGCGGCGCCGAGATGCGACGGCGGTACTCGGCTGAGCCCCACAGGTTGGTGCCGTAGCTCAGCGCGCGCACGGACGCGGCCAGGGCACGCAGCTCGTCCTCGGAAGGCTGCTCGCTCACCAGGCCGCACGCCTCGCCCTGCAGCAGGGTCGCGCGCAGCGGACGGGCGCCCACGGTGACGTGCCAGCTATTGTCCCACCAGGCAGCGGTGACGTTGAGCGAGGGGAAGTCGGTCGCGGCCTTGCGCACGGCCTCATAGCTCGCGCGGTAATCGTGCTTAACGACCACGACGTGCTCGATCACGTCGCGGACGTAGCCCATGTCGACAAACTCGGCAAGCGGCACGCGGCCGGCACCCGTCAGCTCAACATAGGAATCGAGCGCGAGGAAGGCAGAGAGAACGTCCGAGAAGCCAAAGCGGCCGTAGATGCTGCCGCCCACCGTGGCGGTATTGCGCAGCTGCACGCCCACGATGTCGTGGACGGCGAACTCAAAGACATTGTTGACAAGCGCGTTGAGCCCGGCATGACGCTCGAGCTGGCGCAGGGTGCACATGGCACCGATGCGAAACTCGGTCTCGGTCTCCTCGATCTGATCGAGCCCGCAAGCCGAAAGGTCAATCGCCGTCGCCACACGACGCGAACCCAGGCGCATCCAGATGCCGCCGCCCACAATCTTGTTGTTGCGGTTCTTCTGCAAGAGCTCATAGGCTTCGGCCGCGTTTCCAACACGGACGTAGGTACCGAACTTGAGCACGTTCTCCCCCATCTCTCCACTTGTCCAGTACCTTTAAGTGTACCAAACGAGGGGGCACAGCTCGTGTCGGGACAAAATGAACCGTTTTCCTCCGTCGCATGCGGATCAAAAAAGGCTCCCAGCCAAGATGGCTGGGAGCCTTCTGCGATGCTATTTCGATCGAAGATTTAGCAGACACCCTGGGCGAGCATGGCGTCGGCGACCTTCAGGAAGCCGGCGATGTTGGCGCCCATGACGAAGTTGCCCTCCTCGCCGTACTTCTTGGCGGTGTCGTCCACGTTGTGGAACATACCGCGCATGAGCTGCTCGAGCTTGCCGTCGACCTCCTCGAAGGTCCAGGACAGGTGCGCGGCGTTCTGGCTCATCTCCAGACCGGACACGAGCACGCCGCCGGCGTTGGCAGCCTTACCGGGCATAAAGGCAACGCCGTTCTCCTGGAAGTAGGTCGTGGCCTCGATGGTCGTGGGCATGTTCGCGCCCTCGCCGACCACCTTGCAGCCGTTGGCGACGAGCGCCTGGGCGTCATCGAGCAGCAGCGTGTTCTCGCGAGCGCAGGGCAGCGCGATGTCGCAGGGCAGCTGCCACACGCCGCGGCCGTCGCCCTCGTGCCACGTGGCATTGGGCTTCTCGTCGACGTACATAGCGAGCGTAACGCCCTTGTCGTGACCGGAGCGCTTCTTGTTGTAGACATGCTCGAGCACGGTGTAGTCGATGCCGTCGGGATCCTCGACCCAGCCGTGGGTGTCGGAGCAGGCCAGCACCTTGCCGCCGAGCTGGGAGACCTTCTGGACCGCGTAGATGGCGACGTTACCGGAGCCGTGAACGACGACGTTCTTGCCCTCGAAGGAGTCGCCGCGGCTCTTGAGGTACTCGTCCACAAAGTAGGCCAGGCCGTAGCCGGTGGCCTCGGTACGGGCGAGCGAGCCGCCAAAGGAGAGGCCCTTGCCGGTAAGGACGCCGGTCCACTCGTTGGTCAGGCGCTTGTACTGACCGAACAGGTAGGCAACCTCGCGGCCGCCAACGCCCAGGTCGCCGGCGGGAACGTCGGTGTTGGGGCCAATGTGGCGATAGAGCTCGGTCATGAAGGACTGGCAGAAGTGCATGATCTCGTTGTTGGACTTGCCCTTGGGGTCAAAGTCGGAGCCTCCCTTGCCGCCGCCCATGGGAAGGGTGGTCAGGCTGTTCTTGAGGATCTGCTCCAGGCCCAGGAACTTGAGCATGCCCAGGGTGACCGTCGGGTTAAAGCGCAGGCCGCCCTTGTAGGGTCCAATGGCAGAGTTGAACTCGACGCGGTAACCGCGGTTGACCTGGACCTTGCCCTGGTCGTCGACCCAGGGAACGCGGAACATAACGATGCGCTCGGGCTCGACGAGGCGCTCCAGCAGGGCGGCCTCCTCGTACTCGGGGTGGGCGTCGAGCGCCGGCTGGATGGTGCCGAGGATCTCGGTCGCGGCCTGGATGAACTCAGGCTGCTCGGGATAGCGGGCCTTGAGCTCGTCGAGAACTTTCTGCGTGTAGCTCATGCTTCCTCCAATTGATGGAAAAGAAAGGTGTCGTTCGCGGCGCCCCATGCGCCGTGAGCTTTATCGAGTATGGATAATATCGCACTGTTGCAGCAAAGTTTCGCATAAGCCGACGAGCAGATGTTTCGTTTTGATTACGATGCAGGTAGAAGCGTTTTTGAGTGCCTGACGTGCAAATCGCGTGTTTCGAAGCTGTTTCGTCCACGTGTTCCAAACCGCCACAAAGGTGCCTGTCCCCAATGTGGTGGTTTTGGCGGCTAGAGGACGAGCTGATGGTAGTCGGCAGGGGTAATGCGGCCTTCGGTGGCAGCGCGGAAAGCGGCGAGTGCATCGCCCGAGAACGGCATGGCCCAGCACAGCCCGCAGCCTGCGGTAATGGAGCCGGGCAAAGGCATAATGCGCCCGGGCACGCCGGCATCCAGGCAAAGCTGCTCGCACTCCATCACATCGAAGGTGCTGTCGAACGAAACGATAATCTTGCGCTCGTGGTCGAGGGCATCACCGGACGTGCCTTCGCGATGTGCCTCGCGATACGCCGCGGCGGCCGCTTCCTCTTCCGCAGTATGTCCACAGCCACCGCAGCCGCAGGTACAGGGCTCGGAACCATCGCAAGTGCAAGGCTCTCCCGTGTCGGGACAAATATCGTGAGACATGGCAACTCCAATCGTCTAGGCAAGTAACTCGGCCGCCGCAAACTCCTCGGGCGTATTGACGTTCTCGAAGCAGAGCGTCGAGCCCGCGGCCTTAACGATCTGCGGTTCATCCATATAACCAGCCTGAACGCGATTGATCAGGCAGCGAATGCGCTGGCGGTCGCAGGCGAGCAGCTCATGGGCAATCGGCGCACACGCGTCACGGCGCCAGACGGCGCAAAGCGGCTCAATCCCCCGTTCCTCGTGCGGCACGCACACATCGAGCGCCTCGGCCTCAACACGATCGGCAAGCGCGCCGATGAGTTCCGGCGAGACAAACGGCATATCGCAGGCGACGATCGCCACGAGCGGCAATCGGGCCGCGGCCAACGAGCTCGCGATGCCGCGCATGGCACCAGCGGGACCGTCGACGTCCATCACCACGCGGGGGCGCAGTCCGTCAAACGTGCATTCTTCAAGGTAGGCAAGCTCGCTGGGACGCGACGTCGTCACGACCAACTCGCCGGCAACTGGCGCCAGCCGGCCCAGCACGCGCTCGATGAGCGGCTCGCCGCAAAACGCCATGCGGGCCTTATCGCAGCCCATGCGCGAGGACAGCCCGCCCGCTTGGACGACGCAAGAAAGATCGGCACGTCTTACGGTAGTCATACGGCAAACCACCCCCATCGGCATGTTCGAAACCCGACACACGAAGCCAAATACCGCCGCCGAAATAACGGCGCTACGAAAAGCTCGTGCAAAAACAAAACAGCGCCTTTGCGGCACGCAGCAAGACCGCGAGCACAAAAGCGCTGATAGCGTATGGCGGGAACGTATGTGAATCGAACACATCCAAGACGTTTTGCACGCCTCGCAACGGTTTTGAGGACCGCGGAGCCCACCGGAGCCCATCCGTTCCCAAGTGCGGCGGTATTTTACCAAACCGAGCGGGCCCCATCCCAAATAGACAAGCAAGAAGTTGCGGTGGAATAGTTCTTGCTTAGGCTGCAAGACCCCAAAAACAGGAACTATTTCACCGCAACTGAGGAGGCAGGAGCGGGTAACCGGCCTAGCGCAGGGAGCGCAGGCCGCCGGCATCCTTGTCGAGCACCGTAAAGCGCACGGCATCCAGGTGCTCCAAGATGCTGATGGCGCGCTTGCGCGACACACCCAAGGACTCGCGCAGCACGCTCGTGGTGGCAGCGCCGCCGGCTGCCTCAATGGCGGCGGCGACGAGTTCGCGCGCATGGGCCTCGGCCGCAGCGGACAGGGCAACGTCGCGCTCGACCTTCACGATCGAGCGGTTGAGCGAAAGCTCGCGCAGGGCGCGCGTCATGGTGTCGCGATCGAGCTGCAACTGCTCGCCCACTTCGGGCAACGTCGGTGCATCGAGGCCGGCTTCGTCCAGCAAGGCAACGATACGTTCGCAAGCCTCTCGCACCACGCGTGCCGCCGCGGCGGCCGAATGCGGATCGAATACCTCGGCGCCCTCGGCGGCGCACACGCCACGCGAGCAGCCCTCGGCAATCAGAGCCGCGGCAACGGTTTCATCCGCAGCGGGCCAGGCAGCGTGAGCGACCGCGCCGGGCGTAAAGCCCGTCTCCTTGGGAGACGCCGTATGCATGGCCGACAGGGTCGCCGCCAGCGCATCCATCGCGGCGTCGAGCACCACGGCGTCCGCCAAGAGGCCCGCATCGCCCGCGGCAAGCTTGCGAACGGAGCCCTGCGCCACCAATCCGTGCAGTGCGGCATCGGCCTCGCCGACACCAAGATCCAAAGCCTCGGCAACATCAACCGCCGTAACCGGCAGCATCTGCAGCGCCAGCCAAGCGCCCACACCGCCCGCGATATCACCGGACTCAAGCGCCGCAAACAGTGCGTGCTCGCCAGCAGAAAGCTCGCGCGAGCGACGGCAGCGCGATAGCAGCACGCGCCCGCCGCCGATGAGCATAACGGGCGAATACGACAGCACCACGGCATGGTCTCCGGCACGCAGCGGCAGCGGCTCCTCCAGGCGCACCTGCACGGTACGGGTCTCGCCCACCGCCATGGGGGCCTCGCCCTCCATGAACATGATGCGACCGACAACCTCGGCTGTACCCGCCATCACGTGCACGCGCGCACCCGACTCGAGCACACGCGGCTTGGCTCCCTCGCGACCCAAATACGTAAACGCCATCATAAATCGCATCGTCTGGCCAAAGCGGCCCGCCACGCCGAGCATCTCACCGCGATCGAGCGCGGCGACGGCATCGCCCACCAAGTTGAGCGCCACACGCTGACCGGGCAACGCCCGCGGCGTATCGCCATGCACCTGAATCCCACGCACGCGACAGGCCGTACGCGACGGCAGCGCGACAAGCTCATCCCCCACCGCAACCGGCGCATCGTGTAGCGTTCCCGTTACGACAGTACCGACGCCCTTAATCGTAAAGCAGCGGTCAATCGGCAGGCGCGGCGCGGCATCGGTGAGCTCGGCACGGTCGCGGCAGGCATCCCAGCAGGCACTTACCTGCTCGTCGAGCACCGCAAGCAGCCCGTCGATCCCCTCGCCCGTCTTAGACGACACGGGCACGATCGGCGCGCCCGCAAACACGGTACCCGACAAGAAGTCATCGACATCGAGCTCGGCAAGCTCGGTCATCTCGGCATCGGCCAGGTCACACATCGTCAGTGCGGCCACCATATGCGTAACGCCCAGCAGCTCCAGCACATGCACGTGCTCGCGGGTCTGCGGCATCACGCCCTCGACCGCCGAAACCACCAGCACGGCCACGTCGATGCCCGTGGCGCCCTGCACCATGGCGCGCAAGTAATGCGCGTGGCCCGGCACGTCGACCAGGCCGACGATCTTGCCACTCGGAAGCGCCAGCTCGCCAAAGCCCAGTTCCACGGTCATACCGCGACGGCGCTCAACCTCCAGACGATCGGGGTTCTTGCCAGTCAGTGCCTCGATCAGTGCCGACTTACCATGGTCAACGTGACCCGCCGTGCCAACGATAACGGGGCACTCCACCAGCGCCTGAACCTCACTCATCGAGCAATCGCCTTCTCAACGCATGCGGCAAGCGTCGACGCCGCCGTCTCGATATCGCGGTCGCCAACAAGCGTACGGACGTCAAACAAAATGCGATCGTGCGAGGCGCGCGTGACGACCGGCGTGTCGAAATCCTGGACGAGCGAGCGCTTGAGCGCGTCAACGGAAAGACGCTCATCAACGAGGCGCACGGCAACGCACATGGTGGGCAGCTCGACGGTAGGCAGCGAGCCGCCGCCGGGAGTCGACGACTCCTCGACAATCTCCAACTCAACGGCACACGGGCAGCCAGCCTTATCGAGGCCCGCCGCTATCAGCTCGCGCAGCTTGCGTGCGCGACGCTCCAGATGAGCCTGCGGAAGCGTGAGCATGTTGAGCACCGGCACCTCGCGATGGGCCACATCCGCCCCGTCCATGTAGATGCGCAGTGTAGCCTCGAGCGCCGCCAGTGCGAGCTTACCCGGACGCAGGGCACGCATAAGCGGATGCGACCCGCAGGCCTGGACCAGATCGCGACGGCCCATGATAATGCCCGCCTGCGCGGCGCCGAGCAGCTTATCGCCCGAGCATGACACAATATCGAGCCCCGCCGCGACCGAAGCCGGCGTGGTTTCTTCGCCTCCGCGCACCAAGATGTCGTCGGGCAACAGCGCGCCCGACCCCTGGTCCTCGTAGAACAGCAGGCCATGCTTGTGAGCAAGCGCCGCAAGCTCCCGAGAACCCACCTCCTCGTGGAAACCCTCGATGCGATAATTGGAAGGATGGACCTTGAGGATCATGGCCGTGTCGGGCGTGATGGCGCGCTCGTAGTCGGCCAGGTGCGTGCGGTTGGTGGCGCCGACCTCGACGAGTTTGGCGCCCGAAGCCGCCATGACATCGGGGATGCGGAAGCTGCCGCCGATCTCGACAAGCTCGCCGCGGCTGACGATAACCTCCTTGCCTGCGGCATGGGTCGCCAGCACCAGCAGTACCGCGGCGGCGTTGTTGTTGACCACGAGCGCGTCCTCGGCACCGGTGAGCGAGCGGATCAGCTGCGCGGCGTGCTCCTTGCGCGACCCGCGCGAACAAGTGTCCACACTGTACTCGAGCGTGCTGTACCCGCGCGCAACCTCGGCCACGGCCTTGGCGACCGACTTCGCGAGCGGGGCGCGGCCCAAGTTGGTATGGATGACCACACCCGTGGCATTAACTGCTGGGCGCAGGCTCGGCAGCGCAGAGCGATGCGCACGCCACTCGATGGCCGAGGCCAGGTCGCGCTTGGAACGCGGGGCGGCACCGGCACGAATCGCAGCGCGCTCCTCGTCGAGCTCGGCCGTCACGGCAGCATGGACCACCGCGTCGCAGGTCTCCCCCGCCGCCTTCACCACCGGCCACTCGGCAAGCAGCTCGTTGACGGAAGGAATAGCGCGAAGGCGGGCGCGTACCTCATCGGACATGTTCTGGCTATCGCTCATGTGCGGCCTTTCAAAACCAAAGGTGAATCAATCGTTCGAACGTCAAACTATCAGCCAATTCGATCGGCTGAGTCAATCAATCGTTATTATCCTCGCGCGCCGCGATCTTTTCCACACGAACGGCGTTTTCCTGGGTGAGCGCGGCACCCGTCAACGGGTCCCAGCGCAGCGGCGTATGGTCGAGCGGGCCCACACCCAAGGCTTGAACGCCACCGGCATCGGCGCCAAACGAACGCCCGCCGGGGGCGGCCGACGTAAAGATGCACGCCGGATGCAGATACGGCGTCGTCTCCACGCGCACGCGGTCGCGGCCCAAATCGCTCACGAGTTCGACGATCTCGCCGTCGGCGATGCCCATGTGTGCAGCAGCATCGGCATTCATCTGCACGGCATCCAGGTCCGATCCAGCCTCGGCGGCACCTTGGGCCGCAAGCCTGCGCGAGGTGTGCGACTCAAAGGGACGGTTGCCACTAATGAGGCGAAACATCCCCGGGCCGGGCTCCACCATGGGCGCAATCCAGTTGGGCACACGACCCATGCCGACTCGTTCCCATACGTCGCTTGCCAGCGCAATTTTGCCGCCGGCAAGCGGAATCACCGGCTCACCCGTGCGCGACGGCAGCGCCACGCCCGTATCGGCCCAGCCGCGCTCCTTGAGCTCGTCCAGATCGATCCCAAAAGGCGCCACCTGGGCAGCCGTCAGATCGTCAGACGTAAACTGGAAATACTCGCCCGCGCCACACGCCTGCGCCAACCCGGCAAAGATCTCCCGCCCCGGCCTCGTGTCGTCATGCAGCACGGGCAGCACGGCATTTCGGTAGAACACGCGCGCATCGTTGGCGCCTGTCACCGTTCCCACGCCGCGATCGGCCTCCAGATACGTCACGTCGGGCAGCACGAAGTCAGAAGCACGCGCCGTCTCGGACCAACGAATATCAATCGTCACAAGCAAGTCGAGCTGCTGCAAAATACTCAACCAAGCCTGTGCATTGCCATAGCCCGCACCGGGGTTACTGGCATAGACGATGAGCCCACGCAAATCACCGGCAAGAATCGACTGACCGATGGTCGTGCACAGGCCGCGCTCGGGATCGACGAGCGGATAGCGCTCGGACCCCAGCTTGGGCCCACGCGGCACCGGCGGCGTCGCAAAGCGCGTGGGATCGAGGTCGCCCAACACAAGCGGCGTGGGCGGATTGAGCGCGCCGCCCGCATGCCCGATGCAGCCCAGCAGCACATCGACCAAGCAGATAGCGCGCGCGGTCTGGGTGCTATTGGCATACGCGATACCGATGCCACCATGAAAGCCCGCATCCACCACAGCGGCAGGCGCGGCGGCAGCGAGATCGCGCGCCGTGGCGACAATCTCTGCGGCCGGCACGTCGCACATCGACTCGGCCCACTCGGGCGTCCAAGGACGGGCCGCCTGCGCCAGCTCGTCAAAACCCGTGGTATAGCGGTCCACGAACTCGTGGTCGTACAGATCCTCGGCAATCAACACGTGGGCAATACCCAACAGCAGCGCCAAGTCGCAGCCCGGGCGTACGCGCAGCCAGCGGTCGGCAAGCGCAGCCGAGCCGCTGCGCCGGGGGTCAACCACGATGATTTTCGCCCCACGCCGGCGCGCATCGTTGAGTGCATCAACGGCCCCCATCGTCGACGAATCGACAATGGAACGTCCCAAATACATGATGCAATCGGTATGTGCCAGGTCGGAGGCGGGGCTGTAGCCCAGGCTGTGCTCCCAGCCGGTCAGACGGCTTACCTCGCAGGCACCGTTGGCACCGTACACGTTGGGCGAGCCCAGCGCATGCATAAAGCGATAGGCCCAGTAGCGGTCGAACGAGGGCACGCCGAGTGTCATGCCCAGCGCACGAGGCCCGCGCTCGTCAACAATCCCCAAAAGGCGCTCGGCAATCTGGGCAAACGCCTCGTCCCAGGTAATCGCATCAAACCCCGAGCCATCCTGGCGGCGTCGCATGGGGTGCATGATGCGGTCGCGCTCGTCAAACGGCATTGCCAGGCGATGCCGTCCGCGGGCGCACAGGGCTCGCGCCGCACACGGATGCCCCGGCACCGGCAACTCGGCCACCACACGCCCATCCTCAACATGGGCCGCAAAGGCGCAATCGGCATAGCATCCCCCGCATGTCGTCACCACGGCGCGACCGTCACGCTTCACAGCAGATGCCATCTCGATTACCCCTTTCGCAAGCCAAACACAACAGGCAAACAGCCCAGCAACGAGCCCCAGACCAAAAAAGCCTCCCGCACGGCAACGCCCCGCGGGAGGCCCAACGTCAAACAGACGGCACCTTACGCCTCGGACTTCTTGGCGTAGACAAACCAGTAGCCGAGCGCGATCAGAACCGCACCGCCCACGATGTTGCCCAGCGTGGCGGCGGATAGGTTAAACGCAATACCCGCGACGTTGAGCGCATCGGCCCCGGCAACCTTGGCACCATAGCCGCACGCGTGCATCACGGCACCCATGGGCAAAAAGTACATGTTGGCAACGCAGTGCTCAAAACCGCAGGCCACAAAGGCGGCGATGGGCAGCAAAATGCCCACAACCTTATCGACTACGGTCTTGCCCGCAGTACCAATCCACACGGCCAGGCACACAAAGATATTGCACAGGATGCCACGGAAGAAGATCGTCACCCAGTCGATCGTCACCTTGCCGGCGGCGACGCTCACCATGGAGTTGGCGACCGCCTCGCCGTTGAGTTTATAGATGCCGGCCATGTACACCAAAAAGACGATGAACAGAGCACCGACAAAATTGCCGACCCACACGACGACCCAGGCCTTAAGCATCTGGACAAGGGTGATCTTTTTGCTCTTGAGCGCGCAGACCATAAGCGAATTGCCAGTAAACAGCTCGGCGCCGCACACCAGCACCAGCACCAGTCCCAGGCAAAAGCACAGGCCGCCCACGACGCGCTGGGCACCCCAGCCCAGCGTGCTGTCGCTCAAAAACACCGTAAAGAACAGGCCGCCGAAGGCGATAAACGCGCCGGCGAACATTGCCAACAGAAAGGTCTTAGAGACCGGCAGGTTAGCCTTGGTCACGCCGGCGGCCTCGGTCTTGGCCTCGATCGCGGCGGGCGCCAGGCAATCGGGAGCGGGATACTCCACCTTGGAATCTGCCATGTCAATCACTTCTTTCCTATTCAGCAGAGACAAGCGCTGCTATTGCTCCTGCCCCAAGCGGACAAAGTGGGAAAAGTCGTTGGCGGCCACGGCGTCGTACACGGCGTCGACGGCCTCAAAGACCTCCGGGGACATGGGGTTATAGAACTCCGTATCGCCCGGCTGAATCCCTATGAAGACGATATCTTCGCACGATTGCTCAATCTCTTCGATCAGAATCGACAAGGGAAGCGAATGCGTGGTGAACATCGACTTGCGGGCCACATCACGTTTGTCGAGCAAGCGGATGGCACCGACGGGCAGTGCCATGTCTGCGGCATCGACCAAAACCAAACGCGGCGGACGTTCGCGCTTGACCTCGATGATGTCATCCTCGGGCGTCTGACCGCCATCGATGGTGTACCAGCCGGCAAGCGGCGCGTCCTCCATCTTTTTGGAGAGCACGGGGCCGGCGGCATCGTCGGCACGCAGCACGCTTCCCGCCGTGAGCACAATGCCCGCAAACGGGGCGCCGTTCACGCGACCATCCACAACGCGACCCATTACTGCAACCTTCCCGTCAGATACACGCCCGACACATCGCGCACGCGCTCAACCAGATCGCGAAACTTCATTAAGAACGCGACCTGCTGGGCATGCAGGCTAAAGTCGTCGTCGAACACCGAGATGCCAGCCTTCGCCGAACCGCGAAAACCGCGCTCGTCGAGCAACGCATCGCAGGCCTCGAGCAGCGACGGCACCGCCGCCTTGTCGAGCTGGCACTCACCAAAGGATCGGATGGCCTCGAACTTGGTCTTGGCCTCCCCCTCCGGCAGCGCGTCGACGAGCGAATAGAACACATCCACCGGCACCGACAGGCGCGGCTCAAAGCAATCGAGCACGCCGGTGTGGTGGCCCACGGCGAGCGTGTAGTACAGCACGTCGCAGGCCTCCTGGGGAACGTCTTCCTCGGTCTCCACAAACTTACGCGTGAGCTCATAGAAGACCACCTGGTCGGGCGCATGGCCCAGGCAGGGGTCGGCGACGCCCTCGGCGGCCTCGTCGCTTGCGCGCGAGGCATCGCCAAAAGAGCCGCCGAGCATGCCGGGGCCCGCAAAGTAACCAGAGCGGTCCGTGAGCTCCATCTAGCGACCTCCGGCCAGCACCAGATCCTGCAGCGCCGAGTACACCTCGACGCGGCGCGGATCGTCCTGCTTGTCGATGAGCAGCGCCATGGCACCGCGGATATCGCCCTTGGGCGCGCCCTCGAGCGTATCCATGAACTCGTTGGCCAGGTCGCGACCGTAACGGTAGCCGCTCATGGCGCGAGCCTCGCGCTCGATGGCAACGCGCAGCTTGTACGGCACGCCGGGATGCAGGATATCGGCCTGCTCGCCGGCAGCCTCCACCGTGGTCTCGGCATGGAGCTTTTGGTCCAGCAGACCGAGCGCCATGGCAAAGCCGTATACGGTCTGCGCGGGGCTGGGCGGGCAGCCGGGGATGTAGACATCGACCGGCAGAATCTTATCCGTGCCGCCCCAGACGCAGTAGTTGTCGTAGAAGATGCCGCCGGTGCAGCCGCACGCGCCATAGGACACCACGATCTTGGGATCGGGTGCGGCCCCAAAGGCGCGCAGGGCCGGCATGCGCATGGCACGCGTCACGGCACCGGTGTACAGCAGCACGTCGGCGTGACGGGGCGAAGGCACGACCTTGATGCCAAAACGCTCGACGTCGAAGACGGGCGTGATGGAACCGAAGATCTCAATCTCGCAGCCGTTGCAGCCGCCGCAGTCGACACGGTAGACGTACACCGAGCGCTTGATCTTCTTAAGAAGGGTCGCCTTGGCCTTCTCGATGCTCTCGTCGAGCTCGATCTTGGTCGGGCGGTACTGAAGCCGCTCGGGCAAAAGCGTGGGTTCGGCCATGGTTACTCCTCCTTCGTTTCAAAATCCATGATGATGCCCTCGACCGGCGCCGGACCGGCGGGAATCTCGGGCGCATCGGGGTTGAGCTCGCGGTCGATATACTCCGGGTTCACGCCGTGGCCGCCCAGATACTCCATGCCGGGGCCCTGGGGCTCGCCGGACGCAAGCGTCTCGTTGGCAGCCATGCCGGCAGCATTGCCGGTCTTTACGGCCGATGCGGCGCGCAGGGCGTCGAGCTCGCGCTTGCACTCCTGGCACATACCGACGGTGCGAGCGGCCTGCTCGGCCTCCATGCCGCCGGCCTTTTGCAGCAGGCGCTTGGCATAGTCGATCTCCTTGTGCGGGGCAAACGGCTTGCCGCAGCGCGAGCAGTGCTCGAGCGTATAGACGCTCTTGCTGGTGAGGTCATCCTTGCTCATGACGGCCAGCTCAAACTCCTCGGTGAGCTTGATGGCCTCCATGGGGCAGGCTTCCTCGCAGCGGCCGCAAAAGATGCAGCGGCCGTAGTCGATCGACCAGGTGATGGTATCGGCCGCAAGGTCGGTGTCCATGCGAATGGCATCGGCCGGGCACGCCACGCCGCAGGCACCGCAGGCGATGCAGAGTTCAGCATTGTGCTCGGGCTTGCCGCGCATGTCCTTGTTGGTGGGGAACGGCGCAAACGGGTACTTGACCGTCGCGTCGCCGGCCTTGGCGTTAACCTTCCAAAGCTTCAGCATATTAGAGCGCCTCCTCATCGAGCGGAGCGGCCATGGTGCCCTCGCCCGCGAGCGGCGACTTGTCGCGCCAGACGTTCTCGAACTGCTCCTTGTCGAGCACGTGGTCGCGCTTGGCGGCGACATCGGTCACCGTCACGCGGTCGGTGCAGGAATAGCACGGGTCGAGCGAGCCAACGATCAGCGCCGCATCGCCCACGGTGTTGCCGCGGAACATGTAGCGCAGGACCGGCCAGTTACTGTACGTGGCGGCCTTGGCGCGCCAGCGGTAGCACTTCTGGTTATTGCCGAGCATGGCCCAGTGCACGTCCTCGCCGCGCGGCGCCTCGGTGGCACCGATGGCGTACTTGTGCGGGGTGTACTCCCAATCCGTGGTGAGGATGGGGCCCGACGGGCAGTTCTCGAGCATGGTCTCGATCATATCGATCGAATCGTAGACCTCCTGGATGCGAACGGCGGTACGGCCGAAGGCATCGCAGGTGTCAGCCGTGGCGGCGTGCATCTTTTGAACGTCCGGATCGGCGTAGCCGTCGAAGGGATGGTCGAAGCGCACGTCGCGGGCATAGCCCGAGCCACGCATGAGCGGGCCGACCGGCGAGAAGTCGCGTGCGATCTTGCGGTCCAAGATGCCGATGCCACTCGTACGCTCAATAAAGTTGGGCGTGGAGAGCAAGACGTCGACGAGCTCCTGAACCTCGGAGCGCAGCTGGTGGATGGTCGTGAGCGTGGAGAGCTTCTGCTCGGCCAAAATGTCGCGACGCACGCCGCCGATCACGTTGAGACCGTAGGTCTTGCGGTGACCGGAGAGCTTCTCGGCCAGGTCCATGGACTTCTCGCGGACGCGGAAGAACTGCTGGAAGCCGGAGTCGAAGCCGGTGTAGTGCGATGCGAGGCCAATATTGAGCAGGTGAGAGTGCAGACGCTCGACCTCGAGCATGATGGCGCGGATGTACTGGGCGCGCGGCGGGACATGAATGCCCTGGGCGCGCTCGACGGCCTCGGCGTAGGCCACCGAGTGAGCGCAGCCGCAGATGCCGCAGATACGGTCGGCGAGGAACGTCACGGCGTCATAGTTCAGGCGCGTCTCGGCGACCTTCTCCATGCCGCGGTGCACGTAGAACAGACGGTAGTCGGCGTCGACGATCGTCTCACCCTCAACGAACAAGCGAAAGTGGCCGGGCTCGTCGGAGGTAATGTGCAACGGGCCCATGGGAACGAGCGTCGTCTCCTTGCCCTTGGTATCGGCCAAGAACTCGTAGTTTTCCATGTCACTCGCGGGAGCGGGACGGAAACGGTAGTCCATGGAGTCCTTGCGCAGCGGATACAGGCCGCTGGGCCAATCGTCGGGCAGCACCAGGCGACGACGGTCGGGCAGACCCTCGGGGATCAGGCCGAACATGTCGCGCAGCTCGCGCTCGCCCCACACGCAGGCGGGGACGAACGGCGTCACGGACGGGAACGTCATCTTGGCGGGATCGACCTCGGCGCGGACGGTCACCCAGCCGGGATCCTCCCCCTCCATGGAGATGACGTAGTACACGGCGTAACGGCCGCACAGGCTGCGCTCATCGTTGCCGATGATCACGGGAATCCAGCCGTAGCGCTCGTAATACAGGTAGTGGACGGCCTCGGGCAGCTTGTCCTGCTTGACGGTAATCGTCAGCTGGTCCTCGCACTGCCACTCGACCTTCTCGATGCAGCCCGGAACGGCGCGACGCAGGGCCTCGACATGGCTCTCGCAGCGACGGGCATACACCTTGTTCTCAGTTTCAATCATTCGTTACTCCACCTCGCTCTGAGCGGTCTCGGTACCGAACACAGCGCGGTACATCGGCGTCGCGTGAAGTTCCTCGGTGCTCTGCTCGAGTACGATGCCGGTCGCGGTCTCCACACCGTGCACGAGGGGCAGCGGGGTGGCGATGCCAAACCACAAGATCATGACAGCCAGGATGATTTCGGGGATAAGCATGAGCGCCGGGGCCTCATGCTTGCCCATGCCCTGGGGCGCATGGCCGAACACCGACTTGAGTGCGATGCGGGTGAGCGCGGAGATAGCCACGGTAAGACCGAGGGCGACCACGACGACCAGCCACATGGGACCGGCGGTAACACCGGCGACAAAAGTCAGGAACTCGGAGATAAACATGCCAAAGGGCGGGAAGGCACCAAGACCGAGCAGCGCCAGGACGGCGAGCGCGGCGGTTGCGGGCGCAACCTCGACGACACCCTGGATCTTGGCCAGGCTACGCGTGCCAAAGGCGTGCTGGATGTTGCCGGACACGCAGAAGGCAAGCGTCTTGGTAAAGCCGTGGAACACGCAGTGCAGCAGGGCCGCGGCGATACCCAGCGGACCGCCGATACCCAGGCACAGGGCGATAACGCCCACGTTCTCCACAGACGAGTACGCAAAGCGGCGCTTGAGGTCGTCCTGGCGAAACATCGAGAGTGCCGCCACCAAAATGGACAGTGTGCCGACGATCAGCAGCAAAAGTTGCGGATACTCGGCGCCCACGGCCTGGATAGTAAAGCCGTAGAAGCGCATGATCACAAGCATGGCGCACTTAAGCAGCACGCCCGAGAGCAGGGCCGAGACAGGGCTCGGAGCCTGGGAGTGGGCATCGGGCAGCCAAGTGTGCATGGGGAACAGGCCGGCCTTGGTGCCAAAGCCGATCACGACAAACGCAAAGGCGAGGCGCATGAGCGTCGGGTCGAACTGGTCGGCATACGGCAGCACGCACGACAGGAATGCGGCCTCGTGGGCGTTGGGAATCACGTTGGCGGCGTTAGCGTAGATCAGCAGCGTACCGAACAGGCCAAAGGCCACGCCGGCGGTGCAGACCATCGCATACTTCCAAGAAGCCTCGAGGGCCGTCTTGTTCTTGTAGATACCCACGAGAAACACGGTGGAAAGCGTGGTTGCCTCCACGGCGGCCCACGTGAGGATCATGTTGTTGGACAGGCACGCGAGCAGCATGGTGAACACAAACAGGCTAAACAGCGCAAAATACTGCTTGGCGCGCTCGGCGGGCATGGAGCCCTCCTCGATATCGGCCTTTACATAGGGCAGCGAGAACAGCCCGGTAAGAAAACCGATAAAGCCGATGAGCAGCACAAAGATGGCGCCCAGCGAATCGAGGTGGAACCACAGGCCAAGAGCGCTCGCGGTTTCGCCGCTCATAAGGACGTCACCGGCCGTCATAATCGACAGCACCAGGACGGCTGCGACGGAGACCAGGTTGAGGCCGGCAAACACGTTATAGGACGTGTTCTTGGGCAAAAACGCCATGACCAGCGAGAACACCAAAGGAGTCGCGAGCAGGGCGAGAATCAACGTTTCCATGGACTACCCCCTCAGCTCGGACAGGTCGCGCGCATCGAGCGAGTGGGAGTCGTCCCAAATGCGACGCACGACGATGGACATGATGATGACGGCAAAGATGGCGTCGGTGGCGATACCGATCTCGATGATCTCGGGAGCGGTGGGGGCCAAAAGCGCAAGCGTCACATGGCTGCCGTTTTCCATAAGGCAGTATCCAAAGATCTGCTTCATGATGTTGCGCTGCGAGATGATGCAGGTGAGGCCCACAAAGAAGTGAGCGAAGCTAATAGCGAGCGCAGGCGTTGCGACCTCGGCCGTGGGCAGGCTGATCTGCGTCACGACGGCAAAGCAAATCGCGACCTCCACGGCGATGATGCAAATGGCCCACGCGGGCTTAAGGCCGGCCTTGAGCGATGCGTCGCTTGGCTCGCCCATCTTCTTGTATGCGCGGTTGAGGATGTAAGGGACCAGGACGACCTTAGTGATAAAGGCAGATCCAGCCCACATTAGCAGCTCCTGCGCACCGGTGGTGACACCGAGCGTGGCGAGAAGCCCCACGAGCACCAGCGACTGCACCGCATACCAGTGGATGGAATGTTTGATGTTCTTGGAGACGACCACCATGGTGGACGTGACGATCAGAAGGCCGCCAAGGATGTTGACGATCGAATAACCCATGTCGTTCTACCTCCTAACCGATCCAGCTGGCCGAAAGCGGGCCGCTGACGATAACCATGATGATGAGCACGATGAACACGAACGCCATCGCGCGGGGAAGCGGGGCTCCCGCAGCGACCTCTTCGCTCGGCTCGCCGGGCAGGCAATAGCCCATCCACTTGAGGAACCAGGCAAAGGTGGCGACGGTCTCGGCAACCATGATGCACACGAGCACCAGGATCGCGACGTTGCCGGCACCCACAGAAAAGCCGCCGGCGATGATCTGGAACTTCGAGAAGAACGTGTTCATGGGCGGCACGCCGGCAATGGCGAGTGCCGCGACACCAAAGCCCACGCCCGAGATCGGGTACTTCTTTACGATGCCGCGAAGCTTGGGCAGCATACGCGTACCGAGCGTAAAGGAGAACGAACCGGCGATCAGGAAGAACAGCGTCTTGGCGAAAGCGTGGTTAAAGATGTGGCACACGGCGCCATCAAAGGCCAGCTGGCTGCCAAAGACCGAAAGGCCCAGACCAAAGAACACATAGGAGAGCTGGGCGATCGTGGAGAAGGCCAGCAGACGCTTCATGTCCTTTTGCGGCAGGTACATAAGGAAACCAAAGAGCATGGTGACCATGGCGTCGATAATGGCGACCCAGCCCACGATCTCGGGAATCTCGCCGGCAGAGACGAGTGCGCGCGCGAACACGCACACGCCGACCTTGACCATCGAGGCACCATGCAGGTATGCCGAAACAGGCGTCGGCGCCTCCATGGCCGAGGGCAGCCACATGTACATGGGGACCTGTGCGGACTTGGCCCAGGCCGCAAACAGCACGAGCAAAAGAACGATAGCCTTGAGCTTGGCGTCGAGGCCGGCAATCGCGGTAATGGCGAAGGTGCCGGTGTGGGCAAACACGATGGCGGCGCCCAGATACAGGCCGAGCGCACCGATATGCGTGATGATCAGGGCCTTCATGCCGGCCTTCTTGGCCGTAGGCGACATGTAGTAGCTAATGAGGCCCCAAGAGCACGCACCCGTGATCTCAAAGAACACGAGCTGGCCCAAAAGGGTCGAGCTGTACACGAGGCCGGCCATGGCGCCGATGAAGGTCGCGAGGTACGCGTAGAAGCGACGACGCGGCGCGTCGGGATGCTCACGGTTATTCTCGCTCATATAGGGAATCGAATAGATCACGACAAGCAGGCCGATACCCACAAAGGCGGGCGTGAGCAGCGTGCTCATGCGATCGAAGGTGAATCCCATGACGAGGGTCTGCCCAAACGAGATCAGGGGGACCTGTGTGTCGGGCATGCCTGCGCCAGCGAAATTCGCGGCGAGGGCGATGGTGCAGGCCGTCGAGACGGCGGCACCCAAAACGCTGAACCACTTGGCGTACGGACGGGGGAACAGGGCGACGAGCACCGAGGCCACCATCGGGGCCGCGATAGCGACCAAGCCGAGAAGGGACAGACTGACTGCAAATGACATTGTTTCTCCCTTCTCCTACACGCCGACGACCACGAAGACAAACGCCAGAACGGCGATGCCCACGACGGCCCAGGTCTGATTGCCGAGCACCTTAAAACGCGAGCGCGAGCAGGAGTTCTCGATCACGCCGCATACGACAAAGTCGATCAGGCACTTCACCAGGAAGATGACTGCGCCCAGAACAGCGGCGGTGCCCACGGTCGCGGGCTCGCCCCAGGGGACGAAGATCGCGCAGAACCAAGCGACGACCAGGACCTGTTTCATGGACATGGCAAGCTTGGCCATGGCGAGCGACGGGCCGGAAAGCTCGGCGAGCGGACCTTCCTGAAGCTCCTGCTCGGCCTCGGCCTGATCAAAGGGCAGCTTGCCGAGTTCCATGTAGCAGGCAATCGCAAAGGCGATGCCGGCGAGGATCACGGCGACCGGCGCGTCGATCGCGCCCGTCATGATGTGCTGACCCATAGTGGCGATGTCGGTTGAGCCGCACACCAGGGCGGCGGCAAACAGCGCCAGCAGCATGGACGGCTCGATGAGCACGCTCATGAGCAGCTCGCGGACGCCGCCGATACCGGCGTAGGCGTTGGACGAATCCACACCGCAGAGGGCGAAGAAGAAGCGGGCGAGCGCCAGGCTGTACATGATGGTGATGGCGTCACCAAAGACCGGGATGGGGCTTTGTGCCGTAAAGAGCGGCAGGCCCATCGCGAGCATAAAGGCGACGGCGAAGAACAGCGGCGGCATGATGCGCAGCGCAAAGCTCGCATCCTCGCTCTGGGACTCGGGGCGCGCAAAGAGCTTGGCCAGGTCGCGGTAGTCCTGCATGATGCTGGGGCCGCGACGGTTGTGCATCTTGGCGCGGATCACGCGGCCGAGACCGGAGAAGAACGGTGCGACGGCCATGACGACCACGCCCTGCAGAACGGCAAGTACGATGTTGTTCATGCTCTCCCCTCCTTAACCCATTTGCACGGCGAGCACGAGGAACACCACGAGTGCCGCGACGATATAGCAGATATAGATGCTGTAGTTGCCGCCCTCGAGCTTAGTCGCGAGGTCGGCGAGCTTCTCGACACCCTTATGCGGAGCATCGACGAGAACCTTGTCGGGTACGGGCTCCACAGCCTCGGCCACACCGGTGAGCTTCTGGAAGAAGTGCGCGATGGACCAGCAGACGGCCGTGCAGCGGTCGCGCAGCGTGTAGAGCGGCTGCATAAACCAGGACACCTCGGAGGCAAAGGTCGTGGCCACGACGGGCATATGCTCGTTGGGAGCATAGCCGCACGCCCACGGCTGGGACTTCTGCACCTTGCCGACGGTCTTGAGCTTGCGATAACCGCAGGCAAGGCCGACGAGCACCACGAGCGCAATGGCGATCGCGGGCGTGGAGGTGGCAGCGCCGGAGTACTGGTTCATGAGCTCCATGCCCTCGGCGGCAAACACGCCACCGTACGGATGCAGCACGGACGCGGCGACATCGACCAGCACGGGCGCGATCACGGGAGCGCCAATGCCCAGCACGACGCAGATGGCCGCGAGCAGCCCCTGCGCAAACACCATGGGGGCGGGAACCTCCTTGGCATTGGCCGCGGCCTCGGAGCGGGGCGCGGAGGCAAAGGAGACGCCATAGGCCTTGACGAAGCACGTGACGGCCAGAGCGCCGGTAATGGCAAGCGCGACGGCAGCGAACACGGCCACAATCATGACGGCCTTGTCGCCCTGCATGGCGGCATTAAAGAGCGACTGGTAGGTAAACCACTCGGACACAAAGCCGTTGAAGGGCGGGATGGCCGAGATGGCAAGCGCGCCGACGAGGAAGCAGATGGCCGTTGCCGGCATACGACGGAACAGGCCGCCCATCTTCTCCATATTGCGCGTACCCGTGGAGTACAGCAGCGCACCGGCGCCCAAGAACAGCTCGCCCTTAAACATCGCGTGGTTAAACGTGTGATAGAGGGCGGCCATCAGAGCCAGGACGGCGATGCCGACCGAGTTGAGCGCCATAGCGGCCATGGAGGCGCCGACGCCGAGCAGAATGATGCCGATGTTCTCGACGGAGTGATAGGCCAGCAGGCGCTTGATGTCATGCTCCTGCAGGGCGAAGGCCACGCCGAGGACCGACGAGATCGCACCGAAGACCATGACCATAAGACCCCACCAGACCTGAACGCCCGAAGCGGAGAGCAGGTCGAGGCCCACTTTGAGGATGCCGAAGATACCGATCTTGATCATGCCGCCGGACATGAGGGCCGACACGTTGGACGGCGCCTCGGGATGTGCCTTGGGCAGCCAGCCGTGCAGCGGGATGATACCGGCCTTGGCGCCAAAGCCAAAGAAGGCGAGCACGAAGCACACGGATGCGACCGCGGGGCTAAACTGCGTGGCGCGGAAATCCGCAAAGGCAAACGAGCCGCCGGCGAAGTTAGTCATGGTGAGGAAGCTCGCCATGATGAGCACAAAGCCCACGTGCGCGATCACGAAGTAGAGCCAACCGCCGTGGATGGAGTTCTCGTTCTCCTCGATCACGACCAGGAAGTACGAGGTCAGCGACATGAGCTCAAAGGCGACCAGGAACCAAAACACGTTGTCGGCGGTGATGACGAGCATCATGGACGCCACGAAGGTGTTAAAGAAGAAGCCGGCGCGGCCCTTTTTGCCCGGGTACTCATCAAAGTAGTTGAGACCGTAGATCGAGCCGGCAAACGCGAGCACCGAGATGAGCGCCACGAACAGGCCGGACAGCTGGTTGAGCAGCAGCTGGAAATGGGCAAACGGGAAGAACACGATGGTGTCGACCGACGTGACATCGCCCAGCACGGCCTGGATACCGGCCACAAACGAAAGCACCGCGGCGACGGCACCGATTAGGCAGCCGGCGGTCTTGGCGGCGTTATCGGCCTTGATTAGCAGAACCGAGGCGAGCGCACCGATGCACGAGACGGCAAGCGATGCGATAAACAGCGTCATGCTATCCATTGTTTACGCTCCCTTCTGCTTTCTCGGACAGGCCCTGGGCCACAGCGGTAACGTCGACGACCGGACCGTTTTCGATCGAGCGCAGGCGCTTGGCCTCGTCGAGCTCGCGATCGGCCGCGCCACCCATGACGGTCAGCGCCTTGGTAGGGCACGCCGCCACACAATGCGGGCCGTCCGGATCGAATGCGCACAGGTCGCACTTGACGGCGCAGGTGTACTGACCGGGCGCCCACGTAAGCAGGCTGCTCAGGGACTTAGGATACGAAGGCGTCGGGTCGCACATGCCTGCGACGCCGGCGATAGACGTGCCATCGGGATGGATGGCACCGAAGGGGCACGCGATGGCGCACAGCCTGCACCCGATGCACTCCTGCTCCTTGACGTGGATGCGGTCGCCATCGTGCTCGATGGCATTCACCGGGCAGACCTCGGCGCAGGGGGCACCCTCGCAATGGTGGCAGGCAAGGGCGGCCGAAATACCGCCGGTCTTCACGAGCGCCAGGCGCGGCGTATCCTGAAGACCCTGCATCCGGTGGGCGTCGGCACAGGCGGACTGGCATGTTCCGCAGCCGATGCACCTCTCCGGGTTGATGTCGATGAAGCGGTTCATCCCCACTTCCTTTCAAAATAACGGGCCGGGCTCCCGAACGTACGGGACGCCCGGCCCAAAAAGCCAACGAGAACGGGACTACACGATTTGATTCACGTGCGCCTCGTCGTCGAACTTGGCGGCGCCGGGCTCAACGTCCTGGGGGGCGGCGGCGTCGACCAGAGCCTGCTTGAGCTCGGTGTACTGGCGCTCGACTTCGCCCTCGGCCCAAACCTGGTCGGCGATAGCGTCGACCTGGCAGGCGGAGAACTTGTCCTCGGGCGTGTGCGAGACCGGGTCGACCTTGTGAATGGTCAGCTCGTTGCATTTGCCGATCCACCACTGGTAGGTCATGTAGACCGTGCCCTTGTTGATGCGATCGCTCACGTCGGCACGGCTGTATACCTGGCCGCGGCGGCTGTGAATCGAGACGATGTCGCCATTCTTGATGCCGCGTGCCTCGGCGTCCGCGGGATTCATGCGGACAAAGCCGGGCTCGTCGGCGAGCAGTGCCAGCGTCTTGCAGTTGCCGGTCATCGAGCGGCAGCTGTAGTGGCCGACCTCGCGGACGGTGCACAGGATGAGCGGGTACTCATCATCGGGAAGCTCGGAGGGCGCCTCCCAGTCGTGCGCCATCAGGTTGGCGCGGCCGTCCTTGGTGGTGAACTTGCCACCAGCGAACATGTCGGGCGTACCGTGGTCGTTCACATCGGTGCTCTTGACGGGCCACTGGGCGTAGCCGCCCTCGGGAGCCATCTTCTCGTAGGTCGCGCCCACAAAGTTGGGGCACAGGCTAATGCACTCGTTCCAGATCTGCTCGGTGTTGTCGTAGTGCATGGGGTAGCCCATACGCGTAGACAGGTCCGCGAAGATCTCCCAGTCGTGACGGCACTCGCCCTTGGGCGGAACGGCCGCGTCAAAGTGCTGGAAGCTACGGTCGGATGCGGTAAAGACACCCTCGTGCTCGCCCCAAGAGGTAGCGGGCAGGATGACGTCGGCGAGCATGGTCGTCTGCGTCATAAAGATGTCCTGGCAGATGAACAGATCCAGCTCGGAGAGCGTCTTGCGCATACCGGCCGAATCGGGCTCGGTCTGCACCGGGTCCTCGCCGTAGTTGTAGAAGCAGTGCACCTTGCCCTCGTCGACCAGGTGGCCCAAGTCGGTGAGCTTGTAGCCCTCCTCGAGCGGGAGCTTTTCCTCGGGCACGCCCCAAGCCTTGGCAAACTTGGCACGCACTGCCGGGTCGGTGACCTTCTGGTAGCCAGGGTACAGGTTGGGCAGCATGCCCATATCGCAGGAGCCCTGGACGTTGTTCTGGCCACGCACGGGCGCGAGGCCGGAATTGGGTTTGCCGATCTGGCCGGCAACGCAGGCGATGGAGGCGATGGTGTGCACCGTCTTCAGGTTCTGCTTCTGCTGGCATACGCCCATACCCCAGCCAATGATGGCAGAGGGCTTCGCCGTGGCGTACATCTCGGCAGCTTGGTGGATCAACGCGGGCTCGACACCCGTGATGTCCTGTACGGATTCGGGAGTGTAGTTCTTGATGGTCTCCCACCATTCGTCAAAGCCGTTCGTGTGCTCGGCGACGAATTCCTTGTCGTAGAGGCCATCGTTGACCAAGCAGTTGGCAAAGGCGTTGAGGAACGCGACATTGCAACCGTTCTTGATCGGAAGGTAGAGATCGGCGATACGCGCGGTTTCGATATGGCGCGGGTCGGCGACGATGATCTTGCAACCCTTTTCTTTGGCTCGCACGATACGCCTTGCGACGATGGGGTGCGAATCGGCAGGGTTATAGCCGAAGAGGAAAATGCAGCCCGCATCCTCCATACCGGGGATGGAGCATGACATGCAACCTGAACCAACCGTGTCCATCAGACCGAGGACAGTAGGGCCGTGTCAAGTACGGGCGCAGTTGTCTACGCTGTGGGTGCCGATGCACGCACGCGTAAACTTCTGCATGACGTAGTTCGCCTCATTGCCGCCGCCTCGCGAAGAGCCGGTGGTCATGACAGCGTTAGGACCATATTCGTCAATTATGGCCTGCATCTTAGATGCGGTGAAATCCAGTGCCTCGTCCCAGCTTACGCGCTCAAGATCCGCGCCCTTGGTGCGACGGATCATCGGGTGCAGTACGCGAGGAGTCAAGATCTTGGTGTCGTTGATGAAGTCGTAGCCGCTCATGCCCTTAAGGCACAGCTCGCTCTGGTTGGTGATGCCGTTGAGCGGTTCGGTACCCACGACCTGGCCGTTTTGGACCAAGAGGTTAAACTGGCAACCGGCGCCGCAGTACGGGCAGATCACTTTATGCTTCTCCATGACACCCTCCTTCCTTTCTCTGCTACCGAATACTCGGTACTAATTTGACAATCATTGGGCCTGTCGCCCCAACGCTTACGCCTCGTTTTCGATGGTGGCGCGGGCACGCTCGGCAGTCAGTTCTGCCAGACGCTCCTCGTCTACCAGGGTGAGGCCCTTGGTCGGGCACGCCTCGGCACACGCCGGACCGCCGGGACGGTCCACGCACAGGTCGCACTTGAGCACGAAGCTCTTGGTCTGCGAACCCACGCGAACGTCGCCCATCAAGACCGGAACCTGCGTGGTCGCAACGCTCACGGCGCCAAAGGGGCATGCCATGACGCAGCTCTTGCAGCCGATGCAGTTGTCCTCGTTGACGCCGATGCGATGGTTCTTTGGATCAAAGAACAAGGCGCCCGTAGGACAGGCCTTCGCGCACGGGGCATCCTCGCAGTGATGGCAAGCCACCGGTGCGGAGATCTCGTACGTACGCGTCACGCGCAGGCGCGGCGCGGCGATGTTACCGGGGATGTCGTGCGCCTCGATACACGCCGCCATGCAGGTTTGACACCCGATGCAGCGCGAAGAATCGGCTACGACTCGCTTATTACCCATGTTGTTCACTCCCTCCTGAATCCCTTGCCGGAGAGACCCTGTCGACGTTGCCCCGGACCGCCCGTGGTCCGGCATCGGCGTATCGAGCGCATGCGGCGAAACAGGCACTCGGTAGAGTTTCTCCAACGATATACAGGTTGAATATACGCAGTTGCAGGGGGCAAACTTGAGCATAGGCCCTGCAATACGGGTGTATTGCAGGGATTTTGGCAGGTTGGAACTATTCTCGGATTGCTATAAAGGTGAGTGTATTACATGCGTACATCCAGGAGAGATTTCACGCTCGTTTATAAAGGATGTAATACGTTTGATATATAATTCGCGCTCATTAACTTGAGTGCAATAAAGCAGTGGTTATAAGATTGGCTATTATCCAATGTTGTATTTGACTATTCATATTGCACGCTAGCTAAGGGAGGGCAGTGATGTCATCAACGCAAAAACGAGCCATCCTGCAGGTGCGCATTCGCGAAGAGGACAAACAGCATGCCGAGCGCCTCTACGACGCCATGGGCACATCGCTCGCCGAGGCTGTCCGTCTATTTGTCGCGCAGAGTATTTTGATGCGCAAGCTCCCCTTTCAGCCGGTCGCCGTGCGCTCCAAGGACGGCACGGCCGCCTATGGATTGCTCAAAGCATATGGGGACCCCAATCGCCGCTCCGAGGAGCGCAATGCCTGGATTGAATACCTAGCCACAGAAAGCGACGAGTCGGTTTTGGGTCCCGAGGAAGTAGATATCCATGAGTAGCACCATCATCGACGAGACCGTCATCCTGCGCTACCTGCTTAACGACGACGAGGTCCTGTCGCCGCGCGCCGCCAAGGTCATCGCCACGCGCACCGCTCGCGTCTACCCCGAAATCATCACGCGCGTAGTGGTCACGCTGCGCGACGTCTATAAGGTTCCCCGAGTTGAAATCGCGTCGGCCATGACCAAGCTGCTCGATGACGTCATGGTCGACGAGCCCACCGTTGTCGCCCTTGCCGTCAAACTCTTTGGCAAGACCCATATGGACTTTACCGATTGCCTCCTCGCAGCCCGAACCGCCATCTACAACGATGATGTCGTGAGCTTTGGCAAGCCCATCATCCAAGGCATGATCGACTACCGCCGCCAGCGCCAAACCGCCGCCGACGCCCGCGACCGCGCCGCCGAAGCCCGCAGTCACAGCACCGACTCCACCATCGACAAGCTCCGCCACCACGGTCGCCACTAACCGACAGGCAACGGCATCGCCCGTCCCTCAACCCCATCCCCTCTTAAGTTGCGGTGAAATAAGGACAGTTTCAATCCATTAAATGCAACAACAGGACGTA
>CABUQV010000003.1 GCA_902493855.1 uncultured Collinsella sp.
ATCTTGCTGCTCTGGCGATAGGTCTGTGCCGCTGGCCTGGGGCGCGCGCGTATTGAATGCGTCGACAAAGCCCTGCATGCCCTGCTTCATAAAGAAGGGGCCGTAGATGGGTGAATTGAACGCAATGGGGACGGAAAAGGCTGCAGCAAGAACGAGCGTGGAAATCCATACGGCCTTGTCTCTTAGGATTAGTTTGAGAAGAAGTCGACAGTACATTCAGAAGCACCTGCATTCCTCAAAGAACTTTTAGATTAAAAGTAACAGACCGGATGAAGATACGTGCGACGGGGGCGAGGCGAATGGCTGAACGGTATCGATATGCGGGTTCAACGGTATCACATTGGCCACATAGATTATTAACTTGCTTGACTTGTAAACCTAATCGTCCTGTCATCATATTCAACTTCGAAAAAAGGGGAATGAGGGCATCCCGATGCATCGAGTATTACTGGAACCCCGGCGATACGCTGAATGATTTGTGACGAATAGTCATGTCCATCAAGAAGGCTCGACGCTTCGGGCAGCTCGTCAATCGATATATCAATTCTTGGAGACATGTATTCCTACCATTTTTAAAGAAACAACGGCGGTAATCGCTATCGCGATTGCGCCAATAATACCGAGCGCCATCTATTTATACTTGATTTAAGGCGGAGTGGAATGTGGGCGCGCAAGGAGATGCGGAATCGATGAGAGCCTCAAAAAAAATTACTGCAGTGTTATCATCTTTCATCCTCTCTATTCTTCCATTTCTGATTCTATGGACGGCTTGGTCAGTCCTCCCTGATACAATTCCCGCTCATTGGAGTGGGGGTGTGGTTGATCGATGGGGTAATAAGCTTGAATTGCTGGTTGTTCCGCTGTTTTCTCTGATTGGTTCTATTGCAATTTCTGTGTACCTTATTGTTTCCACGCGGCGAAGAGAGTTCGCGGATTTCTCTGTTCGAATGCGACGGGACTTTGTTGCGTGCTATATTTCTAGTCTTCTTTTATCGACAACCTGCTCAGTGATAATTGCCGTTTGGGTTCAGTTGATTCTTACGCAAAGCACTGCAGTTGATGGGGGACTTGGACTATCGATCCTGTATTCCCTTCCCGGGCTACATGTGATCTTGTGCGCTTTGCCGCCTTTTTATGCGAGCGGCGAGAGCAAAAAGGCAGAGCGCCTGATAACAGTTCTTATTGGCGGCGCGGAGATTGTTCTTTGTGGAATAGTGCTTGAAGGTTCGGCTGCCTCTTATGCGATGATTGGACTGATGATTCTGTTCTGTGCGTTTGAGATTGTGTCACAGGTAAGGGATAGCCGGTCCTTATGAGTTGAATTACGCGCGTGCGGATATAAAGGGTGGCATGTTAAATTTGTTGAAAGCTCTGACATGCGCTGTCGACTTCATTAAAATCGATTGCCGATCAAGTCTTCCTATATATGCGAGCCCCAAGAAACTGCGCTGTGAACCTGAGTCCTCTATCGATCGGCCCGGTGCACCGGGCCGCTGTCCTCGAGCCGGCAACAGCTTGCCGGTCTCAAAACGTATGCCGTCCGGCACGACCGACGGCCGAGTCTTGCGCCCCGTTCGGGCAGCGCCAGAACCCCGTGCCGGAACCCATGCGGTCGATTGCAGGGGAATTCAGCCGAGGCCATCGAGGAGCCGACCTAGGGACGGCGCCCTCAGTCCTCGAAGGATTTCAACCGCCCCTTAAAGGCTCGGATTGATTTAACGGTTGATTCAATCCGGCAGAATATGCCGGGCATGGACCGGTTGACACAATGTAAGGTAAAAAGCAGATGCGGCCGTACGCCGGTGCGGGGTTCGGGTGATGTGATAGAAAGAAATATACGTATTACATCTAACCAAGAGGTGCGTCATGGCAACCGCCACCGCAGCCCTGAGAATCCCCGAGGACCTTGCGAACAGGTACGACCGCCTGGCGAAGTCGACGGGCCGCACGAAAAACTTCTACATGACGGAGGCGCTTGCCGCAGAGATAGGCAGGCTCGAATACGAGTACGGCCTCATGAATTATCCGGGAAGCGTTTGGTTGCGAGCCACGCCGGTGTGAGGGCCTGAGTCGTCAGGCCCCGCACAGGGGGACCGCGATGGTGGCCACCGCGCCGCCCGAGGGGCTGTTGGCGAGCGAGACGGAGCCCCCGTGGGCGCTCGCGGCCTCGGAGGCGGCGTGGAGGCCGAGCCCGTAGTGGCGGCCTCCGTCGCGCGAGGAGCGGGAGGAGTCGTCTGTGAAGAGGCGCTCGCAGCCGCGTTCGAGGGCGGCGGGAGAGAAGCCCGGTCCGTCGTCGGACACCTCGATGACGAGGTGCCCGCCCGCGACGTCGCAGGAGACCGCCACGCGCGAGCGCGCGTGCTCGGCGGCGTTGGCCACGAGGTTCGCGGCGGCTCGCGTCAGGGCGGTTCGGTCGAGCGGGGCCTCGGGCGCGCCCGCGACAGCGGGGCCCGTGGCCGCGTCGAGTGTCACGCCTCGCGACCGGGCGATCTGGGCGGCCTCGGCGAGGACCTGCTCGCAGAGCTCGGCCGGCCGCATGGGGGCCCTCTCCGCCCCGCCGGACCCGCGCGAGGCCTCGATGAGCAGGCGCACGTAGCCGTCGAGCCTTTCGACACTGCCGGCTATGTCGCGCGCGGCGGCCGCGAGGTCGGCGTCTTTCTCGTTTTCCAGCTCCTCTGCCACGAAGTCGGCGTTGGCGCGCAGCACGGTGAGCGGCGTCTTGAGGTCGTGGGCGAGCGACGCCACCTGCTCGCGCTGTCCCCGCTCCGCGGCCCAGCGGGCCTCGAGCGACTCGGCGAGGGAGGCCCGCATGGCGTCCATCGCGGCGAGGACGTCGTTCACCTCGCGCACGTTGGTGCTGCCGACCGCAAAGTCGAGCTCCCCCGCGCCGACGCGCCCCGCCGCCTCCGCGAGCGGCGCCATCTTGCGCGAGATCACGCGGCTCGCGCGGCGCGCCACGAGCGCGAGCGCGAGCGCGCTTCCCGCCGTGGCGCCGACGAGCATGAGGTTCTGCGGGTTGGGAAGCAGGCCGGCGAGGTCGCGCGAGACCCACTGCGGCAGGTACTCGCTGACGAGTGCGCAGGCCCCGCCGCCCTTGAGCGGGAACGCGGCGTAGGTGAGGCCCGAGCCCCCGCCCTCGATCTCCACTGTGCCCGGATCCGCGGCGAGTGCCGCACGGGCCATTTCCGTCGCGTCCTCGAGCCGCGTGCCCTCGAGGTCTGTCATCAGCACGTATCCGTCCTTGTTCAGGATGAGGTAGCGGTACGCCGTCGGCACGTCCTGCTGCCCGCAGACGCCGTCGCGTGCCAGGCCCTCCGCGACCTCGCGCGCATTGGCCGGCCCCCAGCTTGCCTCGTAGACGAAGCCCGCGTTGATCGCCGCGGAGAGTGCCATGAACGAGGCGAGCCACGCCGTGGCGACCGCTGCGAACGCGTAGGCGAAGTAGCGCGCGATGACGAAGGAGAGCGGCATGCCCCCGCGACCTCGCGCCCCGGTCCTCAGAGCTGCCACTTGTACCCCATCCCCCAGACGGTCGCGATCGGATCGGCGCCGGCCTCGGAGAGTTTCCTCCGGGCGCGGCTGACCTGCATGGATATGGCCGCGTCGTCGGCGTCGCTCTCCCAGCCGAGCACCGCCTCGCGTATCTGCGCGCGGCTCATGACCTGACCGGGGTGGCGGGCGAGGTACTCGCAGATGGCGTACTCGGTGGGCGTGAGCGGCACGGCCTCGCCGCCCACGGCGAGGTCGCGCGCCCCGAGGTCGATCCGCACCTCCCCGAAGGAGAGGGCGTGCGAGCGCGGCCGGCGCTCACGGCGTAGATGGGCCGCGACCTTGGCGCGCAGCTCCGCGGCCCCGAAGGGCTTGCGGACGTAGTCGTCGGCGCCCAGGCCGTAGCCGGCCACGGCGTCCTCCTCGGCCACGCGCGCGGTCAGGAAGACGATGGGCCCGTCGAAGTCCGGGCGGATCTGCCGCACGAGCTCGAAGCCGTCGAGCCCCGGCATCATGACGTCGCAGAGCACGAGGTCGAAGCGCGAGAGGTCCATCCCCGGGACCGCCGTCGGGTCCGTCGCCCTGACGCCCTCATGGCCGTCGCGGCCGAGGACGCGCGCGAGTGCGTCGAGGATCGCCCGTTCGTCATCCACTGCCAGTATCCTCGCCATGTTAGACCTCCTGAAACTCTCGTCGGAATTGTACTAGCGCCGCGCTCAGCGTTCCAGAGCCCTGCGCGCAGCGCCGACCCCCAGCCGGCGTCGAGCAGGGCATTCCCGCCCAGGACGAGCGCTGCGGAGAGGAGGGCGAGCACGGCGGCGAGTGGCTTCCTACGCATCTGCCCTCCCGTCCTCGAAGCGGCAGAACCAGGCGAGAAGGACGGCGGCGGTTGCCAGGGTGAGCACGAGGCCAGCGAGCGCAGTCGTGAGGAGAGGGCCCGCCGCGCGTGCGGCGTCGATGAAGGCCTCTACCCCGAGCGACCCCAGGCGCGCGGGCCAGGCGAGCGGCACCCAGCTCAGGGGCGTCGCCAGGGCACCGGTGAGCTCGCCGGTCATGAGGCCGTGCGCAAGTCCGCCCACTGAGAAGAACGCGAGGAGCATACCCGCAGCGCCGGCGCCGATGGCGACGTTTCGGCCGAGGCGCAGGGCCACGCCGAGCCCCAGCGCGTAGAGGGGCAGGCTGCCCAGCACGATGCCAGCCCACGCGGCCGCAAGCGGAGCGGGCCCGAGCGGCAGGCGCCCGGCAACGGCGAGCACGGCCCCGAACACGCCGAGCGCCACGGCCAGCGCGACGGCGCCGAGCGCCGCAAGGGCGAGCAGCTTCGCCGCGACGGCGCGCCCGCGCGAGGGGACCGCCGTGAGGTTGGCGAGGCGCCCGGCAGCGCGCTCCTCGTCCACGGCGAGCCCGCAGACGATGGCGGACATGAGCGGCATGAGGGCGCCGAGGAACTGGGCGTAGGCGTCCGCGCCCAGCGCCGGGTCCCATCGGGCTACGGAGAAGTACTCGCCGCAGGCAAGACCGGCTGCCAGGCCGCAGACGAGGTGCACCGCCGTGAGCGGGGAGCGCGCCAGGCGCAGGGCCTCGGAGAGCAGGGCCCGCGAGAGAGTCATGCGCGGCGACGGGTCGGAGAGTCGTGTCATGGCCATCACCTCTCCTCGGAGCGCGCGAACCAGGCCGCGCCCGCCGCCGTGAGCGCGGCGAACGCGAGCGCGCAGACCGCAAGGCCCGCCAGCGTGAGCATGCCATCCGCCGCGAGCGCCCCGCCGAGCGCCATGTCCGCCGCGAGTGGCTCGCCGCTCGGCAGCACGGGGATGAAGCTCGTGGGGATGACCATGCTCGCGGACGGCGGAAAGAGCTGCGGCAGCGGCACCAACGACCAGGCGAACCCACCCACGAGCTGCGCGGCGAGCGGGCAGAAGATGCCCGCGAGCATTCCGAGCCGCGCCGTGAGGAAGAGCCCTGCGGGGATCATCCACGCCGTGGTCACCGTGTTGGCGAGCGCGCAGAGGAGCATCGTGAGCGTGCCCGCGGCCGTGAGGCCCTGCGAGGAGAACGCCGATCCCGCGAGGTAGATGCCGAAGACCACGAGGTTCGAGAGCGTGCAGAGCGCGAGGCACCAGAGCGCCTTGGCCCACCAGGCGCGCCCGAGCGGGAAGCCCAGGCCTAGAAGCCCCCGCATCCGCGTGCGCGCGTCCGCCCGCGCGACGCACGCCACCACGAGCGAGAGAGACACAGGCAGGAAGAGCGCGTACCAGTAGTTCCACGCGCTAAAGATCTGCACGCCCCGGTAGGGCATCGCGCCGAGCAGCGGCATCGGCAGCGCCATGAGCACGGCCAGGCGAACCGGTGCCGCGTGGCGCGACTTCAGGGCCTCGGCGCGCAGGCCCGCGAGCAGGCAGCCTTTCTCGCCCGTCATGCCGCCACCTCCCCGCGCGCTCGACGCCCCTCCCGGCAGACGCTCATGAAGAGTTCCTCGAGGTCCTGCCCGGGCCGAAGCGCATCCTCGTAGGCGAGGCGCCCCCCGCAGATGATGCCGATGGTGTCCGCCATCTGCTGCACCTCGGAGAGGATGTGGCTCGAGACGATCACCGTCGTGCCCGCCGCCGCGAAGCCGCGGATCTGGTCGCGCAGTTCCTCGATGCCGATGGGGTCGAGGCCGTTGGTGGGCTCGTCGAGCACGAGCAGGCGTGGCCGGGCGATCAGCGCCAGCGCGAGCCCCAGGCGCTGCCGCATGCCCATCGAGAAGCGCCCGGCGCGCTTCTTCCCGGTGTCCGCGAGGTCCACGGCGGCGAGTACCTCATCTATGCGGCTCTCGGGAAGGCCCAGCAGCGTGGTGCGCACGCGCAGGTTCTCGCGCGCGGTGAGGTTGGGGTAGAGCGGCGCCTCCTCGATGAGGCTGCCGATTGCGTAGAGGTCCTCGCGGCGCCAGGCGTGCCCGGCAAAGAGGATCTCCCCGGCCGTCGGCCGCAGCATCCCGCAGATCATCTTGAGCGTTGTCGACTTGCCGGCGCCGTTGGGGCCGAGCAGCCCGTACACCTCGCCCTCACGGATATGAAGGCTCACGTCGGCCACGGCATCCTGCGCCTGGTCGCCGCGGCCGAAGCGCTTGGTGAGCCCGCGCGTCTCGAGCATGTAACCCATGGGTTTATCCTTTCTCTTCCGGGCGCGCGGGCCGATTCACCGTGCCCGCGCGTCTTACCTTTCGGGTTCACCATCCATGGTGGGGTGCGTTTCTAACGAAGCCGTAACGGCCGTTGGGCTCTTTTGGCGCCAGCCAATCTCGACCCGCACGCATTTGCATAAAGTAACAACTTTCCCGATCGATGTAATCACCGAATCAAAACGTGTACACCAGCCACCGAAATCGACATTTTTCGACATGTTTGGAGGCAGATGTACACGAATGCGAAATTCCCTGCCTAATAGCGCCCTCCACATGTCTGGACTCTCTATGCTTACGCTGGATAGACATCGCCGGAACGGGTATAGTATCGAAAGTTTTGTCGTTAACCAGCGGGGGAGTCCTGTGGGCATCAAAAAGAAGATCAAAAAGGAGCTTATCGGCACTTCCGATTACCCGTCGAATAAGATCTTTACGATCTCCAATTTCATAACCTTTACGCGCCTGATCCTCACCCTGGTATTTCTGTACCTGTTTGTGACGGATAACAACCGCGTCATCGCCATCGCAATCTACGCCGTTGCCGCCTCCACCGACTGGATGGACGGCCAGATCGCCCGCATGACTAAGACGGTCTCGTGGCTCGGCAAGGTCATGGATCCCATTTGCGACCGTGCGCTGCTGTTCACCGGCGTCTTGGGACTGGTGGTCCGCGGAGAGCTGCCCATCTGGGTCTGCGTGCTCATTATTGGCCGCGACATCTATCTAGGCATCGGCACGCTTATCGTTCGTCATTATCACCGTCGCCCCATCGATGTCGTCTTTCCCGGAAAGATTGCCACTGCGCTGCTCATGACCGGCTTCTCGCTCATGCTGCTCGGTTTCCCCGTTATTGACGGCCTGCATCTTTTACCTTCAACCCTTAAGGCCTTCCCGGGCCTCAACGGAAGCTCGGTGCCCCTCGGCATCTTCTTTGTGTACGGCGGCGTGATCTTCTCCATGCTCACGGCTGTCATCTACTCCATTAAGGGCGGAGTGGCCATTAAACAGGCTCTCGCGCATCCCGAGGACGAGGACATCGACTTTCTGAACCCTGAAATCGAAGACTGATTCGTTGGGGTATGATTACGTACGGTTCATTATTTGCGGCACGTCCGCGATAAGTTAGGGGTTGTCATGGACAACATGGTTAACAATATGCCTCAGAATGATAAGACTGCTGACGCTACCTGCGTATTCCGCGTGCCTTCAAGCGACGTCACCGTTCCCGACCTCATGGCCAACGTGCGCATCACCGCCCCCGTTCTGTCCATCGTCAAGGGTCCGCAGACTGGTGCCGCCTTTGAGCTCGAGGACGACGTGACCACCATCGGCCGCGATCCTGCGAACGGCATCTTCCTCAACGACATGACTGTTTCGCGCAGCCACGCGCGCATTATTCGCGAGGGCCTCGGCGCTCGCATCGAGGACCTGGGCTCGCTCAATGGCACCTGGGTTGACGGTGCCATCGTCAATGCAGCCCCGCTGCACGACGGTTCTTCCGTTCAGATCGGTACATTTACGCTCATCTACCACGAGAGCACGCCGGAGCGCATCGAAACCGGTGAGTAGGGCATGGCCGAACGCAACTATCTGAGTATCGGCCAAGTCGTCAACCTACTTCGAGGCGCATACCCCGATCTTTCGAACTCAAAAATTAGATTTCTAGAGGATGAGGGGCTCATTACCCCTCATCGTACGCCTAAGGGATACCGTCAGTACTCTAAGGAGGACGTTGATCGTCTGGAGGTCATCCTGCACTTGCAGAAGACCCGCTACATGCCGCTCAACGTGATTAAGCAGCGCTTGGAAAACGCCACGGACCTGTCAACGCTCGCCTACGAGGTGGGCTTGCTATCCGATGTTCCGCTCAAGACGGAGCCCAAGGAGACTAAGCAAAAGCTGCATCCCATCGAGACCATTCCCGATATGTTGGGCGTCGAGATTTCGTTTATCCGCTCGCTCGCCGAGAACGACCTCATTCGCATCATCAAGAGTCCGCAGAATCGCGAGCTTGTCGATGGCCGCGATTTTCCGATCATCCGCTACTGCTCCGAGCTGTCACGCTTCCATATCGAGCCCCGCAACCTGCGTCAGTACGTGTCTTCCGCCAACCGCGAGTCCTCGATGTTTGAGCAGGTGCTCGTGAGCATGCTCGGCATGGATACCTCCGATGACGAGCGCGACGCCAAGCTCGAGCGTGCATTTAAGAAGCTTCACGATCTGACGGAGGGCGTGCACACCGCGCTGCTCAAGAACCGCGTTTTTGAATCGCTCAACGCCGTGGTCGAAGACGCCGACATCGATGCACTCGATGAGGAAATCACTCGCTCCGAGTCCACCAAGGCCAAAAACGAAGAGATAGCCGCGCCGGCTTCGCACGAGGATTCTCTCGTCAAGCCGCTCAAGGTCGTCGCCCCTTCGCAATCTGGCACCGCCAACGCGGCCAAATAACCGCTGCCGCTTATCCGGCAACCCATTGAAAGGTCCTGAAATGTACGACTTCGAATCTCAAATCGTCGACATCCCCGACTATCCCGAGCCCGGAGTCATCTTTAAAGACATCACGCCGCTCTTTGGCAATCCCGAGGCACTCAAAGCCATGACCGATGCCCTCGCCGAGCACTTTGCCGGCATGGGAATCACCAAGGTCGTGGGTCCCGAGGCTCGCGGCTTTATGGTTGGCGTACCGGTAGCTGTAGCCCTTGGCGCCGGCTTTGTTCCCGCACGTAAACCGGGCAAGCTGCCGCGCGAGACCGTGAGCCAGAGCTACGAGCTCGAGTACGGAACTGATTCCATTGAGATCCATGCCGACGCTATCAGCTCTAAAGATACCGTGTTGATTCTGGACGACTTGGTCGCGACGGGCGGAACCGTCGAGGCAACAGGTAAACTGGTGCGAGATATGGGCGCAAAGCTTATCGGTTACGGTTGTATCCTTGAGCTTGCGTTTCTCAACCCGCGCGAGAAGCTCACGCCGTCTGATGACGATGTGGAGCTCTTTAGCCTGGTGACGGTGGACTAGCCGTTACCCTTAGTTACTGGAAAGGAAGCTACATGCGCACAGCAAACACGCATAAAAACATGGCACGCTGCGCTGCTACGGCAACCCTCGCTTGTGTTTTGGGCTTGGGCCTCGCGGCTCCTGCCTACGCCGATACCGCATCCGACCTTGCCGCTGCTCGTACGAAGCTCGAGCAGATCGGTACCCAAACCCAGCAGATTTACGATGAGCTCGCAACGCAGACGCAGGCGCTCGATCAGACTGCTGGCGAGATCACGCAAAAGCAGCAGGAGATCGCCGATGGTCAGGCCAAGCTCTCGACCTATGTCGCCGGCGAGTACAAAACCGGCGGTCTGAGCCTGCTTCAGGTTCTGACGGGCGTCGATGACCTGAGCGATATGCTCAACCGTCTGTTCTACTACGGCAAAGTTTCCGATAAGCAGGCTCAGACCATTCAAGAGGTCAAGGAGCTTAAGCAGCAGCTCACCGATAAGCAGGCCGAGCAGGAAAAGAACGTCGCCGCTACGCAGAAAAAGGTCGACGAGCTTAACGCCCAGCAGGCTGAAGCCCAGAACGTCGTAAACTCCCTGGATTCTCAGCTGCAGGCTGAGCTTGCCGCAGAGGCCGAGGCCAACGCCGCGCTGCAGGCCGGCATCAACGCCAGCACCGCCGAGAAGGCCACGGTGAGCAACGAGACTGCCGGTACGACCGAGAACACCAACAACGGTGGCCAGACCAGCAATAACAACAACCAGGGCGGCAACACTCCGGCGCCCACGCCGACACCTGCTCCGACGCCGCAGCCCCCCACGCCTGCTCCGGCTCCGACGCCTTCTGCTCCGAGCCAGTCCGTCGATGGCGGTTCTGTTGTCTCGCGTGCATACAGCAAGCTTGGTTGCGCTTATTCCTGGGGCGGAATTGGCCCGAACAGCTTCGACTGCTCTGGTTTTGTTAGCTATTGCCTCACTGGTCGCTATTGCCGCCTGGGCACCACGGGCACCTTTATGGGCTGGACGCGTGTGTCCGATCCGCAGCCCGGTGACGTTGTGGTCAACTCGTACCACACCGGCATTTACATCGGTGGTGGTCAGATGATTCATGCTTCCGACTACAACACGGGTGTCATCATCAGCTCCGTTGCCGCCGGCATGAACAATAACTACATCTTCGTGCGCTATTAAGTCATCTTACACAGCGTGTGAATGTGGACCTCGTGGCTTTAAGTCGCGAGGTCCATTCTTTTTTCTCTAATCTTGTACGGCTATCTAGTATTCAAAACTAGATAGCCGTACATTCAATTTGCAAGATGGCTATAATTGAATGGGAACAATTAGAAAGGACCCTCTATGAGCTGGGCACTTATCTCCGATTCAAGCTGTAACCTCCGCGATTGGCAACCGACCGCGCCCCATACCACCTTTGCATTTGCGCCCCTCAAAATTCGAGTGGGGGAGCGTGAATTCGTCGATGACCTTTCGCTCGATGTGCATGAGCTCAACTGCGCTGTTCAGGCGGAGACGAACGCTTCTTCGAGCGCTTGTCCCAGCGTAGGGGAGTGGGCCGAGCTCTTCAAATTGGCAGACAAGACCATCTGCATGCCGATCTCTGAGGGCGTGTCGGGCAGCTACAACGCGGCAGCCACGGCTCGCGATATGGTTCTTGCCGAGGAGCCCGACCGACAGATTCATCTAGTCAATTCACGCGCAGCTGGCGGCAAAATGGACCTCATTTTCTTGCTGTTCGACCGCTATCTTGCAAGCAATCCGGATGTCTCATTCGAGGACGCTTGCGCATACTTCGATAGCCTTGAGCAGAACAGCAAAATCCTCTTCAGCTTGTGCAATTACGAAAACCTCGCCAAAGCCGGACGTATCCCTAAGGCAGCCGGCGTCATTGCCAACAAGCTCAATATCCGCATTTTGGGCACGGCGAGTGAAGCTGGTAAAATCGAACTCGTCGGGCACACACGTGGCGAAAAGAAGATGCTCAACAAGATCATCGACACCATGGAAGCCGAGGGTTTTACGGGCGGCGAGGTCATCATCGATCACGTTGAGAACGAAGCTGGAGCACAGGCGCTTACTGACCGCATAGTCGAGCATTGGCCCGGCTCCAAGACCATCATCATGCCCTGCAACGGCCTGGATTCCTATTACGCCGAGATGCACGGCCTCATCATCGGCTACGGCATGGGCGTAGCTTCGGGCAAATAAAGTCCAACCAAGCAAAATACGGGCGGGACAAAGCGACAGATGGCTCTTTGTCCCGCCCGTTTTATACTTCGGCTAGCTATTAAACCCGTTGAACTTGAGATAGCTCATCAAGTAAGCCTTCGAAACAAAGGATGAAACCGCGCTGCGCACAAGCAGCGACTCACGCGTTACCTGATGCGCCGTATCGGGAACCGGCGTCTGCTCGATGGAAAACGCCGAACGAATCGATGCCTCGAGCTGATCGACCACATAATCAAAGGCCGTCGGGGCATCGTAGCTCAAACGCTGAATGTTAAAGAGTGCCTGCACCGCAGCAATAGGTAGCACCTGCTTAAAGATGCAGATAGCGATCAGGCGGGCAATCTGCTCGCGGCCATATTGCTTTTTGACCGGAGCAGGCACCAGGCCGACCTTAACGTAGTTATTGATCATCGATGGCGTAATGACGGGCTGCTCAACACAAATGGACAGCGGCTCCATCCACAGCGCAACATACTCAATAACCTGGTCGCGGTAGAGCGTCACATTGGGCAACTGGTTATAGCGCGGCAGGCTCAACGTATTAAGTTTGCGCACGATATCGGACTGAATAAATGCATCGGGCAGCACAGTGGGCTGAATATCCTCAGGCTTAATGCTGACCGACGAATCGGACATCGGAATAACGTGTTTAACGTGGTTCATAAAGGTCCTCCGTTCATTTCTATATTGTATTCTAGATTATCTAGTTTTGCATACCACATAGCCGACAAGAAATTTGGCGGGACAGCACACTGATGCATCGTCCCACCATTTAGTTAATAGATAATAACCTTACATAAGATATATTATCGTACTTATCCGCGGAGAAATGCATATGCGCTTGTTGCCGCTATGGCTCCATCAGAAACAGCGGTCACAACCTGGCGTAAACGTTTGGAACGGATGTCGCCAGCGGCAAATAGACCTGGCGTGCGGGTCACCATTGAATCATCAGTAACAATACCGCCGTCCGGCGCCAGATCGACTAGATGCTCAACAAGCTCGGTATGGGGTTGCGTCCCGGTAAAGACAAAGATGCCAAACGAGCCGGGCTCAAATGACTCGGTATGAGTCTCACCGGATGCATTGTCCTTAAAGGCGATCGTCGTTGGCATGGCTTCGCCCGAGAGCTCCACAATACTAGTTTGGTACCTAACTGTAATATTGTCCTTTTCGAGCACCTTCTGAACAACACCATCAGGCGCACGAAACTGGTCGCGACGCAGCACGATGGTCACGCTGCTGGCGATTTCTGACAAGAACAGAGCTTCCTCGCAGGCAGCATTGCCTCCGCCGATGACAAAGACCTGCTTGCTGCGAAAGAACATGCCGTCGCACGTCGCGCAATACGAAACGCCACGACCGCGATACGTATCCTCGCCAGCGAAACCTGCCGGACGCGGCGTGGCACCCATGCAAGCGATAACACTTGAAGCCAGGGTATCGCCCATATCGTGATGCACCGTAAACAGCGCTGCATCGGCATCGTAATCGATACCCGTAACCATGCTCCATGTAACCTGTGCTCCCAGGCCCTCTGCATGCTGCTGAAAACGCTCGCCGAGTTCGGCGCCACTCAAGAGCGGAATGCCCGGATAGTTCTCGACCTCATTGGTTGTGGCGATCTGCCCTCCCGACATGCCCTGTTCAATCACGGTCGTCGTTAGGTTGGAGCGCGCCGCATAAATGGCCGCAGCATAGCCCGCAGGGCCGCCGCCGATAATAGCAACATCGATCGGCTGATGGGTAGTCATGAAAAGACCTCCTGTCGAAAGATTGGCGTTCTTTGCGCTCATACCCAAATTTAGACGAACGTGACACTCATGCACTACAATGATTCCTTGCGAAACTAAGATGAAGGGGAGTTATCGATGGATCAAACGCAGATGGGCAATGACGCTCCCCTGCCCACGCACAGCACTCCCCAATCGGAGCAGACCTCGCTCTTGGCTCAGCAAAAACCCCTGGTAACCATTGTGCACGCATCGGTTGGATCGGGCCACAAAGCCGCCGCCAACGCGATTGCACAAGCATTTGACCTTATCCGCGGCACCAAAGGAATCCCTGAGGATATTGAGATCGAAGTCCTAGATATCCTCGATTTTGGACGCATTAGGTTCGATGGTAATAAAACAGCAGCGTCGTTTACCGGCGCCACGCGTCCCATTTACGACCTGACCTGGCGATATACGCTTACAGGACATCTGCTCTGGGGCGGCGGCACAGCATGGTCACGAATTATGTTCCCCGCCTTCAACGAATACGTCCGGACCCGCAGGCCCATAGCCGTGGTCGCAACACACATTACGGCGGCCAACGTCGCTGTGGGCGCCCGCGTCATCACGGGTATCGATTACCCGGTCATCTGCGTGCCGACCGATTACGAAGTCGAAGGCTTTTGGCCCCACAAGGACACCGACCTGTTCTGCGTAGCCAACGAATTTATGGCCGAGACACTTCGCCCCCGTAAAGTTCCCGAGACCAAAATCCGCATTACAGGCATCCCCATTCGAGCCGGGTTTGATACGGACTACAATCGCGAGGAAGAACTCGAGAAGTTCAATCTCCCCGCTGACAAGACCGTTGTGCTGGTGATGGCCGGTGCCAGTTTGCCTCAACCGTACGTTCGCTTTCGCGCGGAGATGGACCGCACACTCCCCTTCCTGCGCAGCTTCGAGGACATGCACTTTGTCTTTTTGCCGGGCAAGGATGAGGAATACGCCACCCGCCTCAAGACGCTCTTCGACGCCATGAAGCTCGAAAACGTCACGGTTCTGGACTACGTGGACGACATGGCAGCCCTCATGCACGGCTGCGATCTGGCAATCCTCAAATCGGGCGGACTCACCGTCACTGAGTGCCTGTGCGCGCATCTGCCGATGATTCTGCTGGGCAAATCATACGGTCAGGAAAAGGCCAACACCACGATGCTCACCGGCATGGGCGCCAGCATGCATGTCACCACCGCACGAGAACTCATCGTAACCCTACGTCACTTGCACGACCATCCCGAATCACTCAAAGCCCTACTCATCAACGGCGAAGTACTACGCCGCCCCCACGCAGCCGAAGACATAGCCATCGCCACCATGGAGCTCGTGGGCAAACCCCAAAAGCGCAAACGAGCCTTCTGCCGCTTCTACTGGGGCGGAAAACCTGCACATATCCGCTAGCATTGGATTGTCCGCTTACCTGCGGGAGGCCCCTATATATCATCCCATGCTCAAACATTCTCACTGCGCTGCGAAACTGCGCGTGGGACGATATATAGGGGCCTCCCGCAGGTAAGCTGCGTTTACGTACTAGCAGCTATACCAGATTCCCAACCGCTAGAACCTGCAAAGGCGAAACCGGAAAATCTAAATACAGTAAGCCGACGCGACAAAGGGACAGCCCCTTTGTCGCGTCGGCTTACTAGAAAAGTAAATAATTTTTCAAGCGAGTAGCCGCCCGCCCGCCTCTCGCACATATCGTTCCACGCGCAGTTTCGCAGCGAGCGAAGCGAAGCGAGAATGTTTGAGCATGGAATGATATGTGGGAGAGGCGGGCGGGAGAGATACGAGCGCCGCGCGAGAATGTTTGAGCACGGAATGATATATAGGCGGGTCGGGCCGGTCAGCGGACAGTGCGTAAACGACTAAGCTACGCCGCTAGAACCGAAACCGCCGGCTCCTCGGTCGGTTTTGTCTAGTTCTTCTACTTCTATGAGGTTGACCGTGGGGACTTCTTGGATGACGAGTTGGGCTATGCGGTCGCCTTTGTTGATTTGGATGTTGTTCGTGGGGTCTAGGTTAATGAGGATGACTTTGAGTTCTCCTCGGTAGTGGGCGTCGATGAGGCCCGGCGTGTTGACTATAGACAGGCCCTGCTTGATGGCTAAGCCGCTGCGGGGCTGGACGAAGCCGGCGTAGCCATCGGGTAGGGCGATAGCCAGCCCAGTAGAGACCAGACGACGTTCGAAGGGCTTCAGGACGCAGTCCTCGTTGGAGCGCAAATCCAAGCCGGCATCGGTGGGATGGGCGTATTTGGGAAGCTCGACGGTGGGGTCGAGACGCTTTATGTTGACGGTAATATTGGACATGGAATCACCTTAGCTTGTCGAGCTCTTGCAGAAACTCATCGACGTCTTTGAAATCGCGGTAGACCGAGGCAAAGCGGATGTACGCCACCTTGTCGATCTTGGCCAAGCGCTTGAGCACCATGTCACCCAACTCATGCGACGTGACGGCCGTCAGCGTGCGAGAGCGCAGCTCGACCTCGATGTCGTCGATAATCTCATTGAGCTTCTTAGTGTCGATATCGCGCTTGATGGTGGCGCGCATCAAGCCGACGAGCAGCTTATTGCGATCGAACCGCTGCTTGGTTCCGTCTGACTTAATGACCTCGATTGGGTCTTCGCATCGCTCGAACGTTGTAAAGCGATAGTTACACGAGCAACATTCGCGACGGCGCTTAATGGTGTTATTTGACTCCTGCATACGGGAATCAACGACGCGAGTATGTGCCTTGCCGCATTTGGGACAGCGCATGGTACCTCCTCTTAAACGATAACAAGGGTACCATGCGCAGCGCGATAATGATTACGAACGAGCAGGAACCTTAAGATGTGCGCCGGCGGCGAGCGAACCATGCTCCAGATGATTGACGTTACGGATCATGTCGGAAGTCTCTTGCGTGGAAAGGCCTTCGATTGGATATTCCTCGGCAAGTGACCAAAGAGAATCACCAGGCTGAACGCGAATGGTCTCGTAGGTAACGTTGGAAACGGACTCGGCATACGCGGCGTGACGAGCGCTAAAGACCAACGTTGCGAGGACAAAGAAGAGCGTAAGCGCAACGGCAACGGCGACAATCGTCGGAACCTTCAGGGCAACGCGGGCCGGCGCGACTACAGCCTGCTGATTGCGAGCAGGCTGTACGGTCAAAGGCTGAAAGCCGGAGCGGCCACCCTGAACAACCGTAAAAGTGGGCTCCGCAGGCGTCTCGAGCTTAAGGGCGAGGTTTCCCTGGACCATATTCGTTGCGTTCATCATGCTCTCCTCTCGCGTGTTTTGCTGAGAACAGTTTTATCAAGCCGCGCGGACAAAAATGTCTAGCGCGAGAACGAATGTTCGGTTATTATTATCTTCGAACAGTTGTTCCTGTCAAGCAAAATTCGAACATTTGTTTGACATGGGTAGAGAGGATGCCCTGATGGCTCGCAAAATTACCAAGCGTCAGCAGCAAATTTACGACTTCATCAAGGAGTATCAGCAGGAGAAGGGTTATCCGCCCAGCGTGCGCGAGATGGCTTCTGCCGTGGGCCTTTCCTCCCCCAGCACCGTGCACGCCCATCTATCTGCCCTGGAGGCGCGCGGGCTACTCAAGCGCGATGCCACCAAACCGCGCGCCCTGGAACTCTTTAACGAGGACGGTTCCTCTGTCTCAATTTCTAAATCTGACGAGCCCACCGCACCTCGCGGAACGGTCTCGCTACCGCTCGTTGGTCGCGTCGCGGCTGGGATTCCCATTCTGGCCGAGCAGAATATCGAAGACACTTTTACTATCCCGACCGAAATCGCCACCGATCAGGGTTCCTTTATCCTTGAGGTGCATGGGAGCTCAATGATCAATGTCGGCATCTTCAATGGCGATTACATCATCGTCCGTGAACAAAAGAGTGCCATGAACGGTGAAATTGTCGTGGCCATGATTGATGGTTCAGCGACTGTCAAGACGTTCTACAAGGAGCAGGGACGCGTACGCCTGCAGCCCGAGAATGACACCATGGAGCCTATCTATGCAACGAATCCCGTTATCTTGGGCAAAGTCGTCGGCTTGATGCGCCGGTTCTCGTAATGCAAAAACGCATCACCATCTTTGATACCGTCCGCGGGTTTACGATGATTTCAATGGCAGGTTTTCACGCTTGCTACGATTTCGCCTACCTGTACGACTGGGATATGCCCTGGTTTACCCAGACTGTCTTTCAAGACATCTGGCGCGCCAGCATCAGCTGGGTATTCTTGTTTATCGCGGGTTGGATGTGCACTCTTTCGCGCAACAATATCAAACGTGCCGCCAAATACGCCTTAGCAGCACTCGTCGTCTGGTTGGCAACAACACTTGTCTCAGTCGACGATTCGGTTAATTTTGGCATCATCTACTGCATGGCCGCATGTACCGGCATCGTGGCGTTGACCGATCCCGTCCTTAAGAAGATATCGGCGAGATGGGGCATGTCCCTATGCCTTGTGTTGTTCGCCCTCACCTGGAGCATCCCCAAAACGATCTACCCTGTCCCCTACCTGGCGTGGCTGGGATTTCCGAGCCCTGGGTTTGTTTCAGGTGATTACTACCCCATTATCCCATTTATCTTTATGTATCTTGCAGGATACTTCGCCGCACATATAGCGCAGGGAATCGATAAGACCGTCCCTAGCTGGGCCTACGCCAACCCCCTGCCGGCGCTCGCCATCCTCGGACGTCATGCACTCCCCTTTTATCTGCTGCATCAGCCCATCATTCTGGGCATTTTGGAGCTCGTCTACTCGGTGCGATAACGCTCGAGCCGCGGCGCGATACGGGCCGGCAGCTTCGCCACAATACGAACGCCGTCCTCAAGATATTCCTCGTGCAAAAGGGTTCCCTGCTCATGCACCAACGTGATAAGGGCGCCCTCTCGATACGGGATATCAGCAGAGAGCAACACATCGGTGGCAGCCGCCTCACGAGCAATACGGTCGACGAGATCGTCGAGTCCCTCGCCCGTCTGGGCCGAGAACAGCACGGCCTCGGGGTAGCGACGACGGAAGCTCAATCGATCAACGCTATCGAGAAGATCGATTTTATTGAACACCGTAAGCGTCAAACGCTCGCCGGCACCGATCTCGTCAAGAACGCGATCGACTGCCTCGAGCTGGCGCTCGTAGTCCTCGTCAGAGGTATCCACAACTTTTAGGATCAGATCAGCACCAAGAACCTCGGACAGCGTGGACTTAAAGGCATCGACCAGACCATGCGGCAGTTTTTGAATAAAGCCGACGGTATCGGTAATCGTCATGCCGCGACCGCCGGGCAGGCGATACGAACGCGTCGTCGGGTCGAGCGTAGCAAACAGCTTGTCCTGCGAAAGTACCGTAGAGCCGGTCAGGCGATTGAGCAACGTCGATTTACCGGCATTGGTATAACCGGCTAACGCGACGCGAAACGCCGGTGACTCAATGCGGCTCTTGGACTGGACATCGCGACGCTGTTCAACCTGCTTAAGCTCACGACGAAGCGCAGCGATCTTATTACGAATGAGGCGACGGTCGACCTCGAGCTGACTTTCGCCCTGACCAAAGCGTGAGCCGATGCCGCCGCGCGTCTGTTCCTTGGCGAGATGGCTCCACATGCCGCGCAGACGAGGCAACAGATATTGAAGCTGCGCCAGCTGTACCTGTAGGCGTCCCTCACGCGTCTGAGCATGCAGGCCAAAGATATCCAAGATCAGTGCCGTACGATCGATAATCTTTACCGGCTCGCCCACGGCTTTCTCCAAATAGGATTACTGCGAGGGCGTCAGGTCGTCGTCAAAAATAACGACATCGGCATCCATGCGATGTACCAGACCGCACAGCTCCTCTACCTTACCGGAACCGATAAATGATTTGGGATACGGCTTTACCAAACGCTGAGACAAGCGAGCCACGCACTGGGCACCAGCCGTGTGGGCAAGGCGCTCCAGCTCATCGAGCGATCGATCGAGTGGCCATGCATTGTCGCGCCATTCAACACCAACTAAAATGGCACGCTCGGGCTCGGGTGCCGTGGGAACAAGGGGGAAACGGGCCATTAGGCAGCCTCAATACGATGCAGGATATCCTCAACGACCTCATCGATCGTACATTCATCCATATCAAACCACGCGATACGGTCATCGCGCTTAAACCACGAAAGCTGACGTTTGGCATAGCGACGCGAACGCATCTTAATGAGTTCGCGAGCCTCATCCATGCTCGTCACGCCATTGAAAGCATCGATGATCTCTTTATAGCCAATTGCCTGCATCGAAGTCAGGGCATCTCCCAGCCCCTGGTCCATAAGACCGCGAACCTCATCAACAAGACCCTGTTCAAACATCAGATCGACACGCAGGTTAATGCGCTCGTAGAGCACCTCACGATTACGCGTCAGACCAAACCATAGGGCATGATAATGCTCGCGCGGAACACTAAACTGACTTTTTTGCTTTGCATAGGAGATACCATCATCATGCATCTCGAGCGCACGAATCACACGGCGCACGTTATGGGGATGAATAACAGCAGCCGATTCTGGATCGCGCTCGGCAAGCAGAGCATGCAGTTCTTCCTCGCCAATACGCTCGACAAGCTCCTGATAGCCCGCACGGCGATCGTCCTCAAGTTCACCCGAGGGAAAGTCCATCTCATCAAGGGCGGCCTTGAGATACAGCCCCGTACCTCCGCAAAAAACCGGCAGGCAACCCGAACCAAGGAGACGTTCAACATGTGCGCGAGCGTCAGCCTGATAAAGCGCCGCAGAGTACGCCACACCCGGCTCTACAATGTCGACGAGACGCAGCGGCGCCGTACACTCATCGGGCGCCATCTTTGCAGTACCGATGTCCATGCCGCGATAGATTTGCATCGCATCGCACGACAGCACTTCGGACGAAAGACGAGCTGCCAAACGGTCGGCAACATCGCTCTTACCAACCGCCGTCGGACCGACGATCGCAACGGCGGAAAGACCTGCCCCGGGAGAAACCATTAGCGCGGCTCACCCACAACGGAGCCGGACAAATACCAGGTCTTGGCAACGTCAACGTCAACATCAACGATCTTGCCAACAAGCTGATCGATGCTGTAACCCTCGGGGATAGGCGCATGCACGGTCTGATTCTTGGGACTCTTGCCCAGCAGGACCGCGTCGTTCTTTTTACTCGTTCCCTCAATGAGCGCCGGCACCACAGTGTGAAGATCACCCTGGTTATACTCGTGTGCCGTGGTCTCGATAACCTTAACCAGGCGGTTGAAACGCTCGAGAATAACCTCATGCGGCGTAGGATCGTCAATCTCGGCGGCCGGGGTACCGGCGCGCTTGGAATAGATGAAGGTATAGGCCTGAGCATAGCGGACCGTCTCGGCAAGTGAGAGCGTCTGCTCAAAGTCTTCTTCAGTCTCGCCCGGGAAGCCAACGATAATGTCGGTCGAGAGCGCAATATCGGGCATACGGTTGCGGATGCGATCGACCAGGCCCAGATAGTCCTCGCGTGTATAACGGCGATTCATCTCTTTGAGGATCCGTGTCGAACCTGACTGGACGGCCAGGTGCAACTGCGGCATAACGGCAGGCGTCTCGGCCATGGCGTCGATGGTCTCGGGAAGCAGATCCTTGGGATGCGAAGACGTAAAGAAGATGCGCTCCACACCCGTATCGCCCACGGCACGCAGCAGATCGGCAAAACGCGGCTTGCCAAACAGATCGCGACCATAAGAGTTAACGTTTTGGCCCAGTAGCGTAATCTCACGCACGCCCTGGCGCACCAAACCGGTCACCTCGTCGACAATCTCCTCGAAGGGGCGGCTTTTTTCGCGACCGCGCACGTACGGCACGATGCAATAGGTGCAGAAATTATTGCAGCCAGTCATGATGGGCACCCAGGCGTGATACTGGGTCTCGCGATGCCACGGCATGCTCATGGCATCCGTATCCTCATGCTCATTGGTGCGGATATGACGCTTACCATCAAGGAACGCCTCGGCAATGAGCTCGGCCACATGTGCGATGGAATGCGTGCCAAAGATGACATTGACGTTATCGACGTTGGTGAGCAGGCCCTCGCCATCACGCTGTGCGATGCAGCCGCCCACGGCAACCACACGCTTGCCCGAAGGCGAAGGCGGCAGGCTTTTGCAGGAATTGCACTGACCGTACAGGCGAGTATCGGCGGCCTCACGCACACAGCATGTCATGAAGACAACGATATCGGCATGCTCGGGATCGAGCGCCATGAGGCAACCATACGAATCGAGCAGACCGCTCACGCGCTCGGAATCGTGCTGATTCATCTGGCAGCCAAAGGTGCGGATAAAGTAGGTTTTACCGGCAAGAATATCGCGTACGGAACGCTGGTCCATGTGCATAAGTCCTAACGATGGAAGGGAGGCGAATCGAGGCAAGCAGAAGCTATGCCACAGGCTTAACATCATCCATGACGACGTTATCCATAGCAGCTCGATTGATCTGGTGAACGTAAATAGAAAGGCGGATGGCCGTGCGTGACTCCCCGTTAATGAGGATGTCGGAGAACACGGGCGCGCAGGAAATATCAAAACCGGTTGGAATCAAAAAACCGCGCGCGATAGCCACGGCCTTAATGGCCTGGTTGACCGCACCGGCGCCGACACACTGGATGTTGACGGGTACACCATCCTTGACCATGCCGGCGATGGCGCCGGCAACGGACGCGGGCGATGATTTGCTTGATACCTTCAGGCAATCCATGAAGAAACTCCTGCGTTTAAAAGTACGTTTTAACTGCAATAACTTTATCGTACCGAGTGGACTCGGTAAAGGCACTATTCCTCTTTGGCAAGATCGAAGGTCACAGTGATTCGATCACGAGAAACGCGAATCTTTGGGTCGCCGCAAAGGTTGAGATAGTACCGGGCGGCAAGGTCATTAAAGTCGCGCTCCACAGCACGCGAAAACTGTGCCATGTCATCCTTGGCAATACGTAGCCCGCGACGATCTTTCGCAAGATCGACAGGAGCCGGCGCATGCGAGGAAGAATCACGCTCGCGCAGCAAACGCGCGGTCACACCGCGAACGGGCTTAATCTGCCCTGCCAAAATGCGATGTGCCGTGCGCTCGGACATTTCAAGACCCAAACCCGAACAGATGCGGATAAAGTCCTCGGCATCAGAGGCAAGGCCTAAACGATCGACAACCGGAAGCTCGCTCTCGTCATCAATAAACAGGAGACGCGACGTATCGAGCCGGCTTGACGCCTGAGCATAAAGGGTCGCGGCAATCTCAGACGGAGAACCAAGATAGACATCGCAACCACGCAACTCCTCGAGCGCAAACTCACAGGCAGAGCGAATAATATTATGCGGACCGCGAGCACAGACATAACGTCCGTCCTCATCCTTGACGGCCTGGGGCCAGCTGGACTGATCGGCACGCTCACTGAGGCGGTCGGCCGCAACGCTCACCTTAAAGGCTGAACCAAGATCGACACCGGACGTGACCACACGGGCCTCGTCGGTGTTCTGCTTGATCGAAAACAATGCCATGCCACGACCGTGAACGCCCCAACGGTCCATCTTCATGCTCTCGAGCTTGGAGGTAACGCGAGCATCGAAGATTCGCTCTTGCATATCCTGCGGAACACCCGAGCCGTTATCCAGAAAGACAAGCGTGCGGACGCCATCTTCCTTGGTCGTAGCGAGAAAGACCTTGTCGGCGCCGGCATCGCGAGCATTACGGAGCATTTCGATGACGATATCCTCGACATGCTGAATGTCGTGCTTTGCCTGGCGCCGCTCGGCCTCCGAAACGCGGAGGCGGACATACCCCTCGCCAAGGTTCTCCTCGACGCGAAGGTTGCCCTCCCCCGACATCGACGCGATAAATGAGATGAGCTCGTTCGCGTCGCTCATGTTATTTAGCGATATCGACAGCGCGGCTCTCGCGAATCACGACGACGCGCACCTGACCGGGATACTCCATCTCTTCCTCGATCTGATGGGCGATATCGTGAGCCAGAACCGTGGACTGGGCATCGGAGATCTTGTCCGGCTGAACCATGACGTGGACCTCGCGACCAGCCTGCATGGCATAGGTACGCTCGACGCCGTCATGGGAGTTGGCGATCTCCTCGAGCTTCTCAAGGCGCTTGATGTAGTTCTCGGCAGACTCGCGACGGGCACCGGGGCGAGAAGCGGAGACGGCATCGGCGGCCTGTACCAGGACATCGAGCACCGTGTTCGGATCGACGTCGGCATGGTGAGCCTCGATAGCGTGAACGATAACGGGCTTCTCGCCATAACGGCGGGCAAGCTCGGCGCCGATGACGGCATGCGGCCCCTCGACGTCATGGTCAATTGCCTTGCCCAGGTCGTGCAGCAGGCCGGCGCGCTTGGCGGTCACAACGTCCAGGCCAAGCTCGGAAGCCATCACGCCGCACAGGTCAGAGACTTCGAGGGAGTGCTGAAGCACGTTCTGACCAAACGAGGTACGGTAGCGCAGGGCACCAAGGGTCTTGACGATCTCGGGGTGCAGGTCGTGAATGCCGGTATCGAAGGCAGCCTGCTCGCCAGCCTCGCGCACGCGCTGCTGAACCAGGTCGGCAGCCTTGTGATACATCTCCTCGATGCGGGCAGGGTGAATGCGTCCGTCGGCGATGAGGTTCTCGAGGGCGACACGGGCGGTCTCACGACGGACCGGGTCGAAGCTCGAAAGAACGACGGTCTCGGGCGTGTCGTCGATCACGAGGTTGACCCCGGAAACCTGCTCGAAGGTCCGGATGTTGCGACCCTCGCGACCGATGATACGGCCCTTGAGGTCATCAGAGGGAATGTGCACGGAGGTAACGGTAACCTCGGCAGTGTGGTCGGCAGCGCAGCGCTGAATCGCCAGGGACAGAATCTCCTGGGCGGTCTTGTGGCACTCGGCGCGAACCTGCTGCTCGGACTCGCGAATGATCGTGGCGGCCTCGTGGGTGACCTCGCCGCGAACCTTATCGAGGAGCTCCTTGTGGGCGTCCTCGCGGGTAAGGTCGGCGATACGCTCGAGCTCGGAGGTCTGCTTTGCGCAGAGCTCCTCGAGCTCTCGGGAGCGCTTCTCGACCTGACCGGCCTGGCTGGACAGCTGATGCTCGCGCTTGTCGAGAGCGTCGTTACGGCGATCGAGGGATTCCTCGCGCTGCATCACGCGGTTCTCGAGCGTACGAATCTCGTTCTTACGCTGCTTGTCCTCGGCCTCGGCGGCCTGCTTGTTCTTGATGATCTCCTCTTTAGCCTCGAGCAGAGCCTCTTTTTTGAGGGTCTCGGCCTGACGCTTTGCATCACCGATCAGGGACTCAGCCTGTGCGTGTGCCGACTGGATCTTTTCGTCGGCCTCGTGAAGACTACCCTGCTTGGCGGTGCGCATGTAGGCAATGGCGGCGATAGCACCCAAAACGATGCCAACGAGCGCTGCGATGATAGGCATGCTCACTCCTTTTTATGGATTCGTTACACAACAAAGCGAACCGTCCTTACGAACGGCTCGCGACATTTGAGTAATATGGGCGCAGCTTATGCGGGTCGGATACAGATAAACATATAAACAAACTCATCACAGATGAGCACATATCACAAAGCAAATGACAGTGTTTATCGTACGTTGAACCACAACAACTGTCAAATAAATGGCCCCAGTACGGCGGCTAAAACGCGGTGAACGGCAGGGCCACAAAACGCATACGCCTAAAGCGCACATTCCTCGCATTCGGCATCGAGACGTGCCTTAACGGCATCGGCGGCGATGTGATACGAGAACCCCTTGCCCATCAAAAACCGAACCAGTTTTTCGAATCCGCGCGTCTCTGGAACACGCCGCTTGGCGAGCAGGGCTGACGCACGCGCCAAATCGTCTTCGACGGCAAAATAATCCTCGGGATAACCGGGAATGTCATCGAGCACAACATGACGTCGCTTGAGCTCGGTCTCGATTTTGCGCTGTCCCCAACCGCGCCGCTTGCGTTCCTCGATAAAGTACGAGCAAAAGCGGTTCTCGTCTAAAAAGCGATACTCGGTGGCGCGCTCGACGGCGAAATCAATCGCGGGCTGGCGAAAGCCGTAGCGAGCCAACTTGTCACGGACCTCACCCGTCGCATGGTCGCGGCGCGATAACATCTCGGTCACCATGTTAAGTGCACATTTACGCTCGATGAGCTGCACCGCCTCACGAAAGTTGTCCCAATCACAGGGAAGATCGGGGCGGTTTTTGACATACAGCCGCGCGACCCGCACGGGAATCCAAATGGACCGCTCAAAACCGCCCTCAAGCTCACAATCGATATGTGCGCAAGGCTTTTTGGACGCATACCCGCTCGAGAACGAGGAGGCCACCTTCTTATCGGGAAAGACGGGCGTGGCCTCGGTCACCGTATACGACATGAGCGTAACCGCTACTCGTCGTCATCATCGAGCATGGCGGAACCATCGATGGCGTAAAGCTCGTCAAACTCCTCAGGCGCAGGCTGATCGGTCAGCTCTACCTCGGACGGAGCATCGTCATCAAACTCAAGCCCGCAGGCAAGGCGGACCTTATGCTCAATCTCGTCAGCGCAATCGGGGTGTTCGCGCAGGAACGCCTTGGCGGCCTCGCGACCGTTGCCGAGCTTGTCCTCGCCATAGGCAAACCAAGAGCCCATCTTCTTACAGATGCCGCACTCGACAGCCATGTCCAGAATTGAGCCCTCCTTAGAGATGCCCGTACCGTACATGATGTCGAACTCAGCAGAACGGAACGGAGCTGCCACCTTGTTCTTAACGACCTTGGCGCGCACGCGGTTACCGATAACCTCGTCCTTAAGCTTAATGCTGTCGATACGGCGAATGTCGATACGCACCGAAGAGAAGAACTTAAGGGCGCGGCCGCCCGTCGTAGTCTCGGGGTTGCCGAACATGACGCCGATCTTCTCACGCAGCTGGTTAATGAAGATGCACGTCGTGTTGGACTTGGACAGCGAGCCGGCGAGCTTGCGGAGCGCCTGGCTCATCAGGCGAGCCTGAAGACCGACCGTAGTGTCGCCGATTTCTCCCTCGATCTCGGCACGCGGGGTCAGCGCGGCAACGGAGTCGACAACGATGGCATCGATGGCACCAGAACGCACAAGCATGTCAACGATTTCGAGCGCCTGCTCACCCGTATCGGGCTGGGAAATGAGCACCTCGTCGATATCCACGCCGATGCGCGCGGCATACGTGGGATCGAGCGCGTGCTCGGCATCGATAAATGCCACAACGCCACCCATAGCCTGGGCCTCGGCCAGGATCTCGAGCGAAAGCGTCGTCTTACCGGAGGACTCAGGACCGTAGATCTCGACGATACGGCCGCGCGGCACGCCGCCGATACCCAAAGCGGCATCGAGTGCCAGAGCGCCCGTAGGGATGGCCTCGACCTCGAGCTCGGGGCCACCGTCGCCGTACCTCATGATGGAACCCTGGCCGAATTTCTTCTCGATCTCGGCCTTGGTGGTGGCGATCATCTCATCGCGCTCTTTACCCGTCGTGCGAGCATGAACGGTACGTACGGGACCTGAATTCTTGGCCATGAATAGCCCTCCTCTTAACAACCTGCATCGATAATAAACGAACGGCTGTTCGTGGTCAACCGTTCAGATAAATCATATGCAGCCGACCTTTCCAAAACCCAACCAAACGCCGACCAAACACTGACCAAATGCTTGACCATATAGGGCCAAATATGAACAAGGCTGGCAAAAATACGTCTACAACCAGCACAAACGCCAAATGAGCCTAAGGTCCCAATCTCCACAATTAAGGGGCCCGGAGGCCCCTTAAAACACGTCTATTCCATAGAGTTGAGCACAAGGGCAATGCGACCCAATGCCTCCGTGACCGCATGGGCACGAACACACGAACGGTCGCCCTCATAGTGGCAGCGCACAGAGTCCACGACCGGCACGCCCCCATCGGCGGAACGATGCGCCCAGCCAATATAGAAAGTGCCCGCCGGATCGTCCTCAGTGCCACCGCCGGGGCCGGCATAACCCGTTGCGCTCACTGCAATATCGCTCTGGTACAGCTCCAGCGAACCCGACGCCATCTCGCGCGCGGTCTGATGCGACACAGCGGTATAGCGGTCGAGCGTCTCCTGCTCAACACCCAGCACGCGATGCTTAATCTCATCGCAGTAGGTCACCGCACCGCCACGCAGCACCGCCGAGGCGCCTGGGATATCGGCTATCGTCGAGGCGATCATACCCGCCGTCAGCGACTCAGCCGTCGAAACCGTCACACCCCGAGCGCTCGCGCGCTCGTCGATATCGCGCGCCAGCTCCTCGTTATGTGCGGAAATCTGCTCAAAAGAGTCCGTCATACCCACCAGGACCTAGACCGAAAAGACGATCTTGCGGCAGTTCCAGAAGTACTGGGCGCCCGAGATAACGGTCAAGACAACGGCAACGGCATACAGGAAGCGCGACACCGAGTAGATGCCGAGCGTCAGCGCCACCGGGCCAAGGTGCAAGCCGGCCATAGCAAAAACGCACAGGTAACCGCAGATGGAGACCATCGTGGTCGCCGTCTTGTACTTGCCGAGCTTATCGGCCGCAACGACCACACCAGCCGCACTCGCGACCATGCGAAGGGCGCTCACCAGAAGCTCACGGAACAGGATAATGAACACGGACCACACGGTCACCGCGCCAAAATCCAAGAACAGCAGCAGGGCCGAGAACACGAGCAGCTTATCGGCGATGGGGTCCAAGAATTTACCGAAGTCGGTGATCTCGTTGCGCGAACGCGCCAGATAACCGTCGACCTTATCGGTGCACGACAGGATCACATACAGAATGAAGGCAGCGGCGGCGAGCGGGCCGTCGAAGGTGCTCCAATCCGTACCGGCAACACTCGTCTGAGAAAGCGCCGACACGATCATGAACACCGGGATAAAGACGATGCGAACGCACGTCACGATGTTGGCGGGCGTCCAAACACTCGTCAGTTCCTTATTGCTCTCGTTTGCCACGATGCTCTCCTACTCCACAACATGGCCGATAAGCTCATAGCAGAAGCTATCGGTAAACTCGACAGTCAGAATATCGCCCACGGACGCCTCGCTGGCGTCCAAGTGGACCGCGCCATCGGAATCGGGCGCCTGGAACCAGGCATGGCCGATCAGCTCGGCGCCGTCCTCGGTTTCTTCGATACCGTCGACGATCACCTGGGCGCGCTCGCCCACATGTGCGGCGGTGGCGGCAAAACCGAGCGACTCGGCCAGGTCCATGGCCTCCTGGGCGCGCTCGAGCTTGACCTCTTCGTCGACCTGACCCTCCATCTTAGCGGCCAGGCTGCCCTCCTCCTGCGAGTAGGCAAAGACGCTCGTGTAGTCAAAGCCGACGGTGTCCATAAAGTCGATAAGGTCGCGGAACTCGTCGTCGGTCTCGGTCGGGAAGCCGACCATGGCCGTGGAACGGATCACGATGCCGGGGATACGCTCACGCAGATCGCGAAACAGGTCCTCGAGCTCCTGGCGCGAACCGGAGCGACGCATGGCCTTGAGGATGCGCGCGTCGCAGTGCTGAACGGGGATATCGATATAGGGCAGCACCTCGGGCGTATCGCGAATCGTATCGATAAGCTCATCGGTCATGCCCTCGGGCTGCAGATAGAGCACGCGGACCCAGACGTTTTGCGGGCGCACGGCCTCGGCGACGGCACGCAGCAGCTGCGCCAGATTGCGCGGCGAGCCCTCGACGACATCCTCGTCAGCAAAGTCGGTGCCCCAAATACCCGTGTCCTGGCCGATCAGCACGATCTCTCGCACGCCACCGGCAACCAGGTCGCGCACCTCGGAGATAATGCTCTCGGCATTGCGCGAATGATAGCGACCGCGAATGTAGGGGATCATGCAGAAGCTGCAGAAGCGGTTGCAGCCATCGGAAATCTTGACGTAAGCAACGGCGCCCTCGACGGTACGCTTGACCTGAGGGATATAGGCAGCGATCTCGCGCTCGACACCCAGCACGCCATCGATGACCGCCACGATGCCGTCCTCCTCGTCGGCCTTCACAAAGGCAGCGACCTCGGGCAGCTCGTCAGGCAGGTCGTCGCCATAGCGCGACGGCACGCACCCGCACATGACGATGGGGCAAGAACGAACGCCGTCCTGAACCTCGTTGGCGAGCTCGAGCGTGGTCTCGATGCTCTCGGACGTTGCGGAGGCGAGGAACGAGCATGTATTGACGATGGCGATATCGGCATCCTGCGGGTCGAATGCCTCTTCATAGCCTGCGGCGGTCAAAAGAGAACGCATGCGGTCGGTGTCAACCTCGTTCTTAGCGCACCCGAGGGTGATGTAGAGCACGGAGCCCAACGGTGTATCCATGTTGGAGAGCGGTCCTTTCGAATGATATTAGCGGTAGTTGGTGAACTGCAGCGGCTGACCGTAGTCCTGGTCGCGCAGAAACTGGATCACGGTCTGCAACGCGTCCTTCGAAGCAGAGGAAACACGCAGCTTGTCGGCCTCGATGGTCACCTTGACCTTGAGCTTTTGGTCTTTGATATCCTTGTTGATCTTCTTGGCGGTCGCCTGGTCGATACCCTCGACGATATGGCCGAGCACGCGCACGGTGCCGCCCGACGCCGCCTGCGGAGCATCCCACGAGACAGCCTTGAGGTCGATGCCGCGCTTGATGAGCTTGGAGCTCAGCACGTCGACAATCTGCTTGGAGACAAAGTCGGCCGGGGCGTTGATCGTAAAGAGCTTGTCGCCCTTCGAAAGCTCGATCGTGGCGCCGGAATCCTTAAGGTCATAGCGCTGGGAAATCTCGCGCGTGGTCTGCTGGAAGGCGTTGTCGACCTCTTGCATGTTGACCTCGGACACGACGTCGAAGCTGGAATCTTTAGCCATGATGTTTCCTTTCGCGTACGAGCGGCTTAGTAGCTATCGTAAGAATAGTCGGTAGAATCGGTGGGTGTCTGACCGTCAGTTGCTGTATCGGCGCCATCCGTGGACTGGGCATCGGTAACGTCGGTGGTATCGGCACCATCGGTGGTGTCGGTACCATCAGAACTTTCACCATTCTCGGAATCAGTCGTCTCCTTCTTGGGAACGGTGATCGTCACACGCGCCACGCCCGAGGTCTTGGTGTCGTAACGGACCTTTTCACCGTTCTTGGTAACGGTGACATCGGAAGGCTTGGACGTGGTGATCTCGATCGAGGACTCGGGCGTGTACTCCTGCTCAAAGGGGCCAGTCGCTTGGGCGCCATAGACCGACTTGCCGTCGACCTTGACCTCAATCCACGCGGTCTTTCCCTTGGCAACGGAGACTTTGACCTTCGTGACCTCGTTCTCTTCCTTCTTGGCCGTCGTCTTGGTAGCGTCCGAGTCAGTCGACTCATCCGTCGCCTCATCGGTGTCTTCGTCCTCGTCGACCGTTTCGGTCTTCTTAGAAGACTTCTTACTCGTTGTCTTGGTGGCAGCGGGCGTCTCAGGCGTCGCCTCGGGCGCCGAGGAGCCGCAGCCGCGCAGAAGCACCACGATGAGCACAATCAACAGCAACGCCACGGCGCCGATGCCGGCGTAGACGATACGCGGATCGAGCCCGTTGTTTTGAGGAGTACGTGATCCGCCGCGTCCACGATTGGAACTGCTGCGGCCGCCTCCCTGAGGCATACGACCACGATTGCTATCGGAACGGCCGCGATAGCCACCCTGGCCCTGAAGGCTGCGCTGACCCGAGCGGGGCGCAAGTTCACCGCGGCCTTGATAGCCACGCTGGCCCGAACGCGGAGCCGAAGAGCGCTGGCCATACGGCTGTGATTGAGAGCGAAGACGTGGCGTCACCTGCGTGGTATCGGCATCCGCATAGCCACCGCGAGAGCGTCCCGTAGAGGCACCACGGTAACCGCGATCGGAATAGCCGCCGTCGCCGTAGCCGGCACGAGGGTCACGCGCCACGCCTCGGGCAGCGGGAAGTGCACGGTCCTCGGGCATCGGCGTACTGCGGAACCGGTCACGCTGTGAGCGAATCTCCTCGCCCGAACCCGTCTCGGTAATATAACCGGCCTGCTGAGGACGCTGTCCATAGCGGGTCGAACGACCGCCCTGAACCATCAGGAAGCGCCCGTTATCGACCGAGGAACGCGAATTGACGTAGCCGGCGGCGTCCTGAAAACGACCGCCCTGCTGCGACGTCTCGCGTTCGTATGCCATCAGATCGTCAAAGTAGGCATTGACGACCTCGCGCGGATTGAGGCCCAAAAAGCGAGCATAGCTCGAAATCATGCCCTGCGCATAGCCGCGCGGCGGCATCGAAGCAAAGTTACCGGTCTCGAAAAACTCGATGATCTGCGGCCTGATTTTGATGGTGTTGGCGACTTGCTGAATGGAAAGGCCCATTCGGCGACGCTGCTCAAGCAGCATGTCACCAAAGCGTGCAGCCATCAGAATCCTCCAAACTCACGGTCTTCACGTGCCATCTCGGCGTCGACAGACTCCAGCGCGGCAAGCCCCTCCTCGTCCAACAGGACCTCGCGCGGCTTGGAACCGTCGGGCGGGCCGACGACACCCTTTTCTTCCAGCATATCCATAATACGCCCGGCACGCGCATAGCCAACCTTCAGACGACGTTGCAGGCCAGATGTGGAGCCAAGCTGCGATTCCACCACAATATGGGCGGCTTCCCAAATGAGCGGATCATCGTCTTGCGGCTCGGCGACTCCGGTACGGACAATGCCGCCGCCACCCGCCATGGACATGGAAGCGGGCGCCACGGCAGACAGGATCTCCTCGTGGTAGTCGGGCTCGCTCTGCGACTTGACGAACTCGACGATCTCGTTGATTTCATCATCCGAGACAAAGCAGCCCTGGATACGGCGGGGCTTGCCCCAGTCGACCTTAGAGAACAGCATGTCGCCCAAACCGGTGAGCTTTTCGGCACCCATCTGGTCGATGATGACGCGCGAGTCGATGCCCGTGGCGACGTTAAAGGCGATGCGGTTGGTGATGTTGGCCTTGATGAGGCCCGTCACCACGTTGGAGCTCGGGCGCTGCGTGGCCACGATAAGGTGGATACCGGCGGCACGGCCCAGCTGAGCAATACGCACGATCGAGGCCTCGACATCCTTACCGGCGACCATCATCAGGTCCGAGAGCTCGTCGATGATGATGACCAGGTAGGGCATCTTTTGCGGCGGGTTATCGTAATGCTCAAACTCGCCGGCGGCCTGCTTTTCGTTGTAGGTCGAGATCTTACGCACGTTGAGACGCTCGAAGACCTTCAGGCGACGCTCCATCTCGGACACGGCCCATTGCAGAGCGCTCGCGGCCTGCTTGGGCTCGGTCACTACAGGCACGTAAAGATGCGGCAGACCGTTATAGCCCGCAAGCTCGACGCGCTTGGGGTCGACCATGATCAGGCGAACGTCCTCGGGAAGGGCGCGCATGAGCAAGGTCGTGATGATGGAGTTGATCATGACCGACTTACCGGAACCCGTGGTACCGGCGATCAGCAGGTGGGGCATCTTGGCAAGGTCGGCGACGACCGGCGTACCCTCGGCATCTCGACCGATGGCGAGCTCGAGCGGACCGCCCTTCACATAGGGAAGCACGTCGCCCAGGTTGACGTTCTGGCGCTTGCGATTGGGGATCTCGATACCCACAAGCGAGGTGCCGGGGATCGGGGCAAAGATACGCACCGACTGGGCAGCAAGCGATAGCGCGATATCGTCCTCGAGGCTCGAAATCTTGCTCACGCGCTCGCCCTCGCCAGGTTGCAGCTTAAAGGTCGTCACCGTGGGGCCGGCGATCCAGCCGACCACGCGGGCACTACGACCAAACTCCAGCAAGGTGGACTGAAGCGACTCGGCAGTCTGTTCCAGCTCCTTGTCAGAAGACGCGGAGGAAGCCGACTGCGGGTTGGCATGCAGAATCTCAAGTGGCGGAAGTTTGAGGCCGTCCTCTTCTTCGCCCTCGTTATCTGCGGCGCCGCCGTCCGCTCCCCCATCGCTAGCCGCAGCCGATTCGACAGCACTCAAGGCAGGCGCATCGGCAACCTTGGGATGCTTCAAGAAATCGGGGATCTGAGGTGCTGCCGAGACAGGATTCACGGCAAACGGCGGCTCGGACTCGTCGATCTTATCGGGGTCGTCTTCCATCGAAAGCTGACCGGTTACCTGGTCGCGCTTTGCATGGCGACGCGGCAGCAAAGTTGTCTTTGCGGTCTCAATCGGAGCCTCGTCGTCCTCGTCATCGCCCTCGGTGAGCTCAATCTCGCTCTCGGACCAAGACGGGTCGGGCTCACTCGTATTGAGTTTGGGCGCAGCCTTGCCCTTCTTGGCATGGCGGCGCGGCAACAGCGTCGTCTTAGCGCGCTCAGCTTCCACGGCATCGGACACGTCGACAAACGGATCCTCGTCCTCGTCGTCATCGTCCAAAACCGGGTCCACATCGTTGCCCATGACCGTGGTCACGGCAGCATCGGAGCCCTTTTGACGAAGAATGCTCAGGTGAGGACGGGCAACGCCGGGCACCGACAGGGCCTCATCGTCACCCCACGGACTCGCGTTAACATCGGCACGACGGCGCTCGGCAAAATCGGCCGCACGGTCGCGAGCAGAGCGCAAAACGCCGCCCACCGAAAAGCCGATGATGACCAGGCCCACGACGACAAGGCCCAACAGGACCACCATCGCGATAGGCTTACCCAGGGCATTCTGCAGCGCACTCGCAATAAACGCACCAATGTAGCCACCCGAGGCGGACAGATTTTGCGGCGTGAACATAAGGTCGCACGAGTCGCTCGTACCTGGCACCATCAACGAAAGAATGGAGACGACGGCGATAAAGACCACGGCGCCGCCCGCAACAGAGCGCGCGTTGAGCGGCGAGTCCTCGCCTAAAAAGAGCGTGGCGGCAAACAGCAAAATGACGATCGGCAGCACGTAGGCGCCCAGACCAAAGCCCAAGTGGTAGAAACCGGCAACCGCAGCCGTAACGGGCGCAGTCGCCGGCGAAATCACGGCAATAAAGGACGCAATCGCCAAAACAGCAATGACCACGCCGGCGATATCGCGGTTGGCCGAGGGCTCGACCAAGGGCTCGAAATCATCGAACTCGGACTCGTGGCCCTTATTGGCACGCAGATGGGAACCGGCACCCTTAGCAGATGCCGGTTGGTTGTTGGCCTTATTGCCTTTGGCGTTTTGTGCAGATCCGCGCGCCAAACTAAACCTCCATGACGACCGGGATGATCATCGGACGAGTACGCGTACGGCTCCAGATAAAGTTGGAGAGCGAGTCGCGCACGGCCTTGCGAATGGCATCGGAACCGCTGCTCGTAAAGCTGAACTTGCCCTTCTCGATCGTCTTCATGATGGACGCGGAGGCATCCTCGGAGAACTGGTCGTCGATGGCAAACGAGACGCCGCGGCCCGAGAACTCGATGGCCTCGATCTTCTTGTGCTTGAGCGAGACGATGGCAACAGCGGTAACCATACCGTCGTTGGCGAGCTTCTGACGATCACGCAAGACGATGGGGTCGGTATCGCCGATACGCAGGCCGTCGACGTAAACGACGCCGGACTCGACGGGCGTACCGCGCTTAACGATACCGCCGCGCATCTCGAGCGTGTCGCCGTTATCGAGGATAAAGATATGATCGTCCTTGAGACCCATCTTGCGGGCGAGCTGGGCATGAGCGCGCAGATGCACGGCCTCACCGTGAACCGGCATAAAGTACGTGGGTTTGGCCATGGCCATCAGGAGCTTGAGCTCCTCCTGGCTACCGTGACCGGAGACGTGGACGAGAGCGCGGTTCTTATCCCACACGTCACAGCCGAGCTTTGCCAAGCTGTTGACGACCTGCTGGACGGCTTTCTCATTGCCGGGAACGGGAGTTGCTGAGAGGATGACGGTATCGCCCTCGTGGATGGAGAGCGTCTTGTGCTCGCCATTGGCCATGCGGGACAGGGCCGATAGCGGCTCGCCCTGCGAACCGGTGCACATGACGACGATCTTGTCGTCGGGCAGGTTATCGATATCGAAGGCATCGAGGATATCGGCATCGTCGATGTTGAGGTAGCCCAGCTCACGCGCCACGCGAGTGTTAGTGAGCATGGAGCGACCGGTCACAACGACCTTACGGCCGCACTTGCGGGCGGCATCGCAGATCTGCTGCAAACGATGGATGTGGCTCGAGAACGACGCGACGAACACGCGACCCGGCGCGTTCTTGATAGCGTGCAGCAGGTTGGGACCAACCTCGGCCTCGGACTTGGTAAAGCCGGGAACCGTGGCATTGGTGGAGTCGGAAAGCAGTAGGTCGATGCCCTGCTTGGCAAAGCGGCTGATAGCGGCATAGTCGGGCGTGACGCCATCGATGGGCGTCTGGTCGAGCTTAAAGTCGCCGGTGTGCATAACGGTGCCCTGATTGGTACGGATGAACACGCCCAGAGCGCCAGGGATGGAGTGAGTCATCGAGAAGAAGTCGAGCGAGATGCCGCCGAGGTTGACATGGCTGCCGCCCTTGACCTCGCGGAACTTGGGGGCGCGGATACGGAACTCAGAAAGCTTGCCCTCGATAAAGCCAAGCGTCAGCTTGCTCGAAAAGATGGGCACCTTGTTGTTGAGGTCCTGCAGCAGGTACGGAAGCGAACCGGTGTGGTCCTCATGGCCGTGGGTGACGACGATACCGCGGAGCTTCTCCTCGTTCTCCAGGACATAGGTGTAATCAGGAAGCACCAGGTCGATACCGGGCTGGGAGTCATCGGGGAACATGAGGCCGGCGTCGACGAGCACCATGTCGTCGCCGCACTCGAAGACCGTCATGTTCTTGCCGATGCCGTCAAGGCCGCCGAGCGGGATAATCTTCAAGGGAGATGATTTTTTAGCTGCCATAGGTTAGTGTGGTTTCCTTTCTTCGAAACGGGTCTGGAACAACCGACGGGGCGCTTCTGGCAAACCGACCGCCGGGAACGTACAAACATACATCACAGAGTCGATGCAATAACCACAGTATGATACCCATTTGCACGAGCACAGACCACCCATGCATCAAAGCCCCATCTGGACCTGTATATCCCGCCGGTTTCCCGTGGGGCGGGCACTGATGAAGTTTCCCGCTCTACAGTCCAGCTCAAGACGGAGGCCACATTAAGTGGCCTCCTGTTAGTGCGGAACTCGCGATAAACTTCATCAGTGCCCGCCCCACGGGAAACATGCCAATAAGGGATAGGTTTGTTTTAGTAAGTTTTATCTGCGGGAATGCCGAGGCTATGATCCAATTGCCCCATTGTAGGCATTCAGCTGGCCTTGCCAGAGCTTGCGATCGCTGTCGGTAATCTCTCGAATGATATGAGCTGGATTGCCGCCGATGATGACGTGGCTTGGAACGTCTTTAACAACAACTGAACCTGAGGCTATGACCACATCGTCTCCGATTGATACGCCCGGATTGATAATCACCCCGCCGCCCATCCAGACGTTGTTGCCGATTACGACAGGCTTAGCATACTCGAGGTCTAGATTGCGCACATCGGCGTCAATTGGATGCCCAGCAGTAAATATACTCACATGGGGTCCTAGAAAGACGTTGTCGCCAAAGGTCACGTAATTTTCGTCCAGAATCGTCAAACCGGTATTCGCATAGAAATGGTTACCAAACGAAACCCTGTCGCCGTGATCAAAATAAACGGGAGCCGTTAAGACCATATCGTCCGGAGCGACGCGAAAACACTTCTTTAGTTCCTCAAAGGCGCTCGAATCAGCCCAATACTCCGACTCATTAAACAACTTCTGAGCCGCATGCACCCTACTAAACGAATGGTCGTTAACCCGATAGGGGCTATAGAGCTCCCCGGCAATCATGCGGTCCCATTCAACCTTATTTGTCATGCCAACCCCCTAGGCTAAGCGTTAGATGCGAAAAAGTATATCAACTAAGAACAGAAGACCAGCAAGCGACCAACAGCGTTAACCAGCCCTTTTGCTTGCGCCCGGGAGGGCCGCATATGAAGTTTATCGCGAGTTCCGCACGCAAAGGAAAGCACTTAATGTGCTTTCCGTCTTGCGCAGGACTGTAGAGCAGGAAACTTCATATGCGGCCCTCCCGGGCGCAAGCAAAAGGGCGACCCCTGTACGGAGTCGCCCTTGTTGAGCTGCTTATGTTTAGCTGTTACTCGGCGTCGTGGTGACGGCGGGGCTTGCGGCCTCCGTTGTCACCGGGACGGCGCGGACGGTCGCTGCGCTCGGAGCGCTCGCGACGCGGACGCTCACGGCGCTGGAAGTGCTCGCCGTCGCCCTCGGAGGCACCCTCGGCGCGAGCCGGGGCCTCGGGCTTATCCAGACGATCGAGCGAGATCTTGCCGCGATCGTCGACCTCGATGACGACGACCTTGACCTCGTCGCCCACGTTGAGGACGTCCTCGACCTTCTCCACGCGGCCCTTGGCGACGCGGGAGATGTGCAGCAGGCCGTCCTTACCGGGCAGCAGGTTCACGAACGCGCCGAAGGGCTGGATGGAGACCACGCGACCGGTGTACTCCTCGCCCGGCTCTGGAACCTTGATGATGAGCTTGATGCGCTCGACAGCCTGGTCGACGGACTCGCCGGTGCCACCGACAAAGACAGTGCCGTCCTCCTGAATGTCGACCGAAGCGCCCGTCTCGTCCTGGATGCCGCGGATGACCTTGCCGCCGGAACCGATGACGTCGCGAATCTTGTCGGTCGGAACCTGGATGGAAACGATGCGCGGAGCGGTGCTGCGCGTGGTGTGGCGCGGCTCGGGGATCACATCGAGCATCTTCTGCAGGATGAAGGCGCGACCCTCCTTGGCCTGCTGCAGGGCGCGGGCCAGGATGTCGAAGGTGAGGCCGGTGGCCTTGTTATCCATCTGTAGGGCGGTGATGCCCTCGGTGGTGCCGGTGACCTTAAAGTCCATGTCGCCCAGGAAGTCCTCGAGACCCTGGATGTCGGACAGGACCACGGTCTTGCCCTCCTCCTGGATCAGGCCCATGGCGATACCGGAGACCGGGCGCTTAATGGGCACGCCGCCGTCCATAAGGGCGAGCGTGGAGCCGCAGGTCGAAGCCATCGAAGAGGAGCCGTTGGACTCCATGACCTCGGAGACCACACGGATGGCGTAGGGGAACTCGTTCTCGTCGGGGAGCACCGGAAGCAGAGCGCGCTCGGCCAGATTGCCATGGCCGATCTCGCGGCGCTTGGGGCTGCCCATGCGGCCGGTCTCGCCGGTGCAGAAAGGCGGGAAGTTGTAGTGGTGCATGTAGCGCTTGCCCTCGGTGGGCGCGATGGTATCCAGACGCTGGCCCTCGTTGAGCATGCCGAGCGAAAGAACCGAGAGCACCTGGGTCTGGCCACGCTGGAACAAACCGGAGCCGTGAACGAGCGGCAGGTAGTTGTCCTTCACCATGATGGGACGGATCTCGTCGGCGGCACGACCGTCGACGCGCTCACCAGTCTCGACGACCATGGTGCGCATGGCCTTCTTCTCGAGCTTCTTGAGCGCCACGGGGATCTCGCGCTCCCAAGCGGCCTGCTCCTCCTCGGTGAACTCGGCACGGATGGACTCCTTCAGAGCCTCGACCTTGCCGATACGGGAGAGCTTGTCGGCGTCACGAAGGGCGGCTGCCATCTCGTCGTAGTGGGCGAAGATGCGCTCCTGGACCTCCTCGACGGGCTGGTCGAGCGGGTACTCCTTCTTGACGATGGGGCCGTTAACCTGCTCCCACTCGGCGACGAACTCGTCCTGAGCCTGGCAGAAAGCGGCAAGGGCCTCCTGGCCAAACTTCATGGCGGCGAGCATGTCGTCCTCGGAGATCTCCTCGGCGCCGGCCTCGACCATCGAGATGAACTCGGCAGAGCCGCCCAGCTCCAGGTCCAGATCGGAGTTCTCGCGCTCCTCGTAGGTGGGGTTGACGATAAACTCGCCGGTCTCCACGTTGCGGCCGATGCGCACGCAGGCAAGCGGGCCCTCGAAGGGCACGCCGCCGAGCGTCATGGCCAGGGAAGCACCCATGACGTTGATGACGTCGAAGGGATTGACCTGGTCGGCGACAAGCGAGGTAGCGACGATGTGCACCTCGTTGCGGAAGCCGTCCGGGAAGCTCGGGCGAATCGGACGGTCGATCATGCGCGCGGTGAGCGTGGCCTTCTCGCTGGGACGGCCCTCACGCTTGAGGTAGCCACCCGGGATGCGGCCGGCGGCGTACATCTTCTCGTTGAAGTCGACGGTCAGCGGGAAGAAGTCGTAGTTCTTACGCTCCTTGGAGACGACCACGGTGTCGAGCATCGTGGTGTCACCCTGCTTGACCAGGCAGGCGCCGGTGGCCTGCTTGGCAAGCTCGCCCGACTCAAAGGTGTAGGTCTTGCCGTACAGCTCAAAGGTCTTGGATACGAGTGTCATTGTTCTCCTTTACCCCGCAGACCCCTTGCCTGCGGGCTTCTCATGTGACGCGGGCCCCCTGCCCCCGCCACGCTTCAGAGCGTGATTGTTCGCGCCCTTACACAAAAAGAGCGCCCCGCTGCGCAGGACGCTCTTAGCATGTACAAATCCTACTGGATGTTGTCGCGGATGCCCAGAGCCTTGATGAGCTCACGGTACTCGACGATGTCGTTCTTCTTGATGTAGGAGAGAAGACGACGACGACGGCCGACGAGCATGAGCAGGCCACGACGGGTGTGGAAGTCCTTCTGGTGGGACTTCATGTGCTCGGTCAGCTCCTTGATGCGCTCGGACAGGATGGCGACCTGAACCTTGGGGTTGCCGGTGTCGACCGGGGTGTTACCGAACTGGGCAGTCAGCTCCGCCTTGCGCTCTTTGGAAACAGTCATTGTTTCACCTTTCGTTTTGCGTCGCCCACGGGCGACTCGATTCGCCTCGGACTGGGAAGCCGCCGGTGGAGCGAACAACCAAGGTCGAGGTACCAACAGTTCGGTATGTTACCACAAGCAGCCCGCGCCTGCGCATCATCACCGACCCAACATGAATTCCATCGCGCGGAGGCGCTGATCGGTGTGCGTCGCAGCCCAAACATGCGAAAGCCCGAGCAGGAATGCCGCCGTATGCTGGTCGATTCGCTCGGCCATGAGCGCATCGAAGGTCATGGACATGAGGGCGCGCAGCCATGCGGTCTCACCGGTCGACACCAGTTCGGCACCTGGAACGCTCGACGCGCACGACCCGCACATGAGACCGCCCGCCTGGGCTGAAAAATACGACAGCATGGGGTCTCCGCACAGCACACAGGCCGAAAAATCGGGACGATAGCCAACGTGCGATAGCAGCTTAAAGACATATGCCGCCACAAGTAGGTCCATATGTGCCGTGTCAAGCCCGCTGCCCACCAGGGCAAGCGCTCGCTGCGTTATGGCAAAGGTAAACGGGTCCTCGGCGTCCTCGAACGAGCACACGCGCGCGACCTCGGCGATCGCGCTTGCGGCGCAGGTCGTCTCGTAATCGGGCGCAGCGCCGAGCGGCGCCTCCATAAGCTCGGCCTGAGAAACCACGTCGAGTGACCGTCCATGTGCGAGCAGCATATCGACGGTACAGAACAGCTCGCAGCGCGCAGCCAGGCGTCCGCCGGGTTTGCGGGCGCCCTTTGCCACTGCACGAACCTGCCGTCCCCGCTCGTCAAGCATCGTCAAGATCAGGTCGGTCTCTTTGAGCTTCGTCTTGTCGAGGACGAGCACCTTGGTGCGATATGTCCGGGGGCCTGCCATGCGCGCCGCGCGTCCTTAGTCCTCGGCGTTGTAGCCAAAGCGGCGAATCTGGGCCTCGTCGTCACGCCAGCCGGCCTTGACCTTCACGTCCAGCTCCAAAAAGACCTGCGTGCCAAAGATGCGCTCAAGATCGCGACGGGCGTCGATACCGATATGCTTGATCATCTCGCCGCCCTTACCGATGATGATGCCCTTTTGGCCCTCGCGCTCGACGTAAATGGTGGCGTGCACGCGCAGCACCTTCTTGGTCTGCTCGAGCGCATCGCAGATCACGCCAACGGAGTGCGGAATCTCATCACGGGTGCGGCGCAAGACCTTCTCGCGCACACACTCGGCAACGAGCGTCTCATCGGAAGCGTCGGTACCCATGTCCTCGGGGAACCAACGAGGACCCTCGGGCAAAAAGTGCGCAACGGTCTCGATAAAGGCATCGACGTTGAAGTTCTTGACCGACGACGTCACGATCTCGTCGTCATATTCCATGAGTTCGTGGGCTGCCTTAAGCTGCTCCATGACCTGTGCGGGGTCGGCCTCATCGGCCTTGGTGAGCACCAGGACCTTCTTGGAACGAGCGTTCTTGACGCGCTCGGCAACCCAGGCGTCTCCCCTGCCGATCGGTTTGGTGGCGTCAATCAAAAACGCGACAACATCAACATCGTTCAGCTCGAACAACGCGCTCTTGTTGAGCTCGGATCCCAAGCCGTCCTTGGGCTTATGAATACCGGGGGTATCGACAAAGACCAGCTGGTAGCCGGGGCGGTTGACGACGGCGCGCATGCGGCGGCGGGTCGTCTGGGCCACCGGCGAGGTGATGGCGACCTTTTTGCCATAGCAGGCATTAAGCAGCGTAGACTTGCCAGCGTTGGGACGACCGACCAGGGCCACAAAGCCGCTGCGGAAACCGGGCTCAACGTCACCAAAGCCCGCGAGGTTGTCGTCCTCGTTGCACAGGGCGTCGAGTTCCTCGTCGCTCATACCCTCAAACGGGTCGAACTCCTCGACATCCTCGAGCTCCTCGGTATCCACCGCGTCCAGGGACTCGTCGTCCAAAATCTCATCGGTAGGCTGCATATTGTCGGACATGGGAATCCCTTTCTAAATAAAGTCGAGCGCGTGAGCAAATACCAGTACGCCCACAATCGCGGCGGTGATGGAAAGAACGTATACGGAGGCGGCGGCGATGTCCTTCGCACGCTTGGCCAGCGGATGGAGCTCCTGGGTCGCTAGGTCGACGATAGCCTCCATAGCGGTGTTGCACAGCTCGCCGTGAATCACCAGGCCACAACAGATGATAATCGTGGCCCACTCGGCAATGTCGAGCCCCACGATACAGCCGGCAATGACAGTGCACACGCCCGCCACGAGCATGACCTTAATGTTGCGCTCGGTCTTGACGGCGGTGACGAAGCCCTCCATGGCGTAGGAAAACGACTTTAAGAAGGACGGATGGTCCTTGTTCGATCCGGGAATCATAGACGGCTCCTAGTCGTGGGCGTGGTTGGTGATGGGGCCGACGTGGACTAGCTTAGGGTCCTCGCCGCGCTCGAGCGCCAGATCGCGCAGGATGGCGTCCTCGCGGGCCTCCATGACCTCGGCCTCGTCGTCCTCGATGTGGTCATAGCCCAGCAGGTGCAGCATGCCGTGAACGAGCATCAGACGGCACTCGTCAGCGGGGCTATTGCCAAAACCGGGGGCCTGACGGGCAATAACCTGCGGGGCCAAGATAATATCGCCGAGCTCGAGCGTCTCATCGGCGGGAATGTCATCGTCAAAGGCCGAATCGCACTCAAACGAGAGTACATCGGTGGTGCGATCGATACCGCGCCACTCGTGGTTGAGCTCGTGCATCTCGTCCTCGTCGACATACGAAAGGGAAATCTCGACTTCACGTTCAACGCCCTCGGCGGCAAGCACAACCTCGCAGATGTGCTCCACCTCCTGCGCATCGAGCAGCGTATCGAGTTCGGCATCGTTGCTGATCAATACACTCAACGGGACTCCTTTCGGTCACGTACGCGTTTCTCGCGCACATCATCATAAGTGTCGTATGCCTCGACGATACGTCCCACCAAGGCATGGCGCACCACGTCGGCGCGCTCGAGGTGCGAAAATGCGACATCGTCGACACGGCCCAAAATCTGCTCAACGTCGGCAAGACCGCCACGACGACCCACCAGGTCGCGCTGGCTCAGGTCGCCGGTAATCACGAACTTGGAGTTAAAACCCAAGCGCGTCAAAAACATCTTCATCTGCTCGGGCGTGGTATTTTGCGCCTCGTCGAGCACCACGAAGGCATCGCTCAGCGTGCGGCCGCGCATATAGGCAAGCGGGGCGATCTCGATCACGCCGCGCTCCATAAGCTCATCGGTGCGCTCGCGATCCATCATGTCAAAAAGGGCGTCGTAGAGCGGACGCATGTAGGGATCGATCTTTTCCTCGAGGGTGCCGGGCAAAAAGCCCAGGTTCTCCCCCGCCTCGACAACCGGACGCGTCAAGATCAGACGGCCCACCTCGTGACGCTTAAGCGCGGCAACGGCGAGCGCCATGGCCAGATAAGTCTTACCGGTGCCGGCAGGACCCAGGCCAAACGTGATGGTATGCGAGCGAATGGCATCCACGTAGCGCTTTTGGCCGAGCGTTTTGGGGCGAATGGCACGACCGCGATACGAAAGCAGCACGTCATCGTGAAACGACGTAGCCTCGTGCTCACCGTCGCGCAGAACGGCCAGACAGCGCGAGACATCGTCGGCAGAAAGCGTGCGCCCGGCAGCAGCCTCGCGAAAGGCATGTTCGAAAAAACGCGCCACGAGTTCGACCTCATCCGGGTCACCGCTCACGGCGATGCTATCGCCACGGGCGACCACGTGAGCGCGAACCAAGCTCTCGAGCGCACGAAGGACGCCGTCGCCGGCGCCCAAAACGCGCGAGGGATCAATCCCCTCGGGAACGATAAGTCTAATCTTCGAGGCTTCCATGAACCTCCCTGCGTGCATGGACCAGGCCGGAATCATCGACTCCGATGATAGCAACATCGAGCAGGCACGGGGCTGTAAGTCCACGGGTATCGTCAAGACGAGCATGATGGAACGAGCCGAGTGTCAGGTTGTCAGCATACTCGAGCACGGCACGCTCGACCGTGCCCACGCGACGACGAGCGTCGGCAATAGCGAGCTCCTGCGCGGCGGCCCGCATACGGCGGCTGCGCTCGGCCATAACCTCGGGCGGCACTTGGTCGGGCATGTCGGCAGCAAGGGTACCGGGACGCTTGCTATAGCGGAACACGTGCATACGCGAGAAACCCACACGGCGGCACAGCGCCAGCGACTCCTCGAATTCCTCGTCCGTCTCACCAGGAAAACCGACGATGACATCGCACGAAAGAGACACCTGGGGCAAGTTGGCGCGAATCATGCGCACCGTGTCCTCAAAGGCCTCGGCGCTATAGGGACGGCCCATGCGATGCAGGGTCGCCGTGCAGCCGGACTGCACGGGCAGGTGCAAAAACGGGGCGATACGCTGCGGATAGCGCGCCATAACCTTAAGCAGGCGCTCAGAGATATCCATGGGCTCGACCGAGGAAATGCGCACATGCGGAATAGACGTGCGCTCCATGATGGCCTCGAGCAGCTCATCGATTTCGACATGCTCGTCGGTCGCGCTCTTGCCATCGTAGGCACCCAGGTTCACACCGGTCAGCACCACCTCGGGCACGCCGGCCTCCTGGGCCTCGCGAACTTGCTCAAGCACGGACTCGACGGGCACGGAACGCTCGGGGCCGCGCGCCTTCCACACAATGCAATAGGTGCAGCGATGGTTGCAGCCATCCTGAATCTTCACGCCCAGGCGAGAGCGACCGAGCGCATCGACCACCTCGCCATCGCTGCAGGCGGGAACGCTATCGGACTCAACACCCAGCACCTCGCAAACACGTTCGGCGACATCGATCTTGGACGGCTCGGCAATCACGCGATCCGAAAGCTCCGACAGCTCCTCGGGATGCAAATTGACCACGCAACCGGTCACGAGCACATAGGGCTCGTTTGGATGGGACAGCGCATGACGGACGGCCTTACGGGTCTTGGCCTCGGCCTCGCCCGTAACGGCACAGGTGTTAATGACGATCAGGTCGGCATCCTGGGGCTCCACCATAGCAAAGCCCAGGCGCATAAGATCGGCAGTGATACGGTCAGACTCAACCCGGTTGACACGGCAACCGAGGTTGACGACGGAAATATGGGGTGCGAGCACGCGGGCTCCTTAATCGAGGATATCGTCGAGGGCACTCTTGATACGGTCGGTCACCGACTTCTTACCGGAAGCGACGTCATCGCCCATATCATCGGCAAAAGCACGGAGCAGCTCGCGCTGCTTATTGGAAAGATTGGTGGGAACGACCACGCGCAGTTGCACGATCAGGCGGCCACGCGAACCGCCACCGCCAATGCGCGGCATGCCGTAATTATTGACGTTCACGGTGTCGCCGTACTGGGCGCCGGCGGGAACCGTCACCTTAACGACCTCGTCGGGCATAATGCCCTCGACCTCAATCTCGCAGCCGAGCGAAGCCTGCGCAATCGAGATATCGCTCACCAGGTACAGGTCGTCACCGTTGCGCTTAAAGCGCTCATGGTCGGCAACGCGCACGTTGACAATCAGGTCGCCCGAAGGCTCGCCGCGAAGGCCGGCCTCGCCAAAGCCGCTCACGCGCAGCTGGCGACCGGTCGAAACGCCGGCGGGGATATCGATGTCAATCTTTTCATGCGAAGGCGTGCGGCCCTGACCGTCGCAGGTCTCGCAGGGATGGTCGATAACCGTGCCCTCGCCATGGCAGTCGGGGCAAGGCGAGGAAGACTGAACCTGGCCCAGGAACGAACGCTGAACCGTCGTGACGTAGCCCGTACCGTGGCAGCGGCCGCACTGCTTTTCCTGTGCGCCCTCTGCCCTACCGGTGCCATTGCAGTCCTCGCAAGGAGCAAGGCGGTCATAGCTGATCGTCTTTTTGCAGCCGAGTGCCGCCTCCTCGAGCGTCACCGAAAGGGAGATGGCCATATCGCGACCCCGGCGGCGCTCGCGACGGCTGCGGGCGCCACCGCCGGCACCGCCGCCAAAGAACGACGAGAACAAGTCGTCCATGCCCATGCCACCAAAGATATCGTTGATATCGACGTAGCCTGAACCACCAGGGCCGTCGGCAGTGCCGTAACGGTCGTAGTTAGCACGCTTCTGCTCATCGGAAAGAACGGAATACGCCTCGTTAAGCTCTTTAAACTTGGCCTCGGCCTCGGGGTCGTCCGAAACGTCCGGGTGTACGGTACGGGCCTTCTTTAGAAACGCGCGCTTAATCGTCCGCGCGTCGGCATCCCTGTCGACGCCAAGTACCTCGTAGTAATCCCTATTTTCCGACACGACCGAATCCTTCCGACTTTCATTATTGTCACAGTGCGTCCTATACCCAAGCAGGGCCGGCCGCAAACAGAGGGTTTGATGTTATTGCATCTGGTACGGCGAAAGCATAGCCCGCTGCGAGCAGCTCGCGAACCAAACCGACACGAGCGCGAACATGAAGCCGTTGGCAAAACCGTTGGCAAACTGCATCGCACCGCGCTTCCACCACAGCAAGCTGCGATGAAGCACGCCGTCCGAAAGCACCATGAACAGGCCCATGGTAAACGGAATAAAGCACATCACGGCAAAGGCAGAGAACACGCCCGAGATGGCCGAGAGTACCAAAAACGGCGCCACGATGCCCATCAGGTAAAAACCGGTACGAGCTTTGCCTTCCAAGCGCTCGGCCTCAACATGGGCGCGGCCCACCAGGTCGCCGCCCGCGGCACCGTTGGTGCCAGCATGACCCATGCCGCTAATGCGGACCTCGTCGCCATCGTGCGTGCCGGCAGGAAACTCAATCGTCTGCTCGGAGGTTACGCGAGTACGACCGCTGCCACCGCAATCAGGGCAGGGGTCTGCCACGACCTTACCGGAACCGCCGCACTCGGGGCAGACCGACTGGAACGTGCCCGCACCAAACAGGAAGGACAGGTCGACGTCGATGTGGCCGCGGCCACCGCAGCTCGGGCAGGTATGGGCATGCTCGGAGGAGACAGAACCCGAGCCGCCGCAGTGACCACAGGTATCGAAGCGCGTATAGCGGACGGTCTTGCGGGCACCGCCCTTGGCCTCCTTGGCGTCGAGTTTGATATCGACGACCACATTGGCGCCGTTCTCGGGATTGTAGGCAGCCTGTCCACGACGCTGCTGGCCCCAGGCACCGCCAAAAGGAAAGCCGCCCTCAAAAGGATTGCCATAACCCGTGCTGCCGGCGTAGCCGCCACCATAGGGCGAAGCCGTAGGAGCACCGGCAAAGGGATTGCCAGAACGCATGGCGTCGTAGCGCGCACGTTTTTGCTCATCCGAAAGCACGGCGTAGGCCTCGGAAACCTCTTTGAACTTTTCCTCGGCATCCGGCTCTTTGTTGACGTCCGGATGGAGCTTGCGGGCCTTTTGCTGGAAGGCTTTTTGAATATCACGCGAGGTGGCGTCCTTGGAGACACCCAGAATCTCGTAGTAATCTTTTTCGTTCATCGTCGCCATGCGCGGCAACCTCCTGCTCACAGCAGCGTATATATTTCGGTAATTCTACCCGAGCGGCCTAAGCTAGATCCCAAAACAGCTCGAACAGAACATTTCCATCGAGCCAGCCCAGGTGTGTCGGCGCTAAACGAGCTCGAACATGGCCCGCGACGACATCTGCCGAAGTAAAGGGTCCCTCATGGACCCCGAGCGTCTCGGGCACCCAAGTGGCAAGACCCAATTCGAGTGCGCGATCGCAAGCGGCTGCCAGCTCACACGCTGGGATGACGCAAGCTGCACGAACAGACAGGTCGGACGCGACACCACGCGTCATGCGACAAGCGAGCATCAGGTCTTCAGCCGCAGCCTCGCGCTGCGACAGATATTCGGTCTCGAACGCCATCGCGTCATCGTCACGTTGCACCAGACGCACGCGGTACGCATCGCCTCGAGAAGACACGCCGGGGAACAAACCTGCAAGACGGTCGAAATCCTCGGCGTCGAGCATGCCCGCGGCAGAACGACCCAGGCCCAGATAGCCCCGTCCGGTCCAGTAGGCAATGTTATGGGAGCACTCATGGCCGTCGAGCGCGTAGCTCGCCACCTCATACGGGTGATAGCCGGCGGCACCCAGGAGCTCGCGTGCCAAGTCCATGCACGAAGCCTGAAAATCCTCGTCGGGCTCGAGCGACTCGTCGCGGCGCGCCATGCGATAAAGGGGCGTCCCCTCCTCAAGCGTGAGCGGGTAGACCGACACATGATGCGGGACCGCCGCCAGCACGCCATCGAGCGTGCGCTTCCAACTCGCTGCGGTCTGCCCGGGAAGTCCGCACATAAGGTCGCACGACACATCAAGCCCAGCGTCCTTAACCGTCGCGATGGCGGCGAGCGCCCGATCGGCATCGTGAATACGACCGATGGCAGTAAGTTCGGCGTTATCGAGCGTTTGCACGCCCAGAGAGACGCGTGTGACACCAACCTTGACAAGTGCAGTAGCAAGCTCGGCGGTCAGCGACTCGGGATTGGCCTCGCAGGTAAACTCAACGGGGGCACACCACGCACGAATACGCCGCGCCAGCTCCACCAGGCGCTCCCCCGCCAGCGACGGCGTACCGCCACCAACATAGACGGTGCGGATCTGGTCAAGGGCATCAGCCTTGCCAAAAGCATCGAGACGCGCGAACAACTGCTCAAAATAGGCATCGAGCGCAGCGCTCAGGTCGCACGGAGCAAAACTGCGCGAGTCAAAGTCGCAGTACCGGCACTTTTGGGCGCAAAACGGCACGTGCACGTACAGTGCGGTAACGGCCACCCTTAAGCCTCCAGAGGATGAGGGGGCACCGATTCGCCGGCGGCAAGGGCGGCCTCGCAGGCCACCACATCGCGCTCGATCTCATCGACCAGTGCCATAAACTCCTCGTAAGTGGAACAGCGCACCACATGGGCACGCCAAGCGGCGGCATGGGGCATGCCTTTTAAGTACCAGCTTGCGTACGTACGGGCACGCGCCATGAGCGGCAGGAGCTCATGTGTCAGCGTTAGGTGCTCACGCAGGGCGTCCAGGCGCTCGACGGAGCTGCGAACCGGCACCGGTATGCCATCGAGCGCAAGGGCGCGAGCATCGCCAAACACCCACGGGTTCCCATAGATACCGCGCGCGATAAACACCGCGCTGGCGCCCGAGTTGCGCAGATGCTCCGCGGCATCCTCGGCGGTAAACACGTCGCCCGAACCGATCACGGGAATCTCAACGGCGTCGGCAACCTCATCGACGACCGACCAATCGGCCTGGCCCGTATAGAGCTGCGTGGCGCAGCGGCCATGCACCGCCACCGCGGCGGCACCGGCGCCTTCGAGCATCTGGGCAAACGTCGCGGCATTACGGTCCTCGGCATAAAAGCCTTTGCGAATCTTGACGGTCACGGGTACATGCGCCGCGCCCACCGCCGCCTCGACGATCTTCTCGGCCAAATCGGGCGTGCGCATGAGCGCCGAGCCCTCGCCCTTGGTAACGACCTTGCGGGCGGGGCATGCCATATTGATATCGATGAGCGACAGGCGATCGCCAACGCGCTCCTCGACGGCGGCGACGGCACTCGCAAACTGATCGGGCTTGGAGCCAAAGAGCTGCACGCAAATCTGCTGCTCCTCGTCGGCCGGCAGCACCAGGCGCCACGTTTTGTTGCTGGCATAGGCAAGGCCCGCCACGCTCACCATCTCGCTGTAGGCAAGGTTGGCACCGCGGCGGCGGCACATGATGCGGTAGGCAGGGTCGGTCACGCCCGCCATGGGAGCCATAAGGAACGGCTGCTCGGCATAGGCGCCCAGCAGCCGCTTGCTGTATTCAGAAAGCGCCATAGACCTACTCGTCCACCTTGAGGATCGCCATAAAGGCCTCCTGCGGGACCTCGACCGATCCGATGGCCTTCATGCGCTTCTTGCCCTCTTTCTGCTTCTCGAGCAGCTTGCGCTTACGCGAGATATCGCCGCCGTAGCACTTAGCAAGCACGTCCTTGCGACGCGCCTTGACGGTGGAGCGGGCAATGATCTTGTTGCCGATAGCACCCTGGATGGGCACCTCGAACAGCTGACGCGGGATGATCTCCTTAAGCTTGTCGCACAGGCCGCGGGCAAGACCGTAGGCCTTGTCCTTGTGGACGATAAACGACAGCGCGTCCACCTCGTCGCCCGAAAGCAGGATATCGAGCTTCACGAGCTCAGATGGACGGTACTCGTTGAACTCGTAGTCGAGCGAGGCATAGCCCTTGGTACGGCTCTTGAGCTGATCGAAGAAGTCCAAGATGAGCTCGGCAAGCGGCATATCAAAGCGCATCTCGACCGACTTGCTCGTGAGATGGATCATGTCGGTAGTAATGCCGCGGTGCTCGATAGCGAGCTGCATGACGGCACCCGTATACTCGGGCGGGCAGATGATCTTTGCCTTGAGGTAGGGCTCCTCGATACGCTCGATGCGCGTAGCCTCGGGCAGATCCTGCGGGCTACGGACATCAATCATCTCGCCGTCAGTCTTGTAGACGTGATAGTCCACCGAGGGGCTCGTGGCAATGAGGTCCAAGTTGAACTCGCGCTCCAGGCGTTCCTTGACGACTTCCATGTGCAGCAGGCCCAGGAAGCCCACGCGGAAGCCAAAGCCGAGCGCCACCGAGGTCTCGGGCTCCCACACCAACGACGGGTCGTTGACGTGCAGCTTATCGAGCGCGTCACGCAGGTTCTCGTAGTCCTTGTTATCGATCGGGAACAGGCCCGTATAGACCATGGGCTTGGCCTCGCGGTAACCGGGAAGCGGCTCGGGGCAGGGATTCGACGCCCACGTGAGGGTATCGCCCACGCGAACGGCCTCGGGGTCCTTCAGGCCCGTGACCACGTATCCGACCTCGCCGACCGTCAGCGCGTCGACCGGGGTCTCGGCGGGACGCTTGACGCCCACGCCATCGACCAAAAAGTCGCCCTTTGCCTGCATCATGCGCAGGGTATCGCCTTTTTTGATGGATCCGTCAAAGACGCGCACCGTGGCGACGACGCCACGATACTCGTCGAAGTACGAATCCAGAATGAGTGCCTTGAGCGGCGCGTTCGCATCGCCCTTGGGCGGAGAGATCAAAAAGACAATGGACTCCAGCAGATCGTGGATGCCCTCGCCGGTCTTGCCCGAGACACACACGGCATCATCGGCAGGAATCGCCAGGTCATCCTCGATCTCGGTCTTAACCTCATCGGGATGGGCCGAGGGCAGGTCGATCTTGTTGATGGCCGGCACAATGTCCAGATTGGCGTTCATGGCGAGCGTCGCGTTGGAGACGGTCTGCGCCTCGACGCCCTGCGTGGCGTCGACAACGAGCACCGCGCCCTCACAGGCTGCCAGCGAGCGCGAGACCTCGTAGGTAAAGTCCACGTGGCCCGGCGTATCGATCAGATTGAACTGATACGTCTCGCCATCGTCGGCGTCATAGGACACGCGAACGGCATTGGACTTGATCGTGATGCCGCGCTCGCGCTCGATATCCATAGTGTCGAGCAGCTGCGACTCCATATCGCGCTCGTCAACGGTATGGGTGAGCTCGAGAATGCGGTCACTGATCGTGGACTTGCCATGGTCGATGTGCGCAACAATCGAGAAGTTGCGGATGTGGGAAATGTCAATTGAAGTATTCATGCGGACTATCTTACCCGAGCGATACAAAAAATGGAGCCTGTTCCATAAAACAGGCTCCATTTATGCGCGTAATCTGTGTGGTGTGAAATTTACAACTTAGGCGTTGATGCTGTTCACGAGCTTGGCAAGACCGGACTTGCGGTTGGAAGCCTGGTTCTTGTGGATAACATGCTTGGCGGCAGCCATGTCGAGACGCTTGGTGACGGTCTTGAGGGCAGCCTGGGCCTTCTCGGCGTCGCCCTCGGCGACGGCGGACTGGACGTGCTTGGTCAGCGTCTTGAGCTCGGACTTGACAGCCTTGTTACGCATGCGAGCTGCCTCATTGGTGCGGATACGCTTCTTCTGAGACTTGATGTTTGCCACTTCTGGAGTTCCTTTCGAGTTCCTTGCAAAAAATGTATGACACCTCTGAGACACGGTGAGGTCATGCAAGCGCCTACTATAGCACGCTCCCCCTCAAAGGGATAGAACGAATTTGTCAAATAGGCAGGTATCATCACGATTTTCTCAAGATGTTCGTAATCCAGAGCAAAAGCGCGGTCTGAGAATCGGCCGAACCCTTCAGCGCGAGCTCCACATCGACCGCGCCCTCGAGCGCGGCAACGAGCTCTGCCATCGAAAAGCGACGTGCCCAGGTCAGGTGATTCTTGACCTGCCAGGACTGAAGCTTAAGTGTTGCGGCCAACTCACGACCCTGTCCGCGCGCATCGAGCGCCTTGGCAACGATAAGCTCGCGGATGCGGCCGCACAGCAATGTGTAAGTCCACACGTAGCTCTTGGCGGGCAGTAGATTGAAGAGCTCGAGCGAGCGTCGCATGTCACGGGCCGAGACCGCATTGAGAAAGTCCCAGGGTTGAACCTCGGCCGTACGTACAATCCAGCGCTCAACGTCGGCAAGCTCAATCTGCGGCGCCTCGACCATCTGGGCAAGCTTAGCCAAGTCGTTATCGAGCATGCGAGTGTTTTCACCCGAACGCGAGACGAGTTCCTCGGCAGCCGCCGTCGAGATCGACTTGCCGTGCTGCGTCGCCATCTGCTGCACACGGCGCGGTAGCTCCCAGCGCTTGGTGCCGGAGCAATCGATCACGGCCTTCTTGTCGATCTTGGCGATCGCCTTATACAGGCGCGTGTTCTTGGCAAGCGAGTCGGCGATGATGAGGCAGACCGTTGTGGGGCTGGGACTTGCCAGATACTCGACGAGCGGCTCCGAGACCGCCTTGGCGAGCTTTGAGCAGCCGTCAAGGATTACCAGGCGAAACTCGCTGCCCATCGGAAAGGTGTTAAGCGATCCGATAATGGACTCGATATCGGGGTCTTTGGTCATGTCGCGCTCGTCGAGGTTGAACTCAACCATACCCGACTTTTCCAGACGCGCTTTCATACGCGAGACGGCGTGATCGCGCTTGACTCCGTCGGTACCGACAATCAAATATGCCGGCAGCAGACCGGTTTCGGACATTGCGCTCCCCTCCCGCAGGCCTTCGTATTCGTTCCGTGCCATTCTAGCCCAGGGGCCCACCACACGCCAACGACGTCGTCACGGTCGCTGGCATCGCATCGCAAAGCCATTCGCAGTCGGCGTGACGGTAATGTCGCCGTGTTCGATAGTGCACGCGAAAACGCCGCCCGCTTCCTTAACGGCATCGATGCAGGCATCGGACGGATGGCCGTATCGATTCCCCTCGCCCGCGCTCGCGAGGGAAAGCTCGGGCTTCAGGACGTCCAGCAACTCACCATCAACTGAAACCTTAGAGCCGTGATGCCCAAGTTTAAGGACATCGATATCCCCCACCTCCTGCACGAATTCCCGTTCTTGGTCGAGCTCGGCATCACCGGTGAGGAGCATACGCAGGCCCTTGCCTTCCTGAACATAAGAGAGCAGCAGGACAAGCGAATCCTCATTTCCCTCGCCATCCACGGACTCGAATGGCCACATCACGCGGGCGCAAAATGTGCCGATGTCGACCGTATCCCCACGGCGCACCTGCCGATACTCCACGCCAGGTCGGTTCAATACCTCGGCAGGAGCATCGTCCAGCGCATCCGCCGCCACGGCAATCGTTCCGACCGAAAACTGTTCGAGCACGGCAGGCAGACCACCCCAGTGGTCCTCATCCCAATGCGTCACAAAGACGGCATCGATATGGTGCACGTTATTGCGAACCACCGCCGCCACCACGCGCTCGTCGAGCCCGCAGTCGACGAGTGCCACTGCGCCGCCCTGGCGGATAAGAATCGCATCGGCCTGGCCCACATCGAGCACCGTCACCGAAGGCGGAGCGAATCGATCCCAGTAGACGTACGGAATCGCAGCCAAGAGCACCAGGCATGCAAGCCCCACCGCCATAGGACGTGCACGGGGACGCGGCCACCAGACAAGCAGAACCGCCAGCAAACACGGCACTAGGTAAATCCACATGCTATCGGGCGGCACGCTCACGGATGCACCCGGCACGGCGGCAAACAGCTGCTCAAAGAACAGCGCGCAACGGGCGGCAATCATGGGCACAACGAGCGCCCAAGTCCGCAACGGCGCCAGGAGCGAAAAGGGAACCAGCACGATCGACACGGCGAGCAGTGCGCTCACCACCGGACCGAGGACCGCATTTGCCAGCGGAGCAATGAGCGAGAACGTACCGAAGGCAGGAATGGTAATGGGAAGTGTCGCCAGTTGCGAGCACAGCGTGACGGAAAGCATGCCGGCAACGCCCGACGGAACACTCAGCTCACCCAAAGCGTAGGTCGCATAGGGGCAAAAGCACAGAATGGCTAAGACGCTGGCACATGAAAGCTGAAAGCCCATCTCGAACAGAACCGTCGGCCGCAGCAACACAAAGATGGACATGGTAACGAAGAGTGCCGATGCGCCGTGCCGGCGCCGCCCCGCGCCGTTTACGACAAGCGTCGCGAACACCATGCAGCACGCGCGCACGGCCGAGGGAGACGCGCCCGTAAAAGCAGCGTAGCCCACAAGCGTTATCGCCAATATCGCCCGTTGAAGACCACGTGGGCACCGAGTCTTTTGCAATACACCCTCGATTACAAACCCCACGATTGCCAAATGGCTGCCCGAGACGGCGATAAGATGCGCCGTTCCCGTCACCGAAAACCAGTCGCCCGCCGGCTGGGCGCGCAGCTCGGCCGAACGACCGCAGACGACACCGGCTATGAGTGCACGCGCCGGGTCGGTCGCAGGCGCGATGGACGCAAGCAGCCCATTTCGCATCCGAAGAAGCGGCCCCGGAGAGTCCTCATCGACCGACAAAATCCGAACGACTTTAACCTTGCGCACCTCGCCTCGGAGCACACGCGATCGTCCATACGCATCGTTCTCAAAACGCGAAACGCGACCGATAACACGCACGTGCGCCCCGACCTTGAGCTCACGGTCAAACGATAGGCGAACCGTTGCCAGGTTCTTACCGTCCGCGCGTGCCTCGCAGGTATAGGAATACACGTCGTCGTTTATGGATGGATCACCCTGCACGACAAACTCGAGGCTGCTTGCCGCTCGACCATCGAGCGCCTTCGAGGCACTCAGCGTGCCCACAGCCCACCACACCGAGACGACCGCTCCCGCCACGAGACCGACGGACGCGGCATACAGCCACCGCTTCCAAGGGGCAAGCCGCGCACAAGATTGAGCCAGCACAACGAATACCGCCGCCGCAACGGGAATGGCCCATAGCGGCCCGACCGCCGGAGCCCGCTCCCTCAGCAGCGCATCAGCGACCATGTTGAGCACCAAGACGCAGCTCATGCACATGCCGGCACACAGGGCCATCGTCCACGGCATCAGGGGCCGCGGAGGCATCACGTGCTCGCGCTCGGTCGCACTCATACGCAGATGCAATCTTTGATTTTGGCAAGCTTCTTCTCGCCGATTCCCGACACACGCATCAGATCGTCAACCGAAGAAAAAGCACCGTTCTTTGTCCGCTCATCGATAATCGACTGGGCCATAGAGGGGCCGATGCCCGAAAGCGTCTGCAGCTCTTCTGCGCTTGCCGTATTGATGTTTACTAGGCCTGTTGCGCCACCCGCGCCCGATGATGCGGAAACCCCACCATCAACACCGGCTTCCGCAATGGACGCCTGCTGCTCCCCTACCGTTGGAACATGGATTTTTTGTCCATCAGTGACCTTAGATGCCCGATTGAGCCCCGTAACGTCTGCCTCGGGCGCCAGCCCGCCGGCGGCATCAATCGCCTGAGCCACCCGCACGCCGTCCTTGAGACGATATACGCCGGGCGACACAACGGCGCCATCAACATCGACATAGACCTCTGCCGCAGCAGACGCCTTAGGCGAAGAGCCTTCGGATGTCTTTCCACTCGAAGCATCGCCGGATCCCGGCTCCACCAACGAGCCCGAACCATCAGTCCGCTCAAAAGACACGCCGCTGGCACCGCCGCCAAGGTTCGCCATCGCCAAGCCGCTCGCCATCGCAATGACAACCAGTATCGCCATCACCACTGCCTTATGACCGAGCAGCTTGTCCGCCAAGCGGTCCATCCGTTTGACCCGTTCGTGTTGTTCGCGCTGCGCCATAGCAAAACCTCCCAACAACATCGTGTCAGGAAAAGAGTCCTGCAACAGCCATTCTCCAAAACCGGTTTTCGCGGTCAAACCAAAAGCCGACCAAAACCTTGCGAAATACTGTCCATTTATTCAGGCACACGTCAGCAAATGAACACTTAGCCGCAAAATGCCCAGATAGCAAAAGACCGACGATGCAGACGCATCGTCGGTCTATGCACAAAATTACTCGTGATCTTGGTAAATCTCACGCGGAGCAAGCTCCGAATGTTTGCGTTTTAAGGTCTTAGGGGCCTTATACGTGTTGCTCTCGAAGTCGATGTACTCGGTCTGCTTGAGCAGGCGCTCGATCATCTCCTCGTGATCGAACAACTCCCAGGCCTCATGCACGGCATCGAGTTTAGCGTGCGTCTCGGGACGACGCGGCATAAACAGCGTGCAGCAGTCGGGAGCGGCCTCAGTCGAGATATCGAACGTACCGATCTCCTCGGCGCGCGCGATGATCTCCTGCTTGTCCGAACCGATGAGAGGACGGAACACGGGGATCTTCACGGCCTCGTTGACGGCCATGATGTTCTCAAGCGTTTGGGAGGCAACCTGCCCAAGCGATTCACCCGTAACGATGGCCTTGGCGCCCTCGATGTGTGCAATGCGCTCGGCAACCGAATACATAATGCGGCGATACATGATCACGCGCAGGTTGCTGGGACAGGTGACCGAAATCTCACGCTGGCAGTCGCCAAACGGCACCACGTACAGGCGGCCGATCTGGACACCCGGCTCAAGCGCACGGATGATGTCCTGCACCAAATACTCGCTCGTATCGGGCGTCTGCGGACGACCGGAGAAATGTACCGGCACGCACACCGCACCGCGACGCGCGAGCATCCAAGTCGCCACCGGAGAATCGATACCCGACGACAGCAGCGTCACGACCTTGCCGGCAGAACCCACCGGCAGACCGCCCACGCCGCGCTCGGAGCGCGCGTACACATAAACGCTACCCTGAACCACCAGTACGTGCACCATGGCATCGGGGTCGTGCATTTGAACCTTTTTATCGGGGAAGGCCTCACACAACACCTCGCCCACCTGACGATTGATGTCAATCGAGGTGAGCTCATAGTCGGTATTGGAGCGCTTGGCGTGCACCTTAAACGAATCGAAGGAACCAAACTCGCGCAGCGCCTTCACGGCGGCGGCACAGTATTCCTGAGGGTCGCGATTGGTGTGATACGCCAAAGACACGCGAGCAACGCCGGGAACGGTGCGAATGACACGCGCCGCCTCGTCGGCCTGATGCTCGTTAAAGGTCACGAGGATATAACCGGAAATTCGAGACACGGCGTTCACGGAAAAGGCGGCCAAGGCCGCCTTGATGTTATCCATGAGGATATGCTCAAAATGTGCGCGGTTCTTACCCTTCAGTCCAACCTCGTGATAGTGGACCAGGCAGACGCGAGCCGCCATTTAGGCTTCAGCAACCTTGTGGCCGAGCGCCTTCTCGTAACGGGCCTCGTCGTAAGAGATGTCGCCGTCGACAATCTCGTCCATAGCCATCGAGATGGTATCGGCACCGGAAAGCCCGATGGTGATGTCATCGACATCCTGGACGGCAAGCACGCGGTTGTGCTGGCCACGCAGCATGCTGTTAATGTCGCAGGCGCGCTTGGAGGCAAGCGAAGCGAGCAGGAAGCGGTTGTGATCGGTCTTCTCCAGAAGATCGTCAATGCAAGGCTTTACAACGGACACGGACCTCAGATCCTTTCATGCATATCGAGAACGCGAACGAGCTCATCGGTCGCGCGGTCGAGATCGTCATTCACCACGACGTCGTCGTAGCGGTCGGCAAGGGCAAGCTCATCGGCGGCGTTTGCCATACGCAGCTCAATCGTCTCGGGCGTCTCGGTACCGCGACCGACTAGACGCTCGCGGAGCACCTCAAGCGAAGGCGGCTTGATAAAGATCAGCACGGCCTCGGGGAAACGCTCCTTCACCTGCAGGGCGCCCTGGACATCGATCTCCAAAATCAGAGACGAACCAGAGGCGAGCTTGGATGTAACCTCGCTCACCAACGTGCCATAGCAGTTACCGTGGACCTCGGCCCACTCAACAAACTCACCGTTTGCCACGCGGCGGTCGAACTCCTCGCGCGTCAGAAAAAAGTAGTTGACGCCGTCGACCTCACCTTTGCGTGGTGCTCGCGTGGTAGCCGAAACCGTCAGGCCCAGGTTCGAGCGGCGCTCGCGCACACGAGTGACGAGCGTGCCCTTGCCTGCGCCTGACGGTCCAGAAATCACAAAGAGCTTGGAATCCTGAGCGCTCACTTATTTGGTCAGCTGCTCGAGGAGCTGCTCGCGCTGACGGACGCCGAGGCCCTGGACGCGACGGGTAGCGGAGATACCGAGCTCCTCCATGATCTTGGCGGCCTTGGCCTTGCCATAACCAGGGAGAGACTCGATGAGGGTGGAAACCTTCATGCGGGAAGCGATGGGGTCATCGGAGTTGAGCACGGACTCGAGGGACTTCTCGCCCTTCTTGATCTGCTCGCGAAGCTCAGCGCGGGCGTGACGTGCGGCAGCAGCCTTCTCAAGAGCCTGCTTGCGCTGCTCATCGGTAAGCTGAGGGAGTGCCATTCGTACCTCCAAAAAGTTGGGTTATATCTGATTCAATAATTGGCATTTTAGCACGTAGAACGTACAAAATGCCCAATCGCGGCTCCATAGGTTAGACGATACCCGCAAAAAGTGCAATATACTGCGCCCAAAGTTAAGCCCCTGACCTGCGATTCCACACAAAGGATGGGAAAGTTTACGCAGGCACAGGGGCTATTTTGTGCTAATGAGACCCAAAAGTGGTGACTTAGGGGAATCTTTTAGGCGACGTTTTCGACCAGCTCAGCGACAATAGCGTCAAAGGCGGCAACCGGATCGTCGGCGCCGGTGATGGGACGGCCCACCACAATGTGGCTTGCGCCACGCTCGATAGCCTGGGAAGGCGTCGCCACGCGGGACTGGTCACCAAGGGCGGCACCCACCGGACGTACACCCGGAGTCACGATCAGGGCATCGGGACCCAGCAGCTCACGCATGTCGTGAGCCTCCATCGGCGAGCACACGATACCGTCGATGCCGTTGGCCTGAGCGAGCTTTGCCAGGCGGGCGGCCTCCTCGGCCACGGGCGACTCGACGCCGATCTCGCTCAAGGCATCCTGGTTCATGCTCGTGAGCACGGTGATGGCGATGAGCTTGGCGCGGTCCTCGCGCGCCTCCTCGGCGCCCTCGCGGCAGGCAGCGAGCATGGCGCCCGAACCCAAGCCGTGGACCGAAAGCAGATCGGCACCGGCAAGCGAGGCCGAGCGGGCGGCACCGCGAACCTGATGCGGAATATCATGGAACTTAAGGTCAAGGAAGACCTTAAAGCCCAAATCCTTGAACGTCTTGACGATCTCAGGACCCTCGGCGTAATAGAGCGTCATGCCAACCTTGAGCCAGGCGGCATGGCCCGAAAGCTTGTGGGCAAGCTCGAGCGAACGCTCACGATCGCAGTCGAGGGCGACGATTACGCGGTCGCGGGCATCGGTCTCTAGCATTCGAAAGCACCTACCAGCTCGTTGATGTCCTTTACGCCCTGGGACTCGGCCCAGGCCTCGAGCTCATGCGCGATCTTGAGCGAAGCGCACGGATCGACGAAGTTGGCCATGCCAACCGACACGCAGGTGGCACCGGCCAGGATAAACTCGGCCGCATCCTCGCCGGTCATGACACCGCCGACACCGTTGATGGGGATATCGACGGCCTGGGCGACCTCCCAGACCATGCGCACGGCGATGTGGTGGCACAGCGGGCCCGAAAGGCCGCCCTTGGGCTTTGCCACGCGGGACTTGCGGGTATGGACGTCGATGGCCATGCCCTGGATGGAGTTAATGACCGAAAGGCCGTCGGCGCCGGCGGCTTCGAGGGCCTTGGCGATCTCGGCGACGTTGACCGGCGCCATCTTCACGAACAGCGGCTTATCGGTCACCTTGCGGCAGGCAGCCATAACGGAAGAGGCGCCCTCGGGCGTAGAGCCCATGGCGGCACCGCCGGCGGCGATGTTGGGGCAGCTCACGTTGATCTCGCAGCCGGCAGCCCAGGGGCATAGCTCGACATACATCTCGAGCGCGCGCACAAACTCGTCAACGGAGTGGCCGGCAACCTGACAGATGACCTGGCAACCGTCCTTGGAGAGTTGCTCGAGCCACGGGCCGGACTCGCGGGCAAAGGCGGCCACGCCGGGGTTCTGAAGGCCCACGGAGTTGATCATACCGCCGGGGATCTCGGCCATGCGGGGCGCGGGGTTGCCGGGCCAGGGCTCGGCTGCGCAACCCTTGGTGGTGATGGCGCCCAGCTGGGAAACATCAAAGAAGTTCTGGAACTGCCAACCGTAACCAAAAGTACCGGCTGCGGTGTTGATGGGGTTCTGCATCTTGACGCCGCCGAAATCGACGGCCATGTTCACGGTACCCACTAGAAGACCACCACCTTGGAAGCATCGAACACGGGGCCGCACATGCAAGCACCCTTCATACCGTCGACCGTCTCGACATTGCAGGTGTTGCAGGCGCCAAAGCCACAGCTCATCATACGCTCGAGCGACACCTCGCAGTACGCACCGGCCTCGGCGGCAGCGGCGGCGACTTTCTTCATCATGACGGCGGGGCCGCAGCTGGCCACATAGTCGTAGCCGCCCTCTCCGAGCAGCTCGGCTGCCGGGTCGGTGCAAAAACCGTGCGTGCCCAGCGTGCCGTCGTCGGTGCACACGTTAACCGTGGCGCCCAGCGCGCGGAACTCATCGACACCCACGGCCTTGGAAGCGGTGCCAAAGCCCAGGCAAACGTCGACATCCACGCCCTGCTCGACAAGCTTGTCGGCGAGGCAGAGCACGGGCGGAACGCCGATGCCGCCCGCCACGAGCAGCGCCTTCCTGGTGCCCTCGGGAACAAGCCAGCCGCGGCCGCCAGGGCCCAACAGGTTGGACTTGGAGCCGGGGGCCATCTGCGACAGACGACGGGTGTCGTCGCCCACGACGGCGTACCACAGCTCGACGGTACCGGCCTGGGCGTCGGCGCGATAGAAGCTCAAGGGCACGCGAAGCAGAGAGGAGGCATCGCCGGGCACGGCGATGTTCACAAACTGACCGGGCTTGAGCGCACTTGCAAGCTTGGGGGCCGAGATGACGAGCGAGAAGATGCCGTCGGCGATCTCCCGGTTCGAGACGACCTCGAAGTCGTGCATGCGTGCAGTGGAAGGTGTGGGCATAGACGCTCCAATCCCCCATGCGATTGCATGGTCAAAACGAACAGAAAGCGCGGCACCGCAAGGGCACCGCGCACAAAAGCGATAAGGCTATGCTAGCAGATGCAGCCGTCGGCGAGCGTCTGCTTACCGCCGACAAACACATCGGTGGCACGACCGGTAAGCGTGCGGCCGGCAAAACCGGAGTTCTCGGCGCGCGACTCATAACCGTCCTCGCCGACCGTCCAGGTGGCAGAGGGGTCGAACACGGTCAGGTCGGCAACGGAACCCGCCTTGACCTGAACCTGGTCGAGGCCCAGAATCTCACGCGGCTTGATGGCCATGAGCTCGACCATGCGGCCCACGCTCATCTTGCCCGTGTTGACCAGCTCGGTGAGTACGAGCGACAGGGAGGTCTCGAGGCCGATCATGCCAAAGGGCGCAAGCTCGAACTCGCGGGCCTTCTCCCACGGGGTGTGGGGAGCGTGATCGGTGACGATAGCGTCGACGGTGCCGTCGATGACGCCCTGACGGATGGCCTCGGCATCTTCCTCGGTACGCAGCGGCGGATTGACCTTGAGCGAGGTGTTGTAGGTCTCGTCCAGGTCGTTCTCGGTCAGGAACATGTGGTGCGGGGTAGCCTCGCAGGTAACCTGAACGCCAGCAGCCTTACCGGCACGCACGATCTCCAGACCATGGGCGGTGGAGATGTGCTGGATGTGCAGCTTGGCACCGGTCAGCTTGGCGATCTCGATGTCGCGGGCGATCTGGAGCTCCTCGCCGGCAGCCGGCCAGCCCTCGAGGGCCAGACGGGTCGAGACCTTGCCCTCGTTGATCTGGCCGTGACCGACCAGGTCCTCGTCCTGGCAGTGGCTCATAAAGACCTTGCCGAACATCTTGCCGTAGTCCATGCAGCGACGGAGCATGCCTGCGCCCTGCACGCCGCGGCCGTCGTCGGTGAAGGCGACGGCGCCGTGGGCGACCATATCGCCCATCTCGGACATGGCCTCGCCCTTAAGACCGCGGGTCATGGCGCCCGACGGATAGACGCGGCAGTGGCCGACCTCGGCAGCGCGGGACTTGACGAACTCCACGACGGTGCCGTTATCGGTGACGGGATCGGTGTTGGGCATGGCGCACACGCCGGTAAAGCCGCCCTTGGCAGCTGCGCGGGTGCCGCTCTCGATGTCCTCTTTGACCTCGTAGCCGGGCTCGCGAAGGTGAACGTGCATATCCACCAGACCGGGGACGAGGTACTTGCCGGAAAGGTCGCGGACCTCGGCTCCCTCGACGGCGAGATTCTCGCCGACCTCGGCGATCTTGTCGCCGTCAATCAGGACGTCAACGACACCGTCAAGCTCGACGGACGGGTCGACGACGTGGGCATTCTTAAGAAGCAAGGCCATTATCGGCACCTCCAAGCAGCAGATACAGGATAGCCATACGCACGCAGATACCGGCGTAGACCTGCTCCAGGATGACGGAGCGTTGCGGGTGGTCGGCCATATAGGAGTCGAACTCGACGCCGCGGTTGATGGGGCCCGGGTGGCAGATGATCGCGTCGGGCTTCATGAGCTTCTCGCGGTCCTTAGTCAGGCCGAAGAGCTTGTGGTACTCGCGAATGGTCGGGAACGGGGCACCCTCGAGGCGCTCCTGCTGCACGCGCAGCATGTAGACGACGTCCAGCTCGGGCAGGACGGAATCGAGGTCGCTCGTCACGTGGTCGCAGCCCAGGACCTCGGGCGCCGGCGGCAGCAGCGTGCCGGGGGCGACGGCGTAGGTCTCGCAGCCCATGATCTTAAGGGCGGGGATCAGCGAGCCGCAAACGCGAGAGTGGGCGATATCGCCGACGACGGCGACCTTCAGACCGTGGAAGTCACCCTTGTGCTCCCAGATGGTGTACAGGTCGAGCAGGGCCTGCGTGGGATGGTTGTGCTTGCCGTCACCGGCGCAGATGACGCTCGCGGGCGAGTTCTGGGTGACGATGTAGGGAGCACCGGCGTGCTTATCGCGTACGACGATGCAGTCGATCTTATAGGCGTTGAGGGTCTCGACGGTGTCGACAAGGCTCTCGCCCTTGACCGTGGAGGTCGAGGAGCCGCCAAAATTAAGGCTGTCGGCCGAAAGACGCTTCTCGGCGAGCTCGAAAGAGCTGCGGGTGCGCGTCGAGGGCTCGTTGAACATGTTGACGATGGTCTTGCCCTTGAGCGTGGGGACCTTCTTGATGGCACGCTCGTTGACCTCGGAGAACGCCTTGGCGGTCTCGAGGATGAGCTTGATGTCCTCTTCGGAGTACTCGGTAATGTCGATCAGGTGCTTATGGTTGAACGCCACGGTACTACTCACCTCCCAGCGGCGCGGAGCCCACGTGGGAACCCGGCGCGACGTCGTTAATCTCGACGGCGGTACGGCCGTCGACTTCCTTCATATATAGGTGCACGTTCTCCTCATGCGACGAGGGAACGTTCTTGCCGACAAAGTCCGGCGAGATGGGGAGCTCGCGGTGGCCGCGGTCAACGAGAACTGCCAGCTCAATGCGGCTCGGACGGCCCAGGTCCATAACGGCGTCGAGAGCGGCGCGGATGGTACGGCCCGTATACAGGATGTCGTCCACCAGCACGACGCGCTTGCCGTCGACGCTGAAGGGAATGTTGGTAGCGTGGATCGCGGGAGCGAAATTGGTCGCATAGTCATCGCGGTAGAAGCTGATGTCCAGGCTGCCGAGCGGAACGTCGACGCCCTCGATCTCCTTGATCTCCTCGGCGAGCTTCTTTGCCAGAAGGTCGCCGCGCGTGACGATGCCGACCAGAGCGAGGTCTTCACAGCCCTCGTTGCGCTCGAGAATCTCGTGCGCGATGCGGGTCATCGCTCGATTGACGGCGGTCTCGTCCATGATGACCGCCTTGGGGGAAGTCGTGCCCATCGATCTCCTTCCTCACATGTCTTGACTGCTGACACAGTCAAAAAAATAGATGCCCGACCGCTCAAAGCGGACCAGACACCCACAGGAAGGGCTGCTCTTTGGCAGCAATGTAATTCCATGTGGGTATCTCGTACCCCTTTAATGGTCAAGGGATAGTGTAGCCAACCTCGAGCTTAATTGCGAGCATAAATACAGAGCAATCCGTAAACGGAGCCCAATGCTCCATAAACCTATATATATTTGTGGGACGAGCTTGAAAACGCACGCACGAGCTGGCATAATCGCCTCTGCTGCACGCAAATCGGATCTACGTCCAGGGCCGTGGCGTGAGCACTATCGCCAAAAGAGGAATATCTCTGTGTAGATTGCGCACAGGGAGCTGCTTCTGTGCTATAGTTCAGGCTTGTTTGTTAACGCGACATGTTCGTTTGTCGCCCAAGGAGGGTCAGTTATGTCCAAAGTTTGCGAAGTTTGCGGTAAGCACCCCGTTGCCGGTCGCTCCATCAGCCACTCTCACCGCGTCACCAACCGTAAGTTCCGCCCCAACATCCAGCGCGTCTACGTCGTCGTCGATGGTCACCGTCGTAAGATGAACGTTTGCTCCACCTGCCTCAAGTCCGGCAAGGTTGCGCGCTCCTAAATAAGGTCTTACCAACAAGTACCTCGGACTCTCCGGGTCAAAGACCTCGCGTTCATATAGAACTATTAGAAACCGCTTTCTTTTGAGAAGGCGGTTTCTTTTTCTATCTATCCAGGAATGCAAAACCAGAGCGAAAATGAGCTGCGTCCCAAATCTTGGACGCCCTAAATAGCGACTAGGCCGCGAGGGCCTGATTCCGGAACTCCTCCGGGGTCAGGCCCTTCAATCTTACCTGCCTCCGGCTCGTGATCCAGTGGACTATGTATTCCTCCAGGTCGCGTTTGAAATCCTCGAACAGAAGTCCATCGTCGGAGCTCAGCAGGCCCTGCCGCCCGCCACCTTGAACTCGGTGACGTCCGTTCCCAGCTTCCGCCACGGGGCCCCGGCGTCGAAATCCCTCGCGATCACGTTCTCGAACGTCCCGCCGACGACGCCCCTGTACGAGTTGTACTTGTGGTAGGCCGTCTCGCGTCTGATACCGCAGCGAATCCCCATCTCTCGCATCATCTTGAGCACGGTCTTGTCGGCTATCACGGCCCCCTCTTCCGCCCCGAGGCACATCGCTATCTGCCGGTGCCCGCAGCCGTTGGCGGTGCGCGAGTAGATCTCGGCGGCCACCGGCGGCCTTCTGCTCGTATGTGTATCTGCCCCGCTTTCCGTCCATGCGCAGCAGGACCTCGCTCCCGAATACGCGATATATCTCCTGCCATCTTCTCACGGCTTCCGGGGGAAACGAAAGCCGCGATCGCGGCAGATTTATACCCGTGCTCGAGCTCGAAGAGCCCTATGGCCGCCTTCCTGGCCTCGCCATCATGCTTCACTCTCAAGTCAACGCGCATAAAGAAAGCCTCCCATTTCTCATGTCCAAGAAATGGGAGGCAGTTCACAAGCCATGGCGGGCCATTATTTATTTATCATTCCGCCTCTTCTTGCGGTTGTATTCGAGCAGCAAACCTAAAGAAGTCAAAGCAGATCCGACAACTGCCAGAGGAAGAACCGGCAGCAGTCTCTCCCCTGTCGAAGCCAGAGCACCCGGCTCGGTGGTCTTGGTCTGGGAGGCGGGGTCGGCCTTGGTGTCGCCGCCGTTCTCGTCGAAGGTCACGGTGACGTCGCGGGGCACCCACTTCCACTGGGCGTAGACGGTCGTGGACTTGGAGACCTCGGTCTTGTCGGTGAACTGATCGCCCGACCCGTCCCTCTCGGTGTTCCAGCCGTCGAACGCCCAGCCCTTGCGGGTCGGGGCGGTCTTGGGCAGCGCGAAGGTGAAGCTGGTCTTGCCTTTTATTTTTTCCTGAGTTTTAACCAGAGGGTAGGCTGGATCGTCGGCGCCGTTGGCGTCAAAAGTTAAATCAATCTTTGCAGCAACTTGCCACATGAAGTTGTTCTTATTTCCGGCCGCGTCATTCGTTCGCTTAAGATACATTCCCTCGTTCAGAGCATCGGAATTGCCCAAAACAAAAGTGCCTTGAGCAGGCGTATCTTTAGCGCCAGCCTTCCCCAAAACATAGTTGTCACCGATTGTCGGCTTTTTAAGAATCTCCCAGTCAGAGGCATCCACGGTGTTAACCGTCGTGACACCCGAAGCAACTCCGCGAATATCAAGCGGAATAGATCCGACATTATAGTTTTTGCCCTCAGAAACTATCGGAAGTCTCACCTCAGCGGAAACACCGTCATATGAACCCTGGATGATTACTGGCTTCAGCAGAGCCATCAATCCAGAATTCGAGGCATCCTTTACGACGGACATCGATCCATGGTTAACGAATTGACCTCCCTGCCCAACGGTCAGGGAGCCAGCCACAGTCAAATCTGGATTCCCGCTATCGGCGCGGTCATATAGCTGTTCCCACGAACCATTGATCACGGCGTTGCCCTCAAGCATGACTGCATCATTATCATCCGTTACCAGCGAACTGTCCTTTTCAACAGTAAGGTTCATCGTCAGCCAAAGTCCATTAAGAGTGACCCGTGAGCCATTCTTAACGTAAACATTTGTTGCTGACTGCACAAAGGGGATTGTTGCCGAACAATTATTAAAGTTGACGGTGGGAGCATTTAAAGGCGCCGAGTCATAATTTGTCGTCGAAAGAATCCCAGTTCTGACTTTCGGACTACCTGAAACAGTTATTTCGGAGCCTTCATTAGCTAATGTCGCCTCCGTGAGCCTGATTATGTTCACATCGCCACCGTCGACGAGAACCTTGCATGCGCCCCCTGCCGTACTAGAACTTAGCGCGAGAATATCCCCCTCGTCATAGTCAGAATCACCGTAAAGACTATTCTTTAGTTCAGCATTGATCGTGTTGATAGTTACCGTGCCGCTGACAGAAGAATCTTCGCTTGCACCATAAATATCTTGTAAATGAGAGCCTTGAACATTAATGGTGATGTCTCCGCCTACCATGCCCATAATGGCACCATTAATATTGGGAAGATCGTAGCTATCTGGAACTGTACCTTTATCCCAGCCCCAGACATTTTCAAAAGTGTCGATGGTAACACTACCCTTAATAATGTAATGCTCCGTCTGCCCAGGCATTGCCGCGAAAAGATTGCCAGCTCCCGTAATGCCCCAGTTGGCACCCAAACGCAAGATACGATCACTATTTGCATAGCTCTCGGATCCCGCGATGATATGTAAATTCCCATCAATTATCGACTCGCTGGCATCGCCCTCAGTGCCGCATATTTCAAGTGTTTTACCCGAGCGAACATCAAGCGTCACGTTGCCGCGCATCTCACAACCGTAAGTGCCTTCGATAGAAGGAGAAACTTCGGAGTTGGCATTGTCGTAAACAAGCGTGGCGTTACCACCTACATAAACAGCAGGAGAGCCGTTTCCATCGCCGCTCGACCCATCGCCGCGCATGCAACCGGGATTAACGTGATTACCGCTAGCCATGCGAAGGTTACCGCTGATCTCAAGATAGGTGTCATGCTCGACGGACCCTTGATATGAACCACCAATGACGTCATGAAGGCCAGCGTCACCACCAGGATTGATATATCCAGACGCAGCTATCACCACATGTGTGTGGTCGACAGTCGACTTATAGCCACCGCCATAAAGTGTTTCAGAAAGCTTGAGCTCGCAGTTACGAGTGAAAACGGTATCGAAACCATTGCAATAGAATTTATCTAGACCAACAACTTCGACGTTGTCAAAAGTACAAGGTCCGGAGAGCATGGCACGGCTGGAGAAGCGCAAGGTTGCGTGATTACCACCGTCGCTCGTCACGGTAATCTTCTTGTTAGCAACGCCGAAATTCGAAACGTAATCTTCTTGGGTCGGCACCACAAAAGACGAGCCGCCTTTTAGGACAAGTCTGATCTCCGATAAATTATCAGAGGCGATTTCATTCAGCGCCTCCTCGAATGTCGATTGATCATTGACTTGATAAACACCGGATTCTGCTGCCTCAGAATTCGATTCATCAGATGTTTCATTCACATTCACATCGTTTGACTGCTTATCCGAGACAACAGATTCAGGGTTTTGATCATCACTTGAAACCGTCTTGTCGTTAGACGAAGCCTCGACCGACCCCCCCCCGACACAGAGGCACTATCAGCAGATTCATTAGACAGATTCTCCGAAGTCATGTTTTGCTGAGGGTCAGTATTCACTATTACATCAGCAAATACGCCCGTAGGGATAGTATTAAACACGAACAAAAAAGTGACGAGCCAAACGAAAGCTCGCCTGCAGCGTGGCAATCTCACAAACCGCCCTTTCTACTTATCTGATATGAACCAGTAAAGGGCGACAAAATACCCAGAGGTAAAGGCATAAAGTTCACTCTTGCTGAATGTGCCATCTGACACATTTAGTTTTAGTTTAATACCAGTGTTTTGTCTGACAAGAGAACGCGTATATTGCCATGAAATAGAAACGACCCAATATTTGTGTCACGACCAGCCGGAATTGATCGATGTGCATTAGTTTCCTAAGACCTAATGACCAAACAATGAACAAACTCCATACCATAGCCATGGGGAAACTAGGATTTCGCCCGGAGAAGAGGTTCGACTTTAATTTTAAATAGTTAAAACGCTTCAGTTTATTGAAGCGTTTTAGTGTGCCTTTTACAGGAATCTTACCGTTCGCCGAATAATTTCTTGCTATCATGCAAGGCGTAGGGTAAATCTCCGATCGCAAGGAGACACAAATGGTGAAAAAGTCACCGGAAAACACTACTCCCGCAATTGTGGACAACGTAGAGGCGCTTGAGGCTAAGCTCGCTCAGATGCGAGAGGCCCAGGCGCTTTTTGCTACGTACACGCAGGAGCAGGTCGACAAGATCTTCTATGAGGCCGCCATGGCCGCCAACAAGGCTCGTATCCCGTTGGCGAAGATGGCCATCGAGGAGACCGGCCGCGGCGTTCTTGAAGACAAGGTCATCAAGAACCACTACGCCGCAGAGTACATCTACAACGCTTACAAGAACACCAAGACCTGTGGTGTCCTGGAGCGCGACGAGGCTTACGGCATCACCAAGATCGCCGAGCCCATCGGCATCGTGGGCGCCGTCATCCCGACGACCAACCCCACCTCCACCGCGATCTTCAAGACGCTGATCAGCCTGAAGACCCGCAACGCCATCATCATCTCCCCGCACCCGGCTGCCGCCAAGTGCACCATCGCCGCCGCCAAGCTCGTGCTTGACGCCGCCGTCAAGGCTGGTGCCCCCGAGGGCATCATCGGCTGGGTCGATGTCCCCTCCATCGAGCTGACCAACATGGTCATGCGCGACGTCGACATCATCCTCGCCACCGGCGGCCCGGGCATGGTCAAGGCTGCATACTCCTCGGGCAAGCCCGCCCTGGGCGTCGGCGCCGGTAACACCCCGGTCGTCATCGACGACACCGCCGACGTGCTGCTCGCCGTCAACTCCATCATCCACTCCAAGACCTTCGACAACGGCATGATCTGCGCTTCCGAGCAGTCCGTGACCGTCATCGACACCATCTATGACCAGGTTAAGGCCGAGTTCCAGAAGCGCGGCTGCTACTTCGTCAAGCAGGGTGCCGAGATGGAGGCCCTGCGTGCCGCCATGTTCAAGAACGGTGCCCTCGATCACCGTATCCCCGGCATGGCTGCCGCCAAGATCGCCGAGCTCGCCGGCATCGAGGTTCCTGCCAAGACCAAGATCCTGATCGCCGAGGTCACCTCCACCGACCCCGCCAAGGAGGAGTTCTCCCACGAGAAGCTCTCCCCGGTCCTGGCCATGTATCACGCCAAGGACTTCCAGGAGGCCGTCGACAAGGCCGAGCACCTGGTGCTCGCCGGTGGCCCGGGCCACACCGCCTCTCTGTACGTGCACCCCGCCCAGGCCGAGAAGATCAGCCTGTTCGAGCACGTCATGAAGGCCTGCCGTATCGTCATCAACACCCCGTCCTCGCACGGTGGCATCGGTGACCTGTACAACTTTGGCATGAAGCCGTCTCTGACCCTGGGCTGCGGCTCCTGGGGCGGCAACTCCGTCTCCGAGAACGTTGGGGTGAAGCACTTGATCAACGTTAAGACTGTGGCCGAGCGCCGTGAGAACATGCTGTGGTTCCGCGCTCCCGAGAAGGTCTACTTCAAGAAGGGTTCCACGCCCGTCGCCCTCGACGAGCTTGGCAACGTCATGGGCAAGAAGCGCGCCTTCATCGTCACCGACCAGTTCCTCTTCAAGAATGGCAACACCCGCGCCATCGAGGCCAAGCTCGACGAGATGGGCATCGCCCACGACTGCTTCTACGACGTCGAGCCCGATCCGTCGCTGCAGTGCGCACGTCGCGGCGCCAAGCAGATGGCTCTCTTTGAGCCGGACGTCATCATCGCCGTCGGCGGTGGCTCCGCTATGGACGCCGGCAAGATCATGTGGATGATGTACGAGCACCCCGAGTGCAAGTTTGAGGACATGGCCATGGACTTCATGGACATCCGCAAGCGTATCTTCACCTTCCCCGAGATGGGCAAGAAGGCCTACTTCGTCGCCGTCCCGACCTCTTCGGGTACCGGCTCCGAGTGCACGCCGTTCGCCATCATCACCGACAAGGAGACCGGCATCAAGTGGCCGCTCGCCGACTACGCGCTGCTCCCCAACATGGCTATCGTCGACGCCGACAACTGCATGACCGCCCCGCGCGGCCTGACCGCTGCCTCCGGCATCGACGTCATGACCCACGCCATCGAGTCCTACGTCTCCATCATGGCTTCCGACTACACCAAGGGCCTCTCCGAGCGCGCTGCTAAGCTCGTCTTCGAGAACCTGCCCTCCAGCTTCACGAACGGTGCCAAGGACCCGCACGCCCGCGAGGAGATGCACAACGCCTCCTGCATGGCCGGTATGGCCTTCGCCAACGCCTTCCTGGGCCTCAACCACTCCATGGCCCACAAGCTCGGCGCTTTCCATCACCTGCCCCACGGCCTCGCCAACGCCGTCATCCTGACTCGCGTCATGCGCTACAACGCCGCCGAGGCTCCCGTCAAGATGGGTACCTTCTCCCAGTATCCTTACCCCAACGCACTGCACAACTACGCCGAGATGGCCAAGTACTGCGGCATCGAGGGCAAGGACGACAAGGAGGTCTTCGAGAACTTCATCACGAAGCTCGAGGAGCTCAAGGACTTCATCGGCGTCAAGAAGACCATCGCCGACTACGGTGTTGACGAGCAGTACTTCCTCGACACCCTCGACGAGATGACCGAGCAGGCATTCAACGACCAGTGCACCGGCGCTAACCCGCGCTACCCGCTCATGAGCGAGATCAAGGAGCTCTACCTGGACGCCTACTACGGCCGCGAGCCCCAGGACTACGCCGTCTGCTAGTTTTAGCACGGTTATTTGCGGCGGGGGTGCACGGGTGTACGCACGCCCCCGCCGTTGCTTCTATCGCATCGTTGAAAGGATGCAATCATGCTGCTCCCCGATTCCAAGACCGAGCTCGTCCGTCGCGGCAACAAGGTCGTTTACGACCTGGGCGACAAGATCGTCAAGGTCTTTAACGAGACCAAGCCCGTCTCCGACGTGTTCAACGAGGCTTTGAATCTTGCCCGCATCAATGAGTGCGGCATCCGCAGCCCCAAGGCTCTCGAGGTTTCCCAGCTCGAGAACGCCAACGGCTGGGCGCTCGTGACCGAGAAGGTTCCGGGCACCACCCTTGCCGAGAAGATGACTGCCGAGCCCCAGCGCTTTGGTGAGTACCTCGAGATGTTCGTCGATCTCCAGATCGAGATCCACGGCTACACCTCCCCGCTGCTCAACCGTCAGCGCGACAAGTTCGCCCGCATGATCGACAGCCTTGATCAGCTCAATGCCACCACGCGCTACAACCTTCAGGAGCGTCTGGACGGCATGACCAAGGAGTTCAAGGTCTGCCACGGCGACTTCAACCCCTCCAACGTCATCGTCGGCGACGACGGCCAGCTCTATGTGTGCGACTGGGCACACGCCACCCAGGGCTCCCCTGCTGCCGACGTTGCCACCACCTACCTGCTCTTCGCCCTCAACAGCAAGGACCAGGCCGAGGCCTACCTGGAGCTCTACTGCGACCGCGCCGACATGCCCATGCAGGTCGTGCGTCAGTGGACGAGCATCGTCGCCGCTTCCGAGCTCGCTCGTAAGCGCAACGTGAACGATGAGTTCCTGAAGAACTGGATCGACGTCGTCGATTATCAGTAATATCTGAGCGATTTATTTCGCATCGGAGGCACTAAGGAAACCCCGCAGCTCGCATGGGCTGCGGGGTTTCCTTTTAACACTTGAGCGTGCCGACAAGATAAAAGGACGGCCCCGCATCTCCCCGATCTGGAGAAATGCAGGGGCCGTCCCGTATATCGAACTACAAGCGAAATCGCCGATTAACGGCGGGCCGCCTTCACAAGCTCGGCAACCTTGGTGACGACCTCGTCGATCGCCACGTCCTCGCGCTCGCCCGTGGCACGGTCCTTGAGCTCGACGGTGCCGTTCTTAAGGCCACGCTTGCCGAGCACCACCTGATACGGGAAGCCCATAAGGTCGTTGTCGGCAAACTTAAAGCCGGGACGCTCATCGCGATCGTCGACGACAACCTCGATACCCTCGGCGCACAGGCCATCAACGATCTGCTCGCAGACGGAAGCGCACTCCTCCTTCTTGGGGTCGAGCGGAATCACCGCAACCTCGTACGGGGCAACGGAGACCGGCCAGACGATGCCGTGCTCGTCGTTGTGCTGCTCCACGACGGCAGCGAGCGAGCGAGAAACGCCCACGCCGTAGCAACCCATGATAAGCGGCTTCTCCTTGCCGTCCTCATCCATAAAGGTGGCACCCATGGCCTCGGAGTACTTGGTGCCCAGCTGGAAGACCTGGGAAACCTCGATGCCGCGAGCAGCAGAGAGCGGCTTGCCGCAGTGCGGGCAAGGATCGCCGGCAACGACGGTGACCAGGTCGGCCCACTCGTCGACGGTAAAGTCGCGCTCGGGGCAGGCACCGGTAAAGTGATAATCGACCTCGTTGGCACCGCAGGCCCACTGCTTGGACTCGCGCAGGCTCTCGTCGCACACCAGACGGATGCCCTCGGGCAGGTTGACCGGTCCGATAAAGCCCTTGTGCAGGCCGTTCGCCTGAAGCTCCTCATCGGTCATCATGCGATAGCCCTTGCCAAAGACATGCTCGGCCTTGCAGTCGTTGAGTTCATGATCGCCCGGAACGATGGCCACGATAGGCTTGCCCTCAGCGTCGATGAGTGCCAGCGACTTGCGCGTGCCGTTCTCGGGGAAGCCGAAGAACTTTGCAACGGCCTCGATGGTGCCCATACCCGGAGTCTCGACCTTGGTAAGCGTACCGTCGCCAGGACCCTCGGTCACAACGACCTTGGTACTTGCGGCCTCGTCATCGGCAGCAAAGCCGCACTCGTCGCAGTAGACGAGCGAGGCCTCACCGGCGTCGGCCAAAGCCATGTACTCGACGGAGGTGTCGCCACCGATCTCGCCGGAGTCGGCGACAACGGGCAGAGCCTTGATGTAGCAGCGCTCGCAGATGTTGGCGTAGGCCTGCTTCATCTTGTCGTACTCCTCCTGCAGACTCTCCTGCGTGGCAGAGAAGCTGTAGGCGTCCTTCATGATGAACTCGCGACCGCGCATCAGGCCAAAGCGGGGACGGAACTCGTCGCGGAACTTGTCCTGGATGTGGTAGAGGTTAACGGGCAGTTGCTTGTAGGAACGCAGCTCATTGCGAACCAGGGCGGTCACGGTCTCCTCGTGCGTGGGGCCCAGCACGAACTCGCGGCCGTGGCGGTCATCGAAGCGCACGAGTTCCTTGCCATAGGCGTCGATGCGGCCGGACTCGCGCCATAGCTCAGCGTCGACCATAATGGGCATCATGAGCTCCTGGGCACCGGCGGCATCCATCTCGTCGCGCACGATGTTCTCGATCTTGCGAATCGAGCGCCATGCGAGCGGCAGGTAGGAATACAGACCGGCGGCCTCCTTGCGGATCATGCCGGCACGGAGCAGCAGGCGGTGGCTGGCGAGCTCAGCGTCCGCCGGATCCTCTTTAAGCGTCGGCGCATAGAGCTTAGACATATACATTGCTCGGATCATTTATTTCTCCTCAATAAGTTTGTCGACCTCTGCCATAAGCGCGTCGACAATTTGGTCCTCAGCTACTTTACCAATGATCTGGCCATGCGAAAAGAGCAAGGCCTGACCACGTCCGCAAGCAACGCCCAGGTCGGCATCAGAAGCCTCACCGGGGCCATTAACGGCACATCCCATCACAGCGATAGAAAGCGGCGCGGAGTAGTTCTTAAGCCGCTCGGTGACCTCCTCGGCGATGGGAATGAGGTTAACCTGGCAGCGGGCGCACGTGGGGCACGAGACAATCTCGGGGCCACGGCGACGCAGGCCCAGCGACTGCAGAATACCCCAGGCAACCGGCGGCTCCTCAACCGGATCAGCTGTGAGCGAAACACGCATGGTGTCGCCAATGCCTTCGGAAAGCAAGATACCCAAGCCTACAGAGCTCTTGATGGTGCCCTGGAGCTTGGTCCCCGCCTCCGTCACGCCCAGGTGAAGCGGAACATGGGGAATCTCGCGCGACAGGGCGCGATAAGTATCAAGCGTCGTCTGTACACTATGGGCCTTGGCGGAAAGCACGATGTTGGTAAAGCCGCGGTCTTCAAAATGCTTGACAAAACGCTCGCTCGACATCACGAGCTTTTCGGGCTGCGTGAGGTCATCGCGCTCGGCGATATCCTGCTCAAGCGAACCGGCGTTGACACCGATGCGAATCGCACAGCCCGCAGCGCCGGCGGCGTCGATGACGGCATCGACCTTAGCCCAATCGCCGATATTGCCGGGATTAATGCGCAGCTTGGCGGCACCAGCCTCAACGGCACCAATGGCAAGCTTATGGTTAAAGTGGATATCGGCGACGATCGGCACCGGAGACTCGGCACAGATGGTGCGGAAACCCTCAAGCGCGGCCTCGGTGGGCACGCTCACGCGCACGATATCGCAGCCAGCCTGCGCCAACGCGCACACTTGCGCAAGCGTTGCCTGGGCGTCGGCGGTATCGGTGCAAGTCATGGACTGAACCACGACCGGCGCGCCGCCACCGATCTGTACGCCGCCCACACGCACGGGGTGCGTCAGGTCGCGCGGCAAAGGATGGGATAAAGACAATCCAAACACTCCCCTACAGAATAAATCGAAGGATGTCGGAACGAAGCATATAGACAAACAGCAGCGCAAAGAGCGCGATGCCCACATAGCTCACAATCGTCTGGACCTTGAGCGGAAGCTCGCGTCCCGCAATCTTTTGAATGATCTCGATGACCAGCTTACCGCCATCGAGTGGCGGGATGGGCAGCAGGTTCATAAAGCCAAGCGAGAACGAGATGAGGGCAGCAAACGAAAGGAACGTGGCAGGGCCGGCAGCAGCAGCCTGTGAGGACATAACGCTAATACCCACGATCGAAGAAGACTGATCGAGAATCTCCATCGTATGCTGAGGCTGGAGCAGGCGCATCACGCCATCCGCTGTCTGCACGACATAGGAAAAGGAGAGGCGAGCCGACGTGATGGGGTCCAAACGGACTACCTCCGTAGAAGCATACACACCTAACCGCTCGTCCTCTTTGAGCGCAACCGAGGTCGAATGCTGCTTGCCGTCGCGCTCATACCCAATGGCGATATCGTCCTTACCGGCGGCCTTGCCGATAGCACCGTAGACGTCCATCCAAGTGGAACATGAGACACCGTCGACCGAAAGGATCGCATCACCGGCCTCGATACCCGCCTTGGCGGCAATAGACCCCTCGTCAACCTGACCGATCACGTTGGTGTCCATCGGCACGGTGACACCCGCAATGGAATAGATGCTCATAAGGAGCAAAAAACCCGTCAGGATATTGACGAGAATGCCCGCGAGCAGCATAAAGGCGCGCTTGAGAAAGCCCTGGCCCAGATAGGTATGCGAGCGCTCTTGCGCCAAGAAATCAGCCTCGCCGCACGGCAGCTCCCACACATCGCCCTCGGCAGTCGCATGCTCGCGATCGAACCGGCGGCCGTCAAAGGTGGTGTAACCCGCAGCGTCTCGAGGCAGTGTCTGATACTTGGTGGGATAGTAGCTCGGTGAGGGCTTCTCCCCTTCCTCATACCAAGGTGCAATGGAGCCCCAGCCCAGCAACAGAGCACAAGCCTCGAGCACATCCTCCTCGGAAAGCTCGAGCTCGACAGCAAGGTCGGCCACGGTCACGCGACCATGACGGTAGATAGCCGCGAGCACGCGATCGGCGCACGAGACATCGGTCGGATCCATACCGCAGATGGCAGCGTAGCCACCCAGCAGCAGCGGGGTCACGCCAAACTTGGTTCCAATGCGACGCGACGTGTAATGGATGTCAAAGCGGCACGGCAGGCCCAAAAAGAACTCGGTCACACGGACGCCGCAGGCACGCGCCGCCAAAAAGTGGCCGCCCTCGTGCAAAAACACGAGGACGGAAAGCATCAGCAGGCCCCAAAAGACCGATGAAAGAACGCTCAGAACAGTATCCATAAAACGAAAAAGCAATCCTTATGGGTTAGGAACGGGTTGCGGCGAGTACCTGCGCAGCCTTTTCACGCGCCCACGCATCGATGTCGCGAAGCTGCTCAAACGAATCGACAGCCTGCATATCGTGGGCATCCATGCAGGATTCCACAATGCGATCGATATCGGTAAAGCTGCAGCCATCGTGCAGGAAGGCATCAACGGCGACCTCGTTGGCGGCATTGAGCACGCACGGCATGGTGCCGCCCGTCTTGCCGGCACGTTCGGCCAGCGCAAGGCAGCGGAAGGTATCCATATCGGTCGCGTCAAAGGTAAGCTGCCCCAACTCGCGGAAATCGATACGCGGAGCCGGAGTATCCCAACGCTCGGGATACGAGAAAGCAAACTGGATGGGAATGCGCATGTCGGAGGCACCGAGATGCGCCATCACGGAGCCGTCGGCAAACTCGACCATGGAGTGAATCTTGGACTGGCGCTGGACGACCACGTTAATGAAATCGAGATCGCAGCCGAACAGATGCATGGCCTCGATACGTTCCAGACCTTTGTTCATGAGGGTGGCGGAGTCAATCGTGATCTTGGCACCCATAGCCCACGTAGGATGCGCCAGGGCATCAGCGCGCGTCACGCGATCGAGCTCGTCACGCGTGCGGCCAAAGAACGGGCCGCCCGAGCAGGTAAGCCAAATGCAGTGAGCCTCGCGCGGATTCTCGCCAAGATAGCACTGGTAGATGGCAGAATGCTCGGAGTCGACAGGGATAAGCTGGCCCGGCTGCGCCAACGGCATAAGCAGATCGCCACCGACGACGAGCGACTCCTTGTTGGCCAGGGCAAGACGCTTGTTCGAGGTCAGAGCAGCATGGCTCGCCTCGAGACCGGCAGCGCCCACGATGGCAACGAGCACGCAGTCGACATCATCGCGGCATGCGAGCTCGCACACGGCCTGCGCGCCAACGCCGAGTTCCGTGCCCTCGGGCAGTTCCTGCAGTACAGCGTCGACGCCATGGGAGGCGTCCGCCACGGCAACCGCCGGAACCGAGAACTCACGGGCAGCGGCAACGAGCTCGGGGGTGCTGGAGTTTACGGACAGCGCCGTCACCTGCAGGCGATCGGCATGCTGACGGCAAACGTCGAGCGCCTGAGTGCCGATAGAACCCGTACAGCCCAGAATGGCAACACGAAGACGCCCATCGGGACCGTAGGTGGTCTGATAAGCCATTACAGCACACCTCCGATCATCAGCAGCAGCTGCGCGGTAATGCAGCCAAAGATGAGCGAATCGCTGCGGTCGAGCATGCCGCCGTGGCCGGGGATGAGATTACCGGAATCTTTGACGCCCACACCGCGCTTGATACGCGACTCGATGAGGTCGCCGATAACGCCCAGGATGGAGACGACCACGCCGCACAGCAGTGCATAGGGCAGGCTGAGCTTGTAGAAATGCGTCGCCCACAGGATGAGCCAAATCAAAACCGAGCCCAGGATGCCGCCGGCAAACCCCTCCCAGCTCTTTTTGGGAGAGATCTTAGGAACCATCTTGTGCTTGCCGATACGGCTACCCACGATGTAGGCAAACGAGTCAGAGACCCAAAGTGACGCGCAAACGCCCACCGAAAGCAGGGCGCCGGCAAAACCGGGCACGGCATCGCGCAGCAGCACGATAGCCGACAGCATAAAGCCAGTGTAGATGGGACCCATGAGCGTCACGGCCACATCAGAGATGCGGGTACGCGGCGACCAGACATACCAAATGCCCACAGCGAGCATCAGGGCAAAAAGCAGGGCATTCAGCAACATCGAATCGCCCAACGCCGACAGCGGAAAGAGTACGGCGGCAGCGATACCCATGCGCTCGTTAGCCATCTTGCCATCGAGCCTCGTCATACGGAAAAACTCATAGCAGCACAGACCGCTCATGACAGAAACAAAGATGGCCGTGGGCACGATACCCAAAACCAGGCACAGGATAAAGACAACGGCGTAAACGATACCGGCGGCGGCACGGGTGATAAAGCCCGCAAGCCACGAACCGGTGCCATTCTTCGCTGCGGGCGCTCCCGCAGCGACAGCTTTGCGCGCGGGCGCCGCGGAAACTGGCGTCTTGGGAGCAGATGCCTTGGGACGATCGGACACGATTAAGCCTCCTCGGTCTTGCTCAGTCCACCAAACCTACGGTCACGGCCCTGATAGGCCAAAATGGCGTCGACAAGGCCCCAACGATCAAAGTCGGGCCAATAGGTATCGGTGACGTAGAACTCGGAATAAGCCACCTGCCACAGCAGATAATTCGAAAGGCGCAGCTCACCAGAGGTGCGAATCACAAGCTCAGGATCGGGAAGGCCGGCGGTATAAAGGTGGGAAGCCACCATGTCGTCATCAATTGCGGCAGGATCGATCTTACCGGCGGCAGCGTCGAGTGCGATCTGACGGACAGCGCGGGTAATCTCGGCACGCGCGCCGTAGTTGACGGCAAGCGCCAGCGTCATGCCGGTGTGATCGGCGCACTCGGCAAGACCGCGTTCAAAAACGTCGCGGGTCTTCTTGGGCAGCGCGGAAATGTCACCCAAAAAGACAACGCGCACGTTTTCGCGCTTCAGAAGCGGCAGCTCGTCGATAAACGTCTTGGCAAACAGATGCATCAAGACGTTGACCTCATGCTGCGGTCGGTTCCAGTTTTCGGTAGAAAACGCATAGGCAGAAAGCACGTCGACGCCCAGACGCACGCAGGCGGTAATAATCTCGCGAAGGGAGACGATACCCGCCTTGTGGCCCTCGGTGCGTGCAAGACCGCGCGATGTGGCCCAACGACCGTTGCCGTCCATAATGCACGAGATATGGTGCGGAATGTTATTGAGGTCAAGGTCGGAAAAACCGACGCCCGCAGGGGCGTCGGCAAAGTACTCGACCAGTTTATGCTCGTCGTATTGCACCTTAGATCTCCATGACCTCGGCTTCTTTTTCCTTCAGAAGCTCCTCGACCTTGGCGACATACTCATCGGTGTGCTTCTGGACCTTGGCCTGCTCGCGACGGACATCGTCCTCGGTGAGCTCCTCATCGCGCTCGAGCTTGTTGTTAAAGTCGCGACGGATGTTGCGGATGGAAACCTTGGCCTGCTCAGCATACTCGCGGCACTCCTTGACGAGCTCGCGACGACGCTCCTCGGTGGGAGCCGGGAACGGCAGGCGCACGACGGTACCGTCAGAGTTGGGAGTAATGCCCAGATCGGAAGCGCCGATGGCCTTGACGATAGCGTTGATGAGTGCCTTGTCCCACGGCTCGATGAGCAGCATGTGGGCCTCGGGGGTCTTGACGGCGGCAACCTGCGTGACCGGCGTGGGAACACCGTAATAATCGACGGTGATGTCGGACAGAATGTTGGCATTGGCGCGGCCGGTACGGACCTTGGAGAAGTTATGCTTGAGGGACTCGAGCGACTTGTCCATGTGGGCGGTGATGTTCTCTGCCATGCTTAATCCTCCTGATAGACGAGCGTGCCGACGGGCTCACCCGAAAGCGCGCGCTTGACGGTGTCCTCGCCATCGATGTTGAGGACTAAAATCGGCATACGGTTGTCCTGGCACAGTGCCGTAGCCGTGGAATCCATAACCTGCAGACCGCGGACGAGAACCTCGTGATAGGTAATCTTGTCAAAACGGACGGCATCGGCGCACTTGACGGGATCCTTGTCGTAGATGCCGTCGACCTTGGTGGCTTTAATCAGAATCTCGGCGCCGATCTCGCACGCACGAAGAGCCGCGGCGGTGTCGGTCGTAAAGTACGGATTGCCCGAACCGGCGGCAAAAATAACGACGTTGCCCTTGGAAAGGTGGTTGATGGCGCGACGGCGAATATAGGGCTCGCAGATCTCATTCATCTGAATAGCGCTCATCACGCGGCAAGGAACATCGTTATGCTCGAAGGCATCCTGCAGGGCGAGCGCGTTCATAACGGTTGCCAGCATGCCCATGTAGTCGGCCTGAGCACGCTCCATGCCACCGGCAGCGCCGGCCATGCCGCGGAAAATATTGCCGCCGCCGACAACGACGCCGACCTCATGACCAACGGCGAGCAGCTCCTTGACCTGCTTGGCAAGATGGTCGGTAACCTTGGGGTCGATGCCATATTGGCCGTCGCCCATCAGTGCTTCGCCAGAAAGCTTAAGAAGCACGCGTTTATATCGGATGTCGGACAAAGCGATCCTCCTTTAGATTGAACTCTCAACATTCTATCAAAGGCTCTAAGAAGAGCCATGAAAAAGCAGGCTGTGAGTAAAACCCACAGCCTGCTCATTACCAGCTACAAGAGCTTATTTACTCGCCACGGACCAGACGGTCAAAGGCAACGACGGTAATGGTGTCGCCGAGCTCCTTGGAGACCTGCTCAGCGTACTTCTTGATGGTGAGGGAGCTGTCCTTGATGAACTCCTGCTCGGTGAGCACGGACTGCTTGTAGAACTTCTCCAGACGGCCGACAGCCATCTTCTCCTGAATGGCCTCGGGCTTGCCGGACTCGGCAGCCTGAGCCATGTAGATCTGCTTCTCGTGCTCGACGGTCTCGGCCGGAACCTGATCGCGGGTAGCGCAGATCGGGGCGACGGCGGCAACCTGAAGGGCAACGTCGTGAGCGAAGGTCTTGAAGGACTCAGCCTGAGCGGTCTCGGCCTTCTCGAAAGCAAACTCGACGAGGACGCCGATCTTACCACCCATGTGGATGTAAGAAGCGAGAGCGCCGTTCTCGGCCTTGCGGGCAGCGAAGCGGGAGATCTTCATGTTCTCGCCCATGATGTGAATCATCTCGGTGAGCTCGGAGGAAACAGTCTCCTCGCCCATCGGCTTCTCGAGCAGAGCGTCGACGTCAGCAGGCTCGGTGGTAGCGACAACCTCAGCGACCTTGGAAGCAAAGCCGGTGAACTTGGCGTTGGAGCCAACGAAGTCGGTCTCGCAGGAGAGCTCGAGCAGAGCGCCGGTCTTGCCATCCTCGGAGACGAACGCGGCAACAGCGCCCTCGTTGGTCTCACGGCCAGCCTTCTTGGCAGCCTTGGCAAGGCCGTTCTTACGCAGAACGTCGACAGCGGCGTCCATGTCGCCGTCAGCCTCGACGAGAGCCTTCTTGCACTCCATCATCGGGGAGTCGGTCATCTCGCGGAGCTGCTTGACCATAGCGGCGGTAATCTGGGCCATTGTGGTTCCTTTCAAAGAGATGAAAAAGAATTAACTAAGACTGATTTACTCGGCCTTGGGCTCAGCGGCCATCTCGGCCTCGGAGACCTGCTCCTTGCCGGAGCCAGCGAGGCAGGCGTCAGCCATGAGCTCGCACATAAGGGTGACAGCGGAGATAGCGTCATCGTTGCAGGGGATGCCGTACTCGACCTCGTCGGGATCGGAGTTGGTGTCGATCAGAGCGACGACGGGGATGTTCAGGCGCTGAGCCTCCTTGATGGCGTTCTCCTCGCGCTTGGTGTCGATGACGAAGAGAGCCTGGGGCAGACCCTTCATGTCGCGGGCGCCACCGAGGTTGGTCTGGAGCTTGGTGAGCTCCTTGCCGAGAACAGCCTGCTCCTTCTTGGGCAGAACAGCCATGCGGCCGTCCTCGACCATGGCCTCGAGCTCCTCCATGCGGTTGATGCGGGAGCGGATGGTGACGAAGTTGGTCAGCATACCGCCGAGCCAACGCTGGTTGATGTAAGGCATGTTGGCGCGCTCAGCAGCGTTCTTGACAGCCTCCTGAGCCTGCTTCTTGGTGCCGACGAACAGCACGTTGCCGCCCTTGGCGACGTTCTTGACGAAGGTGTAGGCCTGGTCGGCGTCGAGGATGGTCTGCTTGAGGTCGAGGATGTAGATGCCGTTGCGCTCACCGAAGATGAACGGCTTCATCTTGGGGTTCCAACGACGGGTCTGGTGACCGAAGTGGCAGCCGGCCTCGAGCAGGGTGCGGATATTAATCTTGGTAGCCATGTTAAACCTCCTGTGGTTTGCCTCCGCGCGGGGTCATCCTCCAAAACCAACCCGGACATGTGCTACCAAAGCCCGGGCACCACGGTATGAAGTAGCCGCGCGTGCGTGATAAAAACATGTTGCCGTGAGCAACCCGATGAATGATAGCAGGAATGCTTCCTCCTGCCAACCCGCAATCAAAACCACACACCTGAGTGAGGCGCGGGACGTCCCAGCCACTATTCGCCGCGGGGATGGGCTTGAGCCACAGCCCGCTTAAGCCGATCGGGTGTGAGATGCGTGTAGATCTGCGTCGTGGACAGGCTCGCATGACCCAACAGCTCTTGAACCGAGCGCAGGTCCGCACCACCCTCGAGCAAGTCGGTCGCAAAGGTATGGCGCATCGCATGCGGGGCGATGTCAGCCGGAATGCCGGCGAGCGTCGCCAGCGTATGGAACCGCCGCCGGAGCATGGCGGCGCTCATGCGATTGCCGCGCGCCGATACAAGCAGCGGATGCGGCCCGGTAGCGAGGTCGCGGCGCTTTGCCTGAGCGAGCAACTCCGGCCTCCCCTCCTCAATATAGAGACGCGTCGCCTCGAGCGCACGACGATACAGAGGGACAATACGTTCTTTGCTCCCCTTGCCCCAAAGGCGCAGCGTGCGTTCGGACCAAGCGATGGACTCCACATTGAGTGCCGCGAGCTCAGAGATACGAGCACCCGAGGCATAGAGTAGCTCGAGCATCGCCGCATCGCGCAGTCCCGCGGGCGTCGAAGTATCAGGCGTCTTGAGCAGCGCCTCGACCTGCTGGGTCGTAAGGACGCCCGGCAGGTCGCGCGGCAGCTTGGGTGATGCGATCGCCGAGACCGCATCACCCTCGACAATCCCCTCGGCAGCCATCCACCGATAGAGCGAGCGAATGGCAGACAGATGCGCCGCAAGCGTTCGGGGAGCCACCTGTTCACGCGAAAGCTCGGCAAGATAGCGACGAATGGTGCGCACGTCGGCAGCGAAGGCATCGATATCCTCGCGCTCGCACCAGGCAGCAAAGCGCTCCAGCCTCGAGCCATAGGCCGTCACCGTGTTGGAAGAAAGTCCCTCGACACGTGCGATATAGGCGATAAACGAGTCGACAGTGTCGTACAGGTCAAAGGCTATGACCGGTCGCCTCCAAACAGATCGGGGCGAGTGGCCAGATAGGCATCCAGGGCCTCGAGGGCGCGGTCCGCGTAGGCCTGGTAGCGGTCGCGCTTGCTGCGGCGCTTACCATCCTCGAGTGGCGGCACCAGGCCAAAGTTGACATGCATAGGCTGATAGCCCACGGTGGCAGGATCGGTCGCATAGCCCACGAGCGCGCCCAGAGCGCCCACGCGCGGCAGCTCGACGCCCGCGGCACCGATAGCCTCGGCATAGGTGTTGAGCGCGGCGAGCAGGCCCGTCGCCACGGCCTCCATGTACCCCTCGGTGCCGGTGATCTGACCGGCCAGGCGCACACCGGTACCGGGCACGGCAAAGGTGCCATCGAGCACGTGCGGGGCGTCGACAAAGGTATTGCGGTGCATGACACCGTAGCGGAAGAACTCAGCGTTCTCCAGGCCCGGCACCATATGGAAGACGCGCTTCTGCTCGCCAAAGGTCAGATTGGTCTGGAAGCCCACCAGGTTATAGGCGGTCTTCTCCTTGTTCTCGGCACGCAGCTGAATCGCCGCCCAAGGGCGACATCCGGTACGCGGGTCGGTGAGGCCGACGGGCTTCATGGCGCCAAAGCGAATAGCGTCCTTGCCGGTGCGCGCAACCTCCTCGGCAGGCTGGCAGGCCTGGAACAGATCGCCGCCCTCAAAGTCCTTAAGCACCACGCGGTCGGCCGTGGTGAGCGCCTCGATAAAGGCCTCGTACTCCTCTTTGTTGAGCGGGGCGTTGAGATAGTCGCCGCTCCCCTGCTCCTCGTAGCGCGACTGCGAGAACAGCACGTCCATATCGAGCGTGGAGGCATCGACGATCGGAGCCGCGGCATCGAAGAACGCAAGGGCGTCGCCGCCGACGAGCTTCATGACCTCTTCGCTCAGCGCCGGCGAGCACAAGGGGCCCGCGGCAATGACCACGTGACCCTCGGGAATCTGCGTGACCTCGCCGTGAATGATCTCGATATTGGGACGGGCGGCAACCTCGGCCTCGACAAGCTCGGAAAACTTGACGCGGTCGACCGCCAGGGCGCCACCGGCGGGAACAGCCGCGCGATGGGCGCAATCGAGCAGCACCGAACCCATACGCTCGAGCTCGGCTTTTAGTAGGCCAGCAGCGGAATCTGGACGGGTCGACTTAAACGAATTGGAGCAGACGAGCTCTGCCAGGTGATCGGTATGGTGAGCCGGGGAGCTCACCTGGGGGCGCATCTCGCACAGCTTTACGGCAAACCCGCGGTCTGCCAGCTGGATCGCGCATTCCGAACCCGCCAGACCGCCACCGATAACCGTCACCTGATCGAACTGCATCTGCAAACACCTTTCTAATTGACACGTTTTCCATTGTGACCGAAGGGCGTCTGGGCGTGAAGGGCAAACTTGGAGGGCGCATACCTTCCATCCATCATGCGCTCGATAAGGCCCTCGAGTTCAAGCGAACCCAAGAGTTTGAGTACGCCGACGGCATCGAGCGAGACGAGCGCCGCGATGTCGTCGACCTTGAGCGGAGAGGCGATGAGCGCATGCATCACGGTCTGCTGTGTTGGATCCAGGTCGGCAATGCCGGGAGCATCAGGGCGCGAGTAGCGCAGGGTGCCGTAGATACGTGAGATAGCCATCTCGATAGATTCCTCGTCGATGATGCAGCAGGCACCGTTCGCAATGAGGTAATTCGTGCCACGCGACTCGGGCGATAGGATCGACCCCGGCACGGCAAGAAGTTCGCGCCCCAAATCCATAGCAGCCTCGGCTGTAGAAAACGTCCCGGAAGGCATACCCGCTTCGGATACAAAGAGGGCTTGCGACAGGGCCGCGATCACGCGATTGCGGCGCGGAAAGGCAAACTTGCGCGGACCTATGCCCCACGGAGAGATCGACACGACCGCGCCACCTGTATCGAGCGTGCGTGTAATAAGCCCCGCACTCGAACGCGGGTAGACCACGTCAGCGCCCGTCCCCAGCACCACGACATGTTTGCCGCCGGCGTTGACCGCAGCCCAACCCGAGGCCTGGTCACAACCGACCGCGCCGCCCGAAACTACCGTCACTCCCGCCTCGACCGCCACCTTTGCCGCAAGCTCTGCCACGGCAAGACCATACGGCGAGGCCTTGCGCGCGCCGATGATGGAGAGCGCGGGCGTCGAAAGCACCTCGGGGTTGCCGCGCACATAGAGCGTCTGGGGTACATCAGAAAGCTCCAAAACGGTCTCAGGATACAACGCGTCGCCTGGATGCAGCTCGAAGGTCCCCTCGGCCATCATTGGTCCCTCCTTCCCTGGTACATCGCCGCCTCGAGCACGTGGTCCTGCGTCACTTGCTCGCTCTCGGCGACATCTGCGATCGTGCGCGCAATGCGAACCAGGCGCACGATGCCACGCCCTGTGAGATGTGTGCGTTTGGACAGACCGAGTACGCATTTCTCGGCAGCATCATCGAGCTCAAAGGTCGAAACGACACCGTCAATGGACCGCGTCTCGTCATCCTCGGCCTCGGCATCCGCATCGTCCATACGGGATTCGCGCCAAGCGCGAAAGGCGCGACCGCGCACAACGTAGTCACGTAACTCGGCCGACGACATACCCTCCGCACCCTCGATAATCACTTGGGGGTCGGGACGGGTCACATCGATCATCATGTCGATACGGTCGGCTAAAGGACCGCGCAGCTTAGCCCGATAGCGCTCGACCATCGCCGCAGAGCAGCGACACGGTACCTCGCGATCGCCCAAAAAGCCGCAGGGGCAGGGATTGCTTGCAGCGAGCAGCTGAAAGCGCGACGGGAAGGTAAAGGCCCCGTCGACGCGTACGATCCTCACGTAGCCGCGCTCGATGGGCTGACGCAGCGTCTGTAGCACGCCAGTGGGAAACTCTGCTAGCTCGTCCAAAAAGAGCACGCCGCCATGAGCCAGGCTGATCTCTCCCGGGTGCACCGGGCGCCCGCCGCCGATAAGGCCCGCGGTCGAAATGCTGTGATGCGGGCTGCGGAAGGGGCGATGCCCCGCAAGCAGTCCATCGATGTTCTCGCCCAAGACCGAATGGATGCACAGCGCCTCCTGCTGGTCTTCAACGGAAAGCTCGGGCAGGATGCCGGTCATACGGCGCGCAAGCATCGTCTTGCCCGATCCCGGGGACCCGATCATAAGCAAACCGAGCTCACCCGCTGCCGCCAGTGCCATGCCGCGTTTGGCAACCTCCTGCCCCAGCACGTCGGCATAGTCGAGTTCGGGCTCAAAAGTAGCCTCCACACCCTCGGAATCCAGATAATGCCGCGCGGCATCGCCCATGCCATGGGCAAGCTGAGACAAATGATCGATGAATCCGCAATCCACGCCCGCGAGTGGCACATGCTGGTCTGATCTGCCGGCGATAAAAAACAGCCCCATGTCGCGAGCCAGCAGCTGAAACGCCACCTCGCCCTTGACAGGAAGCACCGTACCGTCCAAGCCGAGCTCGCCGGCGATAAGGCAGCGATCGAGGTTGTCACGGGAAATCTGCCCATCGGCCGCCAGAACCGCGATGGCGATGGGCAGATCAAAGCCGCTACCGGTCTTGCGAATATCGCCGGGCGCCAGGTTGACCGTAATGCCCGAGCGTGGGATCTCGAACCCGGCGGAGCGCATCGCGCAGCGAATACGACCGCGTGACTCCATCACCTCCGTACTCGGAATACCGAGCATCTGAATGCCCGGAACGCCACCGGCAAGCGAGACCTCGACCGTGACGTGAATCGCCTCGACGCCACGGATGCAGGCCGCGTGAACGGCAAACGTCTCGAACGCCATCACGACACCTGCCAATCGAACGCGTTGTACTGATGCTCGATCTCGGCGATATGCCCGCCGCGAATGGTAACACCCACGGCATCGAAGCGAATCGCCTTGAGCGGATAATGCTCCATGAGATAGCAACTTGCGATGCGGCGGTAGCGGCGTTGCTTTTGGGCGTCCACGGCCTCCTCGGGAAAGACCCGCGTGTTGCAATCCAGGGCGACGCGTCTGGTCTTGACCTCGGCCATCACCACGACATCGTCGAGCTCATCGAGCAGCACCAGATCGGCTTCGCCCTCGGTGCAACGATAACCCTGCTCCAGCAAGGTGTAGCCGCGCTCGTTAAAGTAGTCGATGGTGATCAGCTCGCCCAGCATACCCAGCTCGCGGGGACTGAGCCCCTTGATAAACTCGGGCGTCATCGCCCCGCAGTCGAGCTCGCCGTTTTCCCAACGCTCCTTGAGCTGCTGCGTCTTGCTCTTTTTGCTTGCGGCACTCATGGGATCTCCTTTCCCGCACACTGCATTGCCCCGATGATGAGGGCACCTTTCATGCGGGTAAGTACCGGAAGCAAACCAAAAGCTGACCAAATGCCGTCAAAAAACGGGCCGTACGCAACAATCACGTTGCACACGGCCCGCTACCAGCAGGTTTATAAAACCCCGGAGGTCCCTGTCTCCACAATTGACCTAGAAAAGGCGCTCAGTCTGCAGAAAGTTTCCGCAAAAGCTCACGCGGTGCAGAGGACAAAGTCCATGTTTGCGAATGGCCTCGATATGCTCGGGGCTCGCATAGCCCTTCGACTCGGCCAGATGGTACTCGGGATACTCGGCGTCGTACTCGACCATCATCTCGTCACGCGTGACCTTGGCCATGATGGACGCCGCGGCGATGCAGGCGATCTTGGCATCGCCCTTCACCACATCGCGCTCGTTGGGAACGGCGCCCAGGGGGTTACCGTCCATAAGCACGCAATCGGGCTCAAGCCCCGTATCGGCCACCGCACCCGCGACAGCAGCTCGAATGGCACGGGCCATGCCCATCTCGTCGATATCCGCAGGAGCGATATGGCAAAAGCCGATAGCGGTCGCCACCTCGGCAATCTTCACCGATAGCAGCTCGCGGCGCGCCGGCGTGAGCTTTTTGGAATCGTTGATGCCCCAGATGCGCGGCTCCATCGGAAGGCACACGGCGCACACCGTCAAAGGACCCGCTACCGAGCCACGGCCCACCTCGTCGACGCCCACGACCACACCATCACCGCCGAGCTCATGCATAAGCTCGTACATGCCGTTGACGCGCTCGCGCTCGGAAAGTTCCTTGGCATGGCGCTTAAGGGCACGCTCGCAAGCCTTGATAACCTGCTGGCGCGGATCCTCGCGATAATGCTCCACGAGGGCGGGAATCTCCTCAAACGTGGCACTCGCCAGCTCACCGGCAACCTGCGATGCCGAAACCGAGCTCGTCATATTGGCCATACCAGGCCCTCCTTGCATGCAAATCAGATAAAAAGAAGGGCCACCCGAAGGTGACCCTTACGTCCAAACGAGTGGACAGACGCTGCAATCTTCTTAGCGCTTCTCGGGGATGCGAGCAGCCTTGCCCACCTTGTCGCGGAGGTAGTACAGCTTGGCGCGACGGACGCGACCATGACGAACGACCTCGAGCTTGGCGATCTTGGGGCTGTGAAGCGGGAAGGTACGCTCAACACCGACACCGAAGGACATCTTGCGGACGGTGAAGGTCTCACGGGCACCGGCGCCGGCCATGCGGATGACGTCGCCCTGGAAGACCTGGATGCGCTCGCGGTCGCCTTCCTTAATGCGGTAGTGAACCTTGACGTTGTCGGCGACGCGAACCTGAGGAATGTCCTCGCGGATCTGCTGACGCTCGATTGCGCGGATGTAATCCATGTGCAATTCCTTACTCTTCTAGAGGTGCCGTACCACCTTGGCCGGCACGTAGTTGAACAAACGTATTCGAGTATACACGCGCGGGTTTCTGCTGCAAGAACAATTTTTTACGCAGACAAAAAGACAAAACCCGCACATGATAACCGCCCGCCTCACGAATGAGACGGACGGCATGAGGGGGGCTACGCTAGGCGTCTAAACCCAAAACGTTAGGCGAAACGCTTGGTCTCGAGCTTGGCCTGAGCGGCAGCCAGGCGTGCAAGGGGCACGCGATAGGGCGAGCAGGACACGTAGTCCACGTCGGCCACGTTAAACAGGCCCTTGATGGACTTGGGGTCGCCACCGTGCTCGCCGCACACGCCAAAGTGCATGTCGGGGTTGGTGGCGCGGCCCTTCTCGACAGCCATGCGCACCAGTTCGAGTACTGCCGTGTCGATGGTCTCGAAGGGATTGTCCTTCAAGATCTTCTTGTGCATGTACAGCGGGATGAACTTGGCCTCGGCATCGTCACGCGAGAAACCGAAGGTCGTCTGCGTGAGGTCGTTGGTGCCAAAGCAGAAGAAGTCTGCGTGATGGGCGATCTCGTCAGCGACCATGCAGGCGCGCGGCAGCTCGAGCATCGTGCCCACGGGAATGTTGAGCTCGACGCCCTCCTCGGCGGAAACCTCGGCGATCACGCGCTCGATAACCTCGCGGGTCTGAACATGCTCGGCCGTGATGGAGACGAGCGGAACCATGATCTCGGGACGCGGATCGACGCCCTCCTTGATGAGGCGAGCGGCAGCCGTGGCGACGGCGCGGACCTGCATGAGCGGCAGATCGCTAAAGACGACGGACAGGCGCACGCCGCGTAGGCCGAGCATCGGGTTGGACTCGACCATGCCGTCGATACGACGCAGGCGGGCGCGCATGGCTGCAAGCTCTTCCTCGCTGGCGCCGGCGGCTTCCTTCTTGGTGACGGCGACCTCGAGGTCGCGAGGATTATCCAGGAACTCATGAAGCGGCGGATCGAGCAGGCGGACGACCACATCGCGACCGGACATGGTCTTGAACATCGCCAGGAAGTCCTCGGTCTGAACCTTGAGCAGGTCGGCCAGGGCCTGCTGCTTCACGGCTTCATCATCGGACAGGATAAAGCTCTGGATGATGTTCTTGCGGTCGCCCAGGAACATGTGCTCGGTGCGGCACAGGCCGATGGCCTCGGCGCCAAACTCGAGCGCGAGCGCGGCATCCTCGGGGTTGTCGGCATTAACGCGCACATGGTTGGCATGGCCACCGGTCTCGTCCAGGCGAATCTCGTCGGCCCAGGATAGGATGGTGTCCAGATCGCCGGTGAGCTCGGCGGAGACCAGGTCAACGGCGCCGTCGACGACGATACCCTGGGTGCCGTCGATGGAGATGACATCGCCCTCGCGCAGCACGCGGTCACTGCCCTCGATACGCACGACCTTCTCAGCAGCGTCGATATGGAAGCGCTCAACGCCGCAGACGCAGGGCGTACCCATGCCGCGAGCGATAACGGCGGCATGACTCGTCTTTCCACCGTGGCTGGTCAGAATGCCCTCGGCGGCAACCATACCCTTCAGGTCGTCGGGGTTGGTCTCCCAACGAACCAGAATGACCTTGTGGCCCTCGTTGGTGCGCGCGACGGCGTCATCACTCGAGAACACAACCTCACCCACGGCGGCACCGGGGCTGGCGTTCAGACCGCTGGCCAGCGCCTCGTACCTCTTGGAAGCGTCAAACTGCGGGTGCAGGAGCTGGTCGAGTTGCGCGGGATCGATACGGCTCACGGCCTCTTCGCGGGTGATCAGGCCTTCCTCGACCATTTCGATGGCGATGCGCAGGGCGGCGGTGGCGGTGCGCTTGCCCACGCGTGTCTGGAGCATCCAGAGCTTGCCCTGCTCGATGGTGAACTCGATATCGCACATATCGCGGTAATGATCCTCGAGCGTCAGGAACACGCGCTCGAGCTCCTCACCTGCGGACTCGAGGCCCGGGGTGGTCTTGAGGTCAGCGATAGGCTCGGTGTTGCGGATGCCAGCGACAACGTCCTCGCCCTGGGCGTTAACCAAAAAGTCACCGTAGAACTCCTTGGTGCCATCGGCCGGGTTGCGCGTGAAGGCAACGCCCGTCGCAGAGGTCTCGCCCTTGTTACCAAAGGCCATGGCCTGAACGTTGACGGCGGTACCGAGCTCGTCGGAAATACCATGCTGCTTGCGGTAGATGCACGCACGCTCGTTCATCCAGCTGCCAAAGACGGCCTGGATGGCAAGACGCAGCTGAAGCTCAGGATCGTGCGGGAAGACGGGCTTGCCGTCGGCGACCTCGAGCTCGGGATACAGGGCGGCCTCGACGTTCTCGGAGAAGATGCCCTTGAAGGTCTCGACGAGCTCCTGCAGATCCTCGGCCGAAAGCTCGGAGTCGACGCGGACTCCAGCGACCAGGCGGGCCTGGGTCAGGGCATTCTCGAATAGGTCGGCGTCAACGCCCATGACAACGTTGGAGAACATCTGGATAAAGCGACGGTAGCTATCCCAGGCAAAGCGCGGGTTCTGCGTCTGCGCGATGAGACCCTGAACGGAGTCGTCGTTGAGGCCCAAGTTGAGAACCGTGTCCATCATGCCGGGCATGGAAAACGGAGCACCCGAGCGAACCGACACGAGCAGCGGATCATTGTCGTCACCGAGCTTCTTGCCACAGCGGGCCTCGAGGTCGACCTCGGCGGCAACGATCTCATCGAGTGCGCCTTCGGGCCAGACGTTGCCGGCACCGGAGTACTCGACGCAAGTCTGGCAGGTAATGGTAAAGCCACCGGGAACCGGCAGGCCGATGCGGCTCATCTCGGCAAGGTTTGCGCCCTTGCCGCCAAGCACGAAGTTCATGGACTTGTCGCCCTCAGTGACACAGGTGCCCTGGGCGTCGGTTCCAAAACGGAAAACCCTCTTGCAATCGCTCACGATACTTCCCCTTCCATGCACTTTCGCGCACGACCGTGGTGACGAATCGACCCGCCGGATGCGAGCCGTGAGGGTACTTTACGGCGGGCATTGAGCGGGCTTGCGCAGAGGGCGCGGGGGTTGGTAAACGTGGTAAATATGGCGGTAAACGGTAGGTAAAGGTGGTTACCTTATGAAGATACCAATGCAGGAAGCTTACAGGTCAAATGCCAGTTTCTTGCTAAATCGCTTTACCAATATCGTGCATTATTTTTAGCTAGTCTTATATAGACGGGCATTTTAGCCACCCCAATGAGCTAGCTTTGCTGGGCTCGGCGGGCGGCGCGGCGGGCGCGGACTTCTTGGATTTCCTCCAAGTGGCTAATGATCTCGGAGGCGCTCTCCTCGATCGCCTTGCCATCGGTACGCACCACAAAGCAGCCTAGGCGCTTCATGAGGGCACGGGCTTCCTCGAGCTCGCTGCGCACACTCTCGGGCTCGGCATAGGAGCCGGCAACGGCACGGGCGTAATCATCGCCCAAGCGGCTATCGCGAATCTCAGAAATAACGTCGACGGTCGAAATCAGGCCGAACAGGCGCATCGGGTCAACCTCGTAAATCGACTTCGGCGGCTCCATGCCATGGGCCAACGGAACATTGGCAACCTTGTAACCCTGATAGGCCAAATACATCGACAGCGGCGTCTTGGACGTGCGGGATACGCCCAGCAGCACGATATCGGCTCCCGAAAGGTCGTCGCAGCCGCGTCCATCATCGTGCTCAACGAAATACTCCATGGCCTCGATACGATGGAAATAGCGGTCATCAGTCTTGTGAATCACGCCCGCGACGCCCTTTGGCGACACACCGATGAGCGACGACAGCACGGCGAGCGTCGGGCCGATCAGGTCGACCGAACGGATATGCAGCATACCCAGGTAATCGAGCACGCGGGCGCGAAGCGCCGGATCGACAATGGTGTGGAACACGGCGATATCGCGATGGTCCGCATCGACACGCGGCCCCACAAATGACTTGACCTGCTCCACGGAGGTCACCTTGGGCAGGCGCAAAACGCGAAAAGCCCCTTCATCAAATTGCCCGGACGCCGCAAGCACCACCTCACAAGCGGTATCACCGAGCGAGTCGGAGATAACGATGACGGTGGGACGAGCGGTGACCGGGCAATCCATGCGGGGCTCCTTTTGCGCTTATGCGCAGGCTGGCTTACTTTTTGCGGGCAAGCTCACCGATGTTGGCGATGCCGGAGAAAACGGCCTCGAAGCGGTTGAGCAGCTTAAGGCGATTATCGCGGAGCTGCTCGTCCTTGTCCATGACCATAACCTCGTCGAAGAAGCGGTCAATGGGAGCACGCAGGGCGGCGAGGGCGGCAAATGCGGCCGGGTAGTCCTCGGCAGCAAGGGCGGCATCTACAGCGGTCTGAGCAGCCTCGGAGGCGTCGGCAAGCGCGAGCTCGGCCTCGCCCATCAGGCTGCGGTCGTACTTCGCACCCAGCTCGGGCTTGGAGATGTGCGCGGCGCGGGCATAGGCGGTCGCCAGGTTGTCGAACGTCTCAGCGTCGTTCTTGCGGGCCTCGTCGAGGGCGGCGCAGCGGGCGAAGAAGACGGACGGGGCGATGATGTGCACCGCGGAGACGGCGGCAACGGTATCGGCCGGGATCTTTTCGTCGCGGGCCATGCTCACCAGGCGGCCATGGAAGAAGTCACGAACCTGCTGGGCGACCTCGGCGGCGTCGAACTCAATGCCCTGCTCGCCATAGAGCTCGAGGGCGAAGTCGATAAGCGACGTGGGGTCGATCGGCAGACGGTCGCGCAGGATATTGATGATGCCGATAGCGGCACGACGCAGCGCGTAGGGGTCCGAAGAGCCGGTCGGGGGCTCGCCGATGGCAAAAATACCGGCGATGGTATCGAGCTTGTCGGCACAGGCCACGATGCAGCCAGCGGTGCCCTCGGGCAGCTCATCGCCGGCGAAGCGGGGACGATAATGATCGCGAATGGCGTGGGCGACCTCGTCGTTCTCCCCCATCGCGGAGGCGTAATAACCGCCCATCACGCCCTGCTGGCTCGTGAACTCAACGACGGCGTTCGATACCAGGTCGGCCTTGCACAGGTGAGCGGCGCGAGCGGCATCGGCGGCAAGGTGGGCACCCAGATGGGCCTCGCGGGCGATGGCGAGCGCGAGCTGCTCAATACGCTCGGACTTGGCGAGCACGCTACCGAGCTTCTCCTGGAAGGCGACCTTGGCCAGACGCTCGCGGAACTCGTCGAGGGAGATCTTCAGGTCCTCCTCGTAGAAGAACTTGGCGTCGTCCAGACGGGCGCGCACGACGCGCTCGTTGCCGTCAATCACGCGCTCGGCATTCTCGGGCTTGCTGTTGGAAACGACCACGAACTCACGCGTGAGCTTGCCCTCGCCGTCATAGATCGGGAAGTAGCGCTGGTTGGTGAGCATGGACTCGCAGATAATCTCGTGCGGGACCTTGAGAAACTCCTCATCGAAGGTACCGACGAGCACCGTCGGCCACTCGCAGAGGTTAATGACCTCCTCAAAGACCTTCTTGGGCGTATCGACATGGCAGCCGGGACGGGCAGCCTCGACCTCGGCGATACCGGCGAGGATGGCCTCACGACGACGCTCGGCAGAAAGTACACCGGCGTCCTCGAGCACCTGCTCGTAAACAGCGGGGCTGGCAACCACATGGTCGCCAGGGCCAAGTACGCGATGACCGCGCGTGATGTTGCCACTCGTCACGTCAGCAAACGACACGGGCACAACATCCTCGCCCAAAAGGCAGCAGATCCAGCGGACAGGACGCACGAACGTCGCGTGCTCGTGGCCCCAGCGCTGGGAGCGGTAGTTGGGCCACTGCAGGCCGGCGATGGTCTTCTCGCACAGGGCCGTCAGGATCGGGGTAGCCGGTGCGGAGGGAATGTTCTTCTCGGCGAACACATACTCGCGACCGTCGGTGTCCTCGCGACGGACCAGATCCTCGGCAGCCACACCGCACTTGCGGGCAAAGCCCTGGGCGGCCTTAGTGGCGTTGCCGTCGGCATCAAAGGCAATGTTTGCCGCGGGACCGCGCTTGACCTCGTGAACCTCATCGGTCGCGGTGGCGACATTAGCCACGAGCGCGGCAAGACGACGCGGGCTCGAGATCACGCGGACCTCGCCGTGAGCCAGACCGGCCTCGTCGAGACCCTTGGCGATCATGGTGCCAAGCTGCTTGACGGCATTGTTCAGCGGTGCGGAGGGCATTTCCTCCGTACCGATCTCAAACAGGAAATCCTTAGCGTCTGCCATGGCTTACGCCACCTCGCCTTCCTGGTCGGCATTCTCGTTGACTCCGGCGACCTCGGCCATGTAGGCCTCGCAGCACGCCTTGGCGACGGCGCGGACGCGCAGGATGTAGTTGGCACGCTCGACCGCGGACAGGGCGCCGCGGGCATCGAGCAGGTTGAAAGCGTGGCTGCACTTCATGACGCAGTCATATGCCGGCAGCGGCAGCTTGCGCTCCAGGCAGGAATGGCACTCGGCCTCGTAGTCATCAAACTTCTGACGCATCATCTCGACGTTTGCGACCTCAAAGTTATAGGCACTGAACTCGCGCTCGTTCTCGAGGAACACGTCGCCATAGGTCATGGGCGTGCCGTCGGGCAGGTAGCTCCACACCAAGTCGTAGACCGAGTTAACGCCCTGCGCATACATGGCAATGCGCTCTAGGCCATAGGTGATCTCGACGGGTACGGGGTCGACCTCGATGCCGCCTACCTGCTGGAAGTACGTAAACTGCGTGACCTCCATGCCGTTGAGCCAGACCTCCCAGCCAAGGCCCCAGGCGCCGAGCGTCGGGCTCTCCCAGTCGTCCTCGACAAAGCGGACGTCATGGTCGTTGGGGTCCAGACCGATAGCGGCAAGAGACCCCAGGTAAAGCTCCTGGGCGTTGACCGGTGAGGGCTTGATGAGCACCTGGAACTGATAGTAGTGCTGCATGCGGTTGGGGTTCTCGCCGTAGCGGCCGTCGGCGGGACGGCGGCAAGGCTGCGCATAGCAGGTGCGCCACTCGGCGGGACCGAGCGAGCGCAGCGTGGTCGCGGTATGGAAGGTACCGGCACCGACCTCGGAGTCATAGGGCTGCATAATGACGCAGCCCTGCTCGCCCCAGTACTGCTGGAGGCGCAGGATGATGTCTTGGAAGGAAAGCGATGAAGCGTTCATGCCTCTAATATCCCCTCGTCGAAACGATTACACGGTTAGGTACTGTACTATAGCGGTTTTTAGTCGATAGCGCCGATGCGGTTGAGCGGCCAGTAGCGAACGAGTGCCACAGCGATCAAATCAGAGCGATCGACGGGACCAAAGTAGCGTGAGTCGGCAGAGTTTTCGCGGTTGTCGCCCATCACCCACACGCACCCGTCGGGAACGGTGTAGGGATAGCTCACCTGAGCACCGGGCGCTTGGACCGAAAGCGGCCAGCTCATGCCCGTCGTATAGTCCTCGTCGAGCGCTTGGCCGTCAACGACCACCTTGCCATCCTGCAGGTCGACCGTCTGGCCGGCCGTGGCAATAACACGCTTGACAAGAACATCATGCTCGGAGGTGCCATCGGGGTTGTGAAACACCACGATATCGCCCTGCTTGACGGGCTGACCGAGCTCGAGGCTCACCTTTTGTGCCAGGATCTGGTCGCCAATCTCGATCGTGGACTCCATGGAGCCGGTGGGCACCACAAAGGGCTCGACCACAAAAGTGCGGATCAGGAACGTGGCCACGAGCGCGATCGCGATGACCGCGATCCACTCAAAAGCGCCCCTCAACGCGGAATGTTGCGTAGGAACCATACTCACTCCTCGCTCTGCGAATACGAAGCGTCAAGAATCTCCTGCGCGTAAGCGCGCTCCTCGGGCGTGAGCCGCGCCGTCTCGATCAAGTCGGGACGCCAGCGGCAGGTGCGCTCGATGGCGTTCTTGCGACGCCAGGCATCGACCTTGGCGTGATCGCCGCTCACAAGCACCGGAGGCACGCCCTCGCCGTTGAACTCGGCAGGACGGGTATACTGCGCGTACTCGAGCAGGCCTCCATCCTCGGCGGTCGAGAACGACTCGTCCACGTTGCTCATCTCGTCGCCCAGGGCGCCGGGAATGAGGCGTACGACGGCATCGGCAACGACCATAGCGGGAAGCTCGCCGCCCGTGAGCACGTAGTCGCCGATCGACAGACGCTCATCGGCATACGCATACGCGCGCTCGTCGACGCCCTCGTAGCGACTGCACACAAACAGCAGGCGCTCACTTTTGAGCAGGCGCTCGGCCACACGCTGCGTAAAAGGCTCGCCACAGGGGGTGAAAAACACTACGGTGGGCTTGGGACCCTCGGAGCTGATGGCCTCGATGGCCTCGGCAATAGGCTCGACCTTCATGAGCATGCCCTGCCCGCCGCCGTACGGCTCGTCATCGACGGTACGATGGCGGTCGTGCGTCCAGTCGCGCAGGTTATACGCCTTAAAATCAAAAAGGCCGGCCTTGCGGGCGCGGCCCAAGATCGATGTGGACATGACGGGCTCAAACATCTCGGGAAAGACCGAAAGGGTCTCGATCAGCATGTTGTCCTCCCTACTTGTCCATATCGATCAGGCCGTCCATAACGTGGACGGAAATTGTTCCTGTGTCGGGAAGATCGAGCACGACCTGCTCGATCACGGGAATCAGTACCTCGCCATACCGATCGCCCTCAACAACCCAAACATCGTTAGCGGGCGTCGACATGATCTCGACGATCGTGCCGAGTAAACCGAAGCGCTCGTCGACCACCTCGCGACCCATCAGGTCGGTATAGGCAGCGTCGAGCGAATCGAGCTCAAAGTCGTCACGATTTGCCAGCACGTAGCATCCCGTGATGCCCTCGGCGGCCGTCAAGTCGTCAATGCCCTCAAACGAGACCAGATCGCCATCGCCCGTATCGGTGACGGACACGACCGTGCAAAAGCGGTCGCGCTTGAGCGCCGGCGGCGTCAGGGCGACGCGCATACCCGGCTCTAATACAGAAGGAAGCCCCCGCAGCGGCTGCGCGAGGACCTCCCCCTTCCTTCCGTGCGGCTTGACCACACGGGCGATGTTTTTGTACTGGGACCTCAAGGTCCTAGCCCAGAACCTCTACCTCGACAGCAGTGTCGAGGCGAGCGGCCAGTGCACGGGCGAGCGTGCGAATGGCCTTGATGGTACGGCCACGACGGCCGATGACCTTAGCGACGTCATCCTCGGCGACCGAAACTTCAATCGTAGAGGCGTCGTCACCATCGATGACCTCAAGGCTCACGGAATCCGGGTCGTCGACGATCTGAACAACGAGATATTCGACGAGATCGGCGATGCGATCTGAGAGCATTGCCTCACCCTCGAGCTGTGCAGCGTCAACCTCAGGCACGATTTACTCCTCGGCGCCCTCAGCGGCCTCAGCGGCAGCCTTAGCGGCCTCGGCCTCTTTGGCGAGCTGCTTCTTGGACTTCTTGACGACGGTCTCGGTCTTCTCGCCCTCGTTGGCGGCCTTGACCAGAGCGGCGACGGCGTCGGTGAGCTGAGCGCCCTTGGACTGCCAGTCGGCGATCTTCTCGAGGTCGAGGTTGATGGTCTTGGGGGCGGTCATCGGGTTGTAGCGGCCAACCTCCTCGATGATACGACCGTCACGCGGGGCGCGGGAATCGGCGACGACGACACGGTAGTACGGACGCTTCTTAGCGCCGTGACGAGCAAGGCGAATCTTGACTGCCAAAGGAAACTCCTCCAACCAAGCAGCTTTAGGCTGCAACTACAAACAAACAGTTGAACATAATACGCCATCGACGCGGGCAGGTGAAGTCCGTGAGACCAACTTCTTCGGTGTAGTCGAGGGAAAATCCATATCTTAGACAAGAATTCGGGATTTGCAAGCACATACACGCACCCCAGATGAGCTGCGCGGTATACTCATGACATGGAAAGACGCGAACATACATACGGTTATGAGGATGCCATGGGCGTCACGCCGCCTCCCTGGACGGGTCCGGCGGTGGGCCTGATGGACCTTGATGCGTTTTTTGCGAGCGTGGAAATGCTCGATCATCCCGAATGGCGAGGAAAGCCGCTCATCGTGGGCGGAGACGCCGATTCGCGTGGCGTCGTGTCCACGTGTTCGTATGAGGCACGTCGCTTTGGCGTGCACTCTGCCATGGCCTCGGCCGAGGCGCGGCGCTTGTGCCCGCAAGCCATTTGGACGCACGGGCACTTTGATCGCTACCGCGAGGTGAGCGCGCAGGTCATGGCGATTCTCGCCGACGAGACGCCGCGCGTGGAGCGCGTATCCATCGACGAAGCCTTTATCGATATCACACCGGGTCGCTTTGCGCCCGAAGACCCGCTGCTGGTTGCGCGGCGTATAAGCGACCGTGTGGCAGAGCTGGGAGTGACCTGCTCCATTGGCGTGGGCTGCAACAAGACGGTCGCAAAGATCGCAAGCGAGCGGGATAAGCCGTTTGGGCTGACCATCGTGCGCCCCGGAACCGAGCAGCGCTTTTTGGCCGCGCTGCCGGTATCTGCCATGAGCGGCATCGGACGCTCGGCCGAGGAGCGACTGCGCCGCATGCGCATCTACACCCTCGGCGAGCTTTCGCGCGCGCCTGAGTCCACACTGGCCTCTATTTTTGGCGTCAACGGCGAACGCATGCGCCAGCGTGCGCTGGGACTCGAAATCTCTGAAGTCACGAGTCTCGATGAAGAGCGCGAGGTCAAGTCTGTCAGCAATGAACGCACCTTTGCTAAAGATTTGACTGAGCGTGGGGATATTGAGGCGGCGATTGCGCTGTTGGGAGAGTCAGTGGGACGCCGCCTGCGCCGTCAGGGGCTGACGGGTGCCACGGTAACGCTCAAGCTTAAGTATTCGTATGGCAGCGGGCGTACGGCACAGCGCCGGCTGCCTCATCCGACCGACGATGAGAACATCTTCGTGGCGGTTGCGCTCGAACTGCTCGACAACATCTGGCAGGATGGCATGCATGTTCGCTTAGCGGGCATCGGCATGAGCGACTTCGACCACCAAGGCGGCATCCAGACTGACCTGTTCTGCGAGATTGATGACCGCGGAGCCCAATCCAGCAACCGCCGCGACCTCTCCGTCGCCATCGACGCCGTCCGAGACAAATTCGGCGACACCGCCCTTTCCTTCGGCCGCCAATCCCGCTTCAACGATTAACCGCCTTTGGGCAAAAAGAAAGCCGGGCAGGTGCGGAAAACCGCAACTGCCCGGCGATATGCGTGAGGGTAGCTAAACCCCGTCTCAAATGAGCTACTAGAGGAGGTTGAGGGGGAGCTGGGGAGCGTCACCCCAGAGCTTTTCGAGACGGTAGAAGTCGCGCGCCTCGGGAGTGAAGACGTGGACGACAACCGAACCATAGTCCATGAGCATCCAGGTCTTCTGCTCGCGACCCTCGATGGAGAACGGGTGCTCGCCGCAAGCCTCGGCGACCTTCTCCTCGATCTCGTCGACGATAGAATCGACCTGGCGGTTGTTGGTACCGGTGGCAAGCACAAAGTAGTCGCATACGTCGGAAAGCTCGGTCAGGTCGAGCACCTGAACGTCCTCGCCCTTCTTGTCGTAGGCGGCCTGCGCGGCGGCGCGGGCGACATCCTCGGCGGCGACACCGCTCGCGGACAGCGAGGCGGCAGTGCGGTCGGACGTGGCGACGAAGCTCTTGTGCTCCACACCTTCAAGAATCTGCTCGTCGGTCATGGTCTCGTCGGCCATGGAATACCTCTTTCTAGACAGCCCGAGCTAGCGCAGCTGGGCGTAATGGTTGTAAATCGTAATAGCTGTGGGATAAAGATAGCGCCCGGACTGGATCACATAGACCAAACCCTGCGCAAAACAGGAGAAGAACAACTCATCGAGCGTCGACTCCCCCACCATCTTGCGCAGCGCATGCGCATAGTCGCCGTGGCGGTTGGGCTCGATGGCATCGGCCACAAAGACCACCATATCGAGCGGCGTCATGTCGCAGGCACCCACGGTGTGACGGTCGACAGCCTGGAAAACGGCCGGCGACAACTCGGGGAAAAGCTGCGGAAGCTCATAGGCGGCAACAGGGCCATGCAAAAGCGGCGTCGCGGCAGAAGGAGAGCCGGCAATCTTAATGCCGTAATGCAGAGCGCGCGTGACCAGCTCGTCATCGGAAAGCACCTTGTCCCAGTCGTGGATCAAGCCGGCGGCAGCGGCATCAAAGCGGTCGACGCCGTAGACCTCGGCCAGATGAAGTGCGGTCTCGGCAACACCCAGCGAATGCACATAGCGCTTGCGCTTATCCTTCATGCGAACATCGAGCAGCTCTTGAATGCGCTTGAGCAGCGCGCGCTCATCGCCCTCAAACTGATCCTCTACCGACAACGTAGACCCCCATCACTCAAAATCTTCTTGGCCCAAATCGGCATATAGCCTGCGTTTGCGAATGTAGCCGAGCACGGACTCGCTCGTAAGATAGCGCACGCTCATACCGCGAGCAACTCGCTTACGAATGTTCGTCGAGCTGATCGCCAGCGCCGGAATCTGAATATAGCGCACGTCGAACGGCAGCCCCGACTCTTTGATTCGGGCACGCGCCGTATCGATATCAAAGCCCGGTCGCGTCGCCGCAATAAAGGTAGCAAGCTCAGCGATTCGTTCGGCATCATGCCAAGTCACAATATCGATAATCGCGTCGGCGCCCGTAATAAAGTAGAGCTTTACCTGCGGCGGGTAAAAGTCGCGAAGGGCATGAAGCGTATCGGCCGTATAGGTTACGCCCGGGCGGTCGATCTCGAACCGGCTCGCCAAAAAGGCCGGGTTCGCAGCGGTGGCGAGGACCGTCATGGCATAACGGTCCTCGGCAGGCGTCACCGGCTTGTCAAGCTTAAAGGCAGGAGAGCCCGCCGGCATAAAGAGCACAGCGTCCAAGTCGAGCGACTCGCGCGCCTGCTCGGCGGTCACCAGGTGCCCGTAATGGATGGGATCAAAGGTGCCACCCATAATGCCGAGCCTAAACTCCTGCCCGTCCTCTAGAGGAAGCTCGGGCAGACCGATTCCACCGCGCAGCGACATGGCTTACTCGCCCTCCGAGGTCTCGGCATCGTCCGCGGCATCCACCGCATCGACAACCTCGACGCCCTCATCCGCAGCATCGGTAACGTCAATGGCCTCAACGGCAACGTCCTCGCCAGCATCCTCGAGCTCCTCGTACTCCGAGAAGTCCTCAGCGCCCTCAAAGTCAAAGGCGCGCTGGCAAATGCGGACCTCGTCGCCCGCACGGCAACCGGCCTTCTCGAGCGCGTCGTCAACACCCATACGCGCAAACTTATGCTGCAGGTAAATGACGGCTTCCTCATTTTCCCAGTCGGTCTGAATGACCATGCGCTCGATGGCGCGACCGACCACGCGGAAGGCACCGGGCTCTTCCTGGACAATGCGGAAACGCTTCTCACGCTGCAGGCGGCGGCGCTCCCACTCATCGTCGCGCAGAACGACCGGCTCATCCGAGACAGCCAACTCGGCGCGCAGCTTAGCCACCTGCTCGCCCACGGCAAGCATCAGCGTGTTGAGGCCGGCGCCCGTCACAGCAGACACGGCAAAGAACATATGTCCATCGTCGAGCGCTGCGCGCTTAAGGTCGGCAATCTTGTCGGCCGTGCCCGGCGCGTCGCACTTGTTGGCAACGACGATCTGCGGACGCTCCGAGAGCTCGGCGCCATACTGCTCGAGCTCGCGGTTAATGATGTGGTAATCCTCGACCGGATCGCGATCCTCAAAACCGCCCGTCATGTCGACGACATGCATGATCAGGGCCGTACGCTCAATGTGGCGCAGGAACTGGTGACCCAAGCCCTTGCCCTCGCTCGCACCTTCGATAAGACCGGGGACGTCAGCAACGACGTAAGAATATTCGCCGGCACGCACCATGCCGAGGTTCGGCACGAGCGTGGTAAACGGGTAGTCGGCAATCTTGGGGCGGGCGGCACTCATGCGCGCAATGAGCGATGACTTACCCACCGAGGGGAAGCCCACGAGCGCGGCATCGGCCATGAGCTTCATCTCGAGCTCAATCCAGTGCTCCTCGGCCGGCTCGCCCAGCTGAGCGAACGCGGGCGCGCGGCGCACCGACGTCACAAAGTGCGTGTTGCCCAGGCCGCCGGCACCGCCGGGCGCCACGACAACGCGCTCGCCATCATGCACCAAGTCGGCAATCTCGAACATCGGGGTCTGCGTCTCGAGGTCGAGCTCGCGTACCACGGTACCCATAGGGACCTTGAGAATCAGGTCCTCGCCGCTCTTACCGTTACGACGGGCACCCTGCCCGTGCGTGCCGCGCTCGGCGCGGAAGTGATGCTTAAAGCGGTAATCGATCAGCGAAGACAGCTGAGCATCGGCCTGGATGACGACATTGCCGCCACGACCGCCGTCGCCGCCATCGGGGCCGCCCTTGGGGACAAATGCCTCGCGCCTAAACGACATGCATCCGGCTCCGCCGTCGCCGCCGCACACGTTAATGCGGCTGATATCGGTGAACTGTGACAACAGAATCGCCTCCTACAAAAAAGAGGGAGACCCTTGAATCCTAAAACTCAAGTGCCTCCCACATATGTGCTCTATGAAGGGTGAATTACGCGTTCGCGAGCGGGCGTACGCTGACCCTGTGCTTGATACCCTTGTGGAACTCAACGGTACCGTCGACCAGCGCGAACAGCGTGTCGTCCTTACCACGGCCAACGTTCTCACCCGGGTGGATGTGCGTGCCGTGCTGACGGACGAGAATCGTGCCCGTGGTTACCGTCTGGCCGGCATAGCGCTTCGTGCCAAGGCGCTGACCGCGGGAGTCACGGCCATTACGGGAGGAACCGAGTCCTTTTTTGTGTGCCATTGTGTATACCTACTCTTTCGTTACGAGTGTAATCTACTCGGCGACGGGAGCCTCGGCAACAGCCTCAGCCTCTGCCTTGACAGCCTTCTTGGCGCGGGACGTAGCCTGGACCTTCACGATCTTCAGCTTGGTGAGCTGCTGACGGTGACCCTTCAGACGACGATAGCGCTTACGCTTGTGGAACTTGAAGACCAGCTGCTTCTCGCCCTTGAACTGCTCAACGATCTGAGCGATAACCTTGGCCTTGGCCAGCTTGTCGGGATCGGTGACGATCTTCTTACCATCGTTGAGGAAGATAACCGGCAGGGTGACCTTGTCGCCCTCATTGCCCTCGATCTTCTCGACGGTGATGACATCGTCGGTGGCGACCTTGTACTGCTTGCCGCCCGTGTTAACGATTGCGTACATGTTTACTTGCCCTTCATGCATCAGTTAGTGCAACAGCCGAATATAGTAGCAGGCGAAAATACCCCCGTCAACGAGTATGTGGAGCAAATCCACAAGTTCGCACAGGTATGGGGCTGACGAGTCGGCCCTCGTCGTCCTCGCATGCTTGATTCTGACGCTCGACATCGTAGGAGCAGATGGTCACGAGGTCTTGCATACCGGTGGAAACAATAGGTGCATCCACGCCCGGGGTCAAGCCCTGCAACAAAACATCAGCCGCAGAAAGCAAAATTTCCGGACGCATGGAGCCCTCGTTGTCGGCATGGGTGTCGAGCATGAGCACCAAATGGTCCGGGCGCTCCCCCGCCGTGAGCTCATAGCCCACGAGCGTGTGATCCAAATCTAAGCGCTTGCTCTTTTTGCCGCGCGAGTAGTCGATGCCATGGTCCGCGCGCAGCGTGTCGATCGCACGACGCACCTCATCGGCGCTTACGGGCGCCTCGGGATCCAAGTGCAGGTCGATGCGATACGACAGGCGCGTGAGCTGCGCCGTCAACGCCGGCGTGCGCACGTCGATGTACGCCGCCTCGATAGGCGCCAAATCGGCCGGAGACGCCGCAGCCAGGCGTCCAAACGCCTCGTCGAGCGCCACGAACTCGGTCATAAACAGGTCATACCACTCGCAGGTCGACGACGTACCAACCGGTAGCGCCGAAGAAAAGCCCACGCGCATGTGCGGAGAGAAGCCCTGCGTGACGGCATAGGGAAGTCCCGCACGGCGCACGATGCGCTCAATGGTATGGATTACTTCGAGATGGCCCAGGTACTTAAGGCGATCGCGCTTGCCATAGCGAACACGAAGCCTAAAGAGCGAGGGGTTGTCGGTCAGGCGCTCACTCATGCGCGATCACCCATCAATACATTCTTGGCGTGGAGCGTGGGGCAGATCCCGCAGCCGGTGCACGACGTGCGGGTGCAGTCGGGAGTCGTGACGCCCTCGAGCGAGCGACGGTACTCGCGCTCGAGGAAGCCGCGCGTGCAGCCGGGGCTCACGTGCTCCCACGGCAGGCGCCAGTCCAACTCGTAGGGCAGGTGCACGAGCTCATTGAGGTCGATGCCGTTTTTGGCAGCAGCCTCCTTCCAGTTATCGAGCGAGAAATGCTCTACCCAGGCGTCAAAGCGAGAGCCCGAGCGCCAAGCATCGATGATGACGGGCGTCATGTCGCGACCGGCGCGGGACAGCGCGGCCTCGATGAGCGAAGTCTCAGCATCGTGGTAATGCACGCGGACGGCACGGTTGCGAACGCTCGTGATAAGCAACTTCTGGCGACGTTTGACGTCGTCGTAGTCGAGCTGCGGGCACCACTGGAACGGCGTGGCAGCCTTGGGGATAAAGACCGAAACCGAGATCGACACCGAGATCGAGCCGCGACGAGCCTTGGGCACCACGGAACGACCGAGCTCCAGCACGTGATCGGCCAGATTGGCGATGGCCACGATGTCCTCGTCGCGCTCGCCGGGAAGGCCCATCATAAAGTAGAGCTTCATGCGGTTCCAACCGGCCTCGAAGGCCGCCTTGGCCGCACGGTCCAGGTCCTCCTCGGTCACGTTCTTGTTAATGATGTCGCGCATGCGCTGGCTGCCGGCCTCGGGCGCGAACGTCAGTCCGCCCTTCTTTTCGCCGGCGACCGACTCGGCCATATCCACGCCAAACGAATCCAGGCGCTGCGACGGAATAGACACGCGAATACCCGTATCCTCCAGGCGACGGTTGAGCCTGCCGAGCACGTCGCGAATGCAGGAGTGGTCGGTCGTGGAGAGCGAGGTCAGCGACACCTCGTCATAGCCGGTCTTTTCCAGACCCTGAATCACCGACGAGACGATCTGGTCGGCCGAGCGCTCACGCACCGGGCGATACGTCATGCCGGCCTGGCAAAAACGACAGCCGCGGGCGCAGCCGCGCAGGATCTCGATAGACAGGCGGTCGTGGACCAGCTGCGCATAGGGCACGCACGACTGCGACAGCGGATTCGTGGCGCCGAAATCCTCGACGACGCGCTTGTAGACCACGGTCGGCGCATCCTTGCCCTCACGCGGCACGGTGTAGCCATGCGGCGAGCAGGGCTCGTCGTGACAAACCTCATAGAGCGACGGCACGTAGTTGCCGGCAATGGATGCAAGCTGCTCAACAATCTGCGCGCGCGGGACTCCTTCGTCACGCAGACGGCGATGCAACTGGCAGGTCTCGAGCAGCGATTCCTCGCCCTCGCCGATGAGGATAACATCGAAGAAGGCCGCGTACGGCTCGGGGTTGTACACCGAGGGACCGCCGGCGATGATAATGGGGTCGTCTTCACCTCGGTCGGTCGCCAACAGCGGAATGCCAGCGAGGTCGAGAGCCTCGAGGAAGTTCGTCACCGCCATCTCGTGCGGCACATGCAGACCGACGATATCAAACGAAGCGACCGGCGCTGCACCCTCGAGCGAGAGCAGCGGAATGCCCGCCTCGCGCATGGCGTCACCCATATCTGGCCACGGCACATAGCCGCGCTCGCAGGAGATGCCCTCGGCCTGGTTAAGGATGTTGTAGAGGATGGCGATGCCCTGGTTGGGCAGACCAACCTCGTACACATCCGGGTAGATCAGGCAGCAACGGTAGTCGGCATCGGCCTTGGAAAGCGTACCCCACTCGTGATCGATATAGCGGCTCGGCTTCTCGACCTTGGCGAGCAGCGGCTCAATTAAATGAAAACAGTCTTGGTATGCAACGCGCAACGGAAAACCCCTAAGCAGCGAGATCTGATGCGTCCTGATAGGACGCCATAGGACAGGTAGCGCCCGCGACCGTGGTCACCAGATCGCGAACGCGGGAGAACGTGGCAGTGACCACCTCGTTGGCACGGCTGTAGTCGACATCGCGCTCGTAGAGCGAAACGAGCGCACGGCCCATGCCATAGGTGCCCGCGGCGGCAGTGAGCGCCTTGACGGCAAACCCAATATGCGGCGTCTGCTTGACAAGTGCGCGGGTGACCGCGCGGATCACAAGACCGCCGGCAAGCACGCCCGCGACCTCGTAGCCGCGCTCGGGCTTAATGCCGCGTCCAAAGACGGCAGCGAGCTCAAAGAGCATGCCCACCTGCGCCAGCGCCATAACGGGATAATCGGCGCCCGGCAAAAACACCAGCGCACCGGTCGCCATATTGGTGAGCGCGCACGAGGTGATGATACGATTGGCCGCCGCGATGCGCACGAAGGCAAAGTTCGCCGCAAAAGCCGTTTCCTTGTCGGTGCGATCGAGAATCCAGCGGGCAAGCGTCTCGAGCAGATACGTCTTATCGGTTGCCGCCACCACACCGAGCATGGGCGTGGACTCCTCGATAAACGGCACCTCCACAGCAGACTCGGCAAGCACGCACACGGGCGCGCCGGCGATCACGAGCTCCTGCACGGCACTCTCCAAGCGGTCGGAACCACACGAGAGCACCAGCACCACATCGGTATCGGTCTTTGGAGCAATTCGCTCCTCCCCCAGACGCTCGACGCGCACAATGCCCGAGGTCGTCTGCGGCACAAAGGCGTCACGCACCGTCTCGGCCAGAAAGCGCGAGGCGGACGAATCCAGATAGACCGAGACGCGCACCGGCGTATCGGAATCCTTCTTAACGGACGCGCCCATCTTAAAAGCGCGAGTCAGCTTATCTACGGGAATTTTCATAGCAAACCCCTCCAGCGGTTACGCGGCGCCCGAACGATGCCGCCATATGGATTGTACGATACCCACCGTCAGCAGCTGGATCATCATCGAAGACGAGCCAAAGCTAATAAACGGTAGCGGAATACCGGTAATCGGCATCATGCCGATGCACATGCCGATGTTTTCGAAAGTCTGGAACGCCCACATGCCAACGATGCCCACGCACGATAGGCGCAGGAACAGCGACTCACACTTAAAGGCGACGCGAATCGTCGAAAAGATCAGCAGCACGTAGAGGCACAGGAGCAAAAAGGAACCGCAAAAACCAAAGGTCTCGGACAGGAAGGCGAAGACGAAGTCGGTGTGGAACTCAGGCAGAAAGCCGCCGGCCGACTGCGTCGCATGGCCCAAACCCTTACCAAAGAAGCCACCCGAGCCAACGGCGATAAGCGACTGCTGCAGGTTGTAGGCATCGTCCGAATCGGCATTATCGGGGTCGATAAAGACCGTCAGACGGTTCATCTGGTACTGCTTGATGAGCACATCGTGGCCGAGCAACGAATCAAAAACCGAATCGAGCGCCAGGACGAGGGCCACCAGGCCCACGAGCAGGGCCAAGGTCGACAGCACCCACTCGCGGCGTGCACCGCTCATACAGATGACGATGGCGCCCGAAACCAGCACGACCAGGCCCGAGCCCAGGTCGCCCATGGCAACGACGGCCAAAAACGGAATGGACAGCATGCCGCAGAGCTTGACGTAGTCGCGAACGGTATCGATGCGACCGTTATACTGCGAGCCAAGCGTAGCAATAAAGAAGATGGTGATGAGCTTGGCAAGCTCAACCGGCTGAAATGTCAAGCCGATACCGGGAATCTTGATCCAGCCCGTCATGCCCAGACCGCCCGTATAGGACAGACCCGGAATCTTTGGCGAGAGGATCACGATCAGGTCGATGACGAGCAACGCCGTCGAGAAATTGGAAATACCGCGCAGGTCGGTACGCCAGACCAGCACCGCCAGCACCGCCCCGATGCCAATTCCCAGCAGATGGCGTGAGAACGAGGCATCGGCCTTAAACTGCGAAGCCGACCAGATAATGATGGCACCGTAGGCGACGAGCGCCACAGTAGCCACGAGCACACCGATATGCACCTTTTGGCGAAACGTGCCGCGCGAGGCCGAAAGTTGCTTGTTGACGCGGTCCAGGCTGCTGCGAGAGCCGGTCTTGGTTGAACGGAACAGATCCGCCGGAGAAAAATCCATCGCAACCTCCTATCGAACCGAAGAATCGCCCGAGGCCGAAGAGGTATCGGGCTCGTCATAAATCACGCCGAGCACGTCGCGCACGACATGCATCGCGGTATCCGAGCCGCCGCCGCCCTGCTCCAGGACAGTAGCGATGACATACTTGGGATCATCGGCCGGTGCATAGGCGCAGAACCAAGCGTATTCGTCCTCGCCGCTTTTCTCGCCCGTGCCCGACTTGCCGTATACCTGCGGCGTCAGGGTGCCAAAGTGCGCCGCCAGGGACGTCGATGCCGTGTATATCACGTCGTGCATACCGTTACGAACAAGAGCCAAATCCGAATCGCTGTTGATCTTGGCCTCCAGGCGCTTCTTCTTGCCCTTGCCGTTGTACTTATAGGCATCGCCGTCGCCATCGCGCGACACGGCAGATAAAAACACGTGAGGCACGTACTGTTTACCGCCGTTGGCAAGACCCATATAGGCGCACGCCATCTGCAGGGGCGTCACCAGGATGTCGCCCTGGCCGATAGCGATGTTGGTCATATCGCCGGCATTCCACTTGCGGTCCTCGGCAGAGGCGTCGGTGAAGTACGACTCTTTCCACTCGGCATCGGGAATACGGCCCGCACCCTCACTCGGCAGATCGATACCGCAGGTCTTACCTAGGCCCCAGCGACGAAAGACCTCCTGCAGGCCCTCGGAATGTTGCTCGTCATAAAAGAACGCCTTGCCCATGTCGTAGAAGACGGGATCGCACGAGTTGGCGATACCCGACTGCAGCGTCATGGTGCCGTGGCCGGAATGCAGCCAGCAGTACTTGCCCCACGACTTGCCCAGCCCCGTCCAATAGCCCGTGCAGTTGGTCGTCTGCCCCGACGTGTAGGTTCCAAACTCAAGACCGGCCAGCGCCGAGAGCGGCTTGATGGTCGAGGCCGACATGTACTGTCCGCTAATGGCGCGGTTGAGCAGCGGGTGTGAACCCTTGTCATCATTGAGCTCGGTCCACACGTCATTTGAGACGCCGCCGATAAAGACGGACGGATCGAACTTGGGCTCGCTCGCCATGCCCAGGATCTCGCCATTGTTGGGATCGAGACACACTACAGCGCCGTTGCCGGCATAGCTGTAGCCAGTGGTCTTGGCAAGCTCGATAGCGCTCGCCAGCGCCGTCTCACAGGCCTGTTGAATCTTAAGGTCGAGCGTGAGCTTAATGTCGGAGCCGGCCTTCGCGGGCACGGCGCCGGCCTGACCGGTCACATTGCCCGAGGCATCGACCTTGACGGTCTGCTCGCCACGAATACCCTGCAGCAAGTTTTCGTAGTAGCTCTCAACGCCCGCCTGGCCCACGATATCGCCCGACTGGTACGTGATCTTGCCAGCAGAAGCATCATCATCGCCAGAGGTTTTCTTATTCTGAGACTCGAGCTGCTCGGAGGTAATGGTGCCGGTATAGCCCAAGATATGGCATGCCGTCTCGCCATATGGATACTGGCGCTCGGTACGCTCGGCAATCTTGACGCCCGGGAACTCGCCGGCATGCTCCTGAATATAGGCAACCGTGGAGCGACGGACGTCCGTCGCGATGGTATGCAGGCTCTGGGCGCCCTCTGTATTGTCCTGAATATTGCGAAGGACCGCCACGTAAGGCATTCCAAGCACGTTAGCAAGATGGCGAACCAGAACCTCATCCTCGGCAAGGTCGCGGTAGGCCACGACAGCAAGTGAGGGACGGTTCTGGACAAGCGCCACGCCATTGCGGTCGAGGATGCGGCCGCGCACAGCGGGAGTGGTAACGGTGCGAGTCTGATTGCTATTAGCCTGCTTCTCGTAATAGTCCGACGAGACCATCTGCATGCCCCACAGCTTGACGGCGAGCGCCGCAAACATCGCGCCCACACCCGTGGTGAGGATGGAAAAGCGGCCCTTAAAGGCGGTCGCCGCGGTATTGCCCTCGCCCTCGGTGGCGCGCGGGGCCGTTCCATGCTGCGTATCGTAGGTAAAACGGGAATCGCCACGACGCATGATGACCAGCGCGACCACGATGGCCACAACCAGCACGATACCGGCGATAATAACCGTCAACTGGGAAGACATCTACGGGCCTCCCCTATTTGAGCTTGCGGGTCTTGGGCTTAAAGCGCATGCCCGTCTGGCGTCCGCCACGTGCGGAGAATCCATAGCCGGACTGCGGCACGACGCCGGACATCAAAAACGGAATGGCAACCAGACCCGTCAGGATCGAGGACGGCAGCGCATGGCCGAAGATCGCCACGACAAAGCTCGTCTCCAAACCCATAAACAGCAAGATGATGCTGTAGATCACATTAATGACGAGCGCGAAGGCGCCCACAGTGACGCCGCGCGCACTCGGGGTACCGCCCGTCTGACCGACGGCGCTGTGCACCAGAGCAAAAGAACCCACGGTCAGCAGGAGCGACATAACGCCCACCGGCACGGCAGCGGACAGGTCATAAAACAAGCCGCTGCAAAAACCGCAAACGACGGCACGGGTCGGGTCGCCCGAGAACACGCTTAGGCACACCAGGATAATCATGAAGTTGACGCGACCGCCCGCAATGGAGATCTGCGGTGCCAGGCCTGCCTGCAGCAGCACGCACACGATGGCGGCGATCACAAACGTGCGGGAGCTCATCCCCTGCTCGTGTAGATCCATGGACATGCCCCCTATTCGCTCGAGCCGGAATCGGTCGTTTCGGACGTGTCGGAACTGTCATCCGAGCTCTCGTCCTTCGTCTTGGTCGCAGCGTCGCGCGACGTTCCCTGCGGCGTGCTGTTGGCCGTGCTCACATCCTCATCCGAGGCCGACTGTTCGTCGGTCAGCGAGGTAATGACCAGCACTTCCTCGTTGTTCTCGGCCGTGGTCTGAGCGCGCACCACAATGGTGTAGTACACGTCGTTTGCCGATTTCTCAACCGACGAAACGGTGCCGAGCGGTAGACCCTTGGGGAACACGCCACCGATGCCCGAGGTCACGATAATGTCGCCAACCTTAACGTCGGAGTCGACGCTCACGTACTCAAGACGCAGCGTGCCGTCAGCCTGACCCTGCAGCATGCCCTGGGCGCGCGTGTCCTGCACCATGGCGGACACGCCGGAGCTCTCGTCGCCAATCAAGCGCACGGTCGACGTCTTGGCCGAGACTTCGATAATCTGGCCGATAACACCGGCAGAACTCGTCACAGGCATGTTGATGGTAAGGCCGTCGGCAGAGCCCTTGTCGATGGTAACGGTCGAGGTCCAGGCATCGCCGGAGGCACCGACAATACGAGCAGCGGTCGATTTGAGGTTGTAGGTCGACTGCAGACCGACCAGCCCCTCCAGACGCTCAGCGGTCTTTTGAGCCTCGGAGAGCTCAGCAACCTTAGAGGTCAGTTCCTCGTTTTGCTTCTTAAGCTCGTCAAGCGTGTCCTGCGACGCCGTAAGGTTAGAGAACACGTTGCCGATCGCATTGAAGGGAGCCGCCACGGCCGAGCCCACAAAGCGCACCGGCGAGGTAATCGTCGTTACGCCCGAACGCACGGCATGAATCGGTCCTGCCTCGCCCTCGCGGATGTAAAACGTGAGCAGCAACACCGAAATCAGGCTGAAAACAATCAACGGGCGCATACCCGTTGATTGTCGCTTGGTATTCAGATTTGTGGAGAAACCCGAAGATCGTGCCAAATGGAATCCACCTTTTGGAAATTAAGCATTGGTCTGGACGAAGCCGCCATCAAACGCATTGGCCTCGAGCACGCGGGCACAGCCGTTAACGACGTTATCGAGCGCCGTGGGGCTGACGTTGACCGAAACGCCGGTCTCATCGCGCAGGCGCACGTCGAGACCGCGCAGCAGCGCGCCGCCACCGGTCAGCAAAATGCCGTAGTACATAAGGTCCGAGGCGAGATCGGGAGGCGTGGCATCGAGGGCGTCCTTGACGGCCTTGGCCATCTCGTCGAGCGGCTTGTTGAGCGCGCGACGAATCTCCTCGCTCTCGATGCGCACGGTCTTGGGCAGACCGGTGATCACGTCGCGGCCGTTGACCTCGACGTCGAGCTCGTCCTTGAGCGGCACGGCGGAGCCGACCTTGATCTTGATGTCCTCTGCCGTACGCTCGCCGATGGCCAGGTTGTAGGCATCGCGAACGTGCGTGAGGATAGCCTGGTCGAACTCGTCACCGGCAATACGGATGGACTGCGAGACGACGATGCCGCCCATGGCGATAACGGCGACCTCGGTGGTACCGCCGCCGATATCGATGACCATAGAGCCGGTGGGCTCCTCGACGGGCAGGTCGGCGCCGATAGCGGCGGCCATAGGCTCTTCGATCAGATAGGCCTGGCGGGCACCGGCCTGGATCGTGGCCTCAAAGACAGCTCGCTTCTCGACCGACGTGACGCCGGAAGGAACGCAGACGACAACGCGCGGACGCGGGGTCCACGGATAGCGCTTCTCGGAAGCCTTGTCAATAAAGTAGCGAAGCATGGCCTCGGTAACATCGAAGTCGGCGATGACGCCGTCCTTCAGGGGACGAACGGCCACGATGTTGCCGGGCGTACGGCCGAGCATGCGCTTTGCCTCGATACCGACCGCCAGGATGCGCTCGTCGTTCTTGTCGATGGCGACGACGGAGGGCTCGCGAATGACGATGCCCTTGCCGCGCACGGAGACAAGCGTATTTGCGGTGCCGAGGTCGATGGCAAGATCGCCCGCATAGCTACCGAAGAACATATCCATCAAAGAAAACAACGCAACTCCTGATGTGTTGGATGATTGCTGGAAAACTACTAGCTCATCATACTAGCGCAAGCCCGGCACCTCACTTGCGGTGAAGCGCCGGGCAAAGCTAAATCCCATAAGGTCACTACTGGTTGTCAGCAGCCGAGAAATCCATATCGAGCGAGGAAACGGCCCAGCCGATATGGTTGTCGGAGCGCACGAATTTGACGGTGTACTCCTGCTCGCCGCCCTTGGACAGCGAAGCCTTGACCTTGGCGGTCGTCTCGGTCATGGACTGATCCATGCCCTCGACGGACACGGTGGCGCCCTGAGGAATCGAGGAGATGATCATCGACTTGGCGTCCTCGGACAGGCTCGAGGCCAGGCAAGACTCGGCCTTTGCGGTGTCACCGTCGCCGGCAGCCTGGAACAGATCGGTAACGACAGACTCCTGGGACGGGAAGCCGAAGCCGCGCGTGTAGGCAAAGCCCAGACCGCCCGCGGCGATCAAAATGAGCAGAAGCAGCACGATGAAGACTTTGAGACCCGTGTGGCGATGGCGACGACGGACCTTGGCCTGCTTACGATCCTGACGGTCCTGCTGGACCATCTCGGACTCGGACAGCGTAAAGAAACCGGTGTCCGAGGGATCGGGCATAAACTGGCCGGTCGCGCCCGTAGGATCGAGCGGATCGACGGCAGGAGCGTCCATCGCGCGCGCCGGAGCCGTGGCCATAGCCGTCTGGGCAGACAGCGCGGCAAGCGAATCATGCACGCGGGCAAGCTCGTCGGCCTGCTCGGAGGTGAGCTGGTAGATGCCATCGGCAGTAGCGGCGTTAAAGGCGTCGAGTGCGTCGGAGGGACGGCCGGCGGCAGAAAGCGCCTGACCCATGCCGGCGTTGAGCGCGCGCGTGTCGTCACGGGGACCGGCAAAGTCGATAGCCGTACGGTAGGTCTCCACGGCATCCGCCGGACGGCCGAGCTTAATGAAGCAACGACCGAGCTCGCCGAGTGCGGCGGCAGGAGCCGGATTGGCGCCGTCGATGGCGGCCTGACGGAAGGCAGTACCCGCGTTGGCATAGTCGCCCGACTGGAACAGCGCGTTACCCAGGCCCAGATAGGCCTTGAACGGCGTGGCATAGGAAGCATCCTGCGTAGCAGCAGAGAACGCCTGAGCGGCCGTCGTGTAGTCGCCCACGGCGGCGAGTGCCTTGCCGCGGTTGGTGAGCAGCGCGCCGCGCTTGCCGTAGGTGCCGTCATTGAGGGCAGCGGCGTAGGCCTCGGCGGCCTCGGCATACATGCCCAGGTGCATCAAGGCGTTGCCACGAAGGTGATCGGCCTCGCCCATAATCTCATCGGGAGTTTTTGCCGCCCCAAGCATCTGGGCTGCAGCGGAAAAATCACCCGCGCGGTAAGCGGCGCGGCCCTGTTGGATCAGCTGGCTATTCAAGGAAGTCCCCTTTACTCGTGAACGATCTCGACATGGACGATCTCGTCGCCGGCACGCAGCTGCGAAATCACATCGAGACCCTCGACCGTGGTACCAAAGACGGTGTAACCGGAATCGAGGTTATGCTGGGCACCCAGGCAGAAGTAGAACTGCGAACCCGCGGAATCGGGGTCCATGGAGCGTGCCATGGCAAGGGCACCATCGACATGGCTGTTGCGCGGATTGGTGGCAAACTCGCCCTTGATGCAGTAGCCGGGACCACCGGTACCGGGCATGCCGTCGGGGCCCTCAAGACCGGCAGCGACGTCGGCGCCGGACATATCGCGGGTATTGGGGTCGCCGCCCTGAATGACAAAGCCGGGCACATAGCGATGGAACTTAAGGCCATCATAGAAACCCATCGTGGAAAGCTCGCAGAAGTTCGCGACATGAATGGGAGCGCCCTCGCCGTCAAACTTGACCTTGATGGTACCCTTCGACGTCTCGATAACGGCGCACTCGTCGCCGGCAAGCTGATACTCGGGCGTGTAGAGCTCTTTCTTAAAACCAAACATGTGGTTCCTTCCTCGTGCGTTTAAAGCATATTTGTACGAATTGTAGCAATAAGCATGCGCTTACATCAATTGCGCACGTAGGTTATGCCGACTATGGCGAACTAATTTTAGGAACGCTGCTGCGGCTTCCAGGAACCCACATTGGCGTCGTACTGGTTCAGCGCGCTGTTGCCGCCCTGCGCGATGGGCGCCAGGATCTCGCTTTGGTGGGAACTCATCGACTCGCCATCGGGAATGGCCAGCGAGATGTCCCAACTCTGGCAGATCACGTCGACACGCTCGAACATCCACTCGGCAAGCTGCTTTAAGTGGGCGATGTCATCCGCATAGACCGTATCGTCCTGATACTTAAGGTTGCTGAGCTCATCTTGCGTCTTTTTGATCTGGTCGCGCAGGGCGTAGGCACTCTGCGACAGCTCCTGACGGGTGGACAGCGGCGATCGGAGATAGCCGTTGTTAAAGGAATCGATGACCTCGCCGATCTGGTCCTCGTCACCGTAGGACACGATGGTCTGATACAGACCGTCGAGCCTGGTATAGAGCTGATCATCGGTGAGCACGGTTTCTTCCTGGACCACCTCGGCAGAATCGTCCTGCTTGGTATCGTCCTCATTCGCCTCGCCCTTTTGGCGCGTGGGGAAGGTCGTCTGCGCGGCCTGGCCAAACTGGTCATAGAAGCCAGGCATGACACCCATGGGATCGGTCGTCACGAACCAATAGGCACCACCGCAAACGACTGCAAGGACCACGATGACGATGAGCGGCTTGGGGATATGACGCTTGTGCTTGTGATAGGCGTCCTCGTCGGGATGCACCTTGCGCTTGGGTTTTTGAGCATCGTCGTGCAGGGAAACCGGCGTGGGAATATCGACCTTGGGGATACCGAAATCCTTATCGAAAGCCGGCAGCACGCAAGTCTCGTTAGGATCGGCGGCGTCCGAAAGCACCGCAGCGGCAGAGGCGGGCGCATGCGGCACCTCGGTATCGATCTGCTCTTGCGTTAGGCGCGGAAAGCCCGCCGTGCGGCCCGCTGCCAGGTCGGATGCGGCCGCGTCCTCGGAGAGGATGCCCGGAGCGGGGCGTCCGCATTTGGGGCACGTACGATCATGCGGAGAAAGACGGGCACCGCAGCCCTCACAGAACACGAACTCGGTGTGCTCGGGGCCATCGCCCGGACCCACATAGGCGTTGCAGTAGGGGCAGAACGAGGCGCCGTCCTCGATAGTCTTAAGGCAATGCGGGCAGATCACGGCATCCTCTTTTCGAAGCAATTCAAACAATCGAGGTTAGAGCATAACATCGCCACGGCCCCACAGGAACAAGGCACCAATTCAACATCGCCAGGGCGCGTAGCTACTTCTTCTTTTTGCTTGGCATCGAGACTTTGATGCCTTGGGCGGACTTGGTCACGCGAGAGCGCTTGGCTCCGGTACTCTTCTTTTTCTTGGGCTGGGCCTGGGCCACGCCCTCGAGTGCGCGGGCCTCGGCCTCGCGAGCGGTGCGATCTTCGCGGCGCTGCGCCATGTCGGCGGCGACGCGCTTGGCAAAACGTTCGGCCGTCGAGCCCGTCGAGCTCACCTTGCCGCCACCGCGACCCAGGCGGACGCGCACACCGCGGCCAAAACCAGTTGCGGCATGACGACGACGCGGCTTGAGCGAATCCATCATCGTGGCGAGCTTAAAGAACACCGAGCAGGTAAAGACCACGATGACAGCCAAGATAACCATCTGACCCATCGACAGGTTGGCGATGGACAGCAGCCCCGGGAACCCGATAACGCCCACCAAGATGCCGGCGACTACAAACACAAAGAGCACCACACGTAAGGGCGTGAGCGGCTGCGAGATCCGCCAGATCAGGCTGACGCTCGCCGCGCACGACGTAAGCAGGCACATCGTAGACAGCGTGAGCTGGCTAAAGCCAAACACGCGCGCCACAAAGATATCAAGCGCCGCAGCCAAAATGACCGCAATCGACGCTGGCAGTGCACGCTTGAGCACGTTGGTCAAAAACGCACCCTTCACGCGAGCATTGTTGGGCTCCAGGCCCAACACAAAGCCCGGCGCGCCGATGCAGAAGAAGTTGATGAGCGTCATCTGGATGGGCTCGAAGGGGTACGGCGGCAGCGCGATGCACAGCGCCGCCAGGCCCATCGAGAACAGCGTCTTGGTCAGGAACAGCGACGCCGAACGCTGCAGGTTGTTGATGGAGCGACGGCCCTCGGCCACCACGGCGGGCATCGAGGCAAAATCGTTGTCGACGAGTACGATCTCGGCCACGTTGCGCGCGGCATCGGAGCCGGCCGCCATGGCCACGGAGCAGTCGGCCTCCTTAAGCGCCAGCACGTCGTTGACGCCGTCGCCCGTCATGGCCACGGTGTGCTCTCGGCGCTTGAGCGCCTGCACGAGCTCGCGCTTCTGCTGCGGGGTCACACGACCAAAGACATGGTAGCGGTCCACTGCGGCATCGAGCTTGGCCGGCGTATCGAGCGTCGTGGCGTCCACATAAGCGTCCGCCCCCGGCACGCCCACCACGCGCGCGATCGACGACACCGTACGCGGGTCGTCGCCACTGATCACGTTGAGGGTCACGCCCTGCTCGTTAAAGTAGCCGATGGTCTCGGCCGCCGAGGTACGGATCTCGTCGCGGATGGTCACAAAGCCCACGGGCTCGGCCTCGCCCACCATATCGCCATCGGGCGTAAAGCCGTCCACGCGCGCCACCACGAGCACGCGGCAGGTATCGGCAAGCTCGGCCACCCGATTCTCGACCTGGGCAAACGCACGATCAGAGAGCACAAACTGCGCGGCGCCCATCACATAGGAGCCCTGCGCAAACGAAGCACCACTCCATTTTTTAGACGACGAGAACGGAATGACCGACAGCGGCTCAGACACCTCGACCGGGCGATCGGCGTAATAGTTGAGCAGCGCCTGGCAGGTCTCGTTGGCATCGGCCGAAGTCGCACGCGCGACGTTAGCCAGCGCAAAATCGAGCACCGTGGTATCGACGGGAACGGCCGCCTCGTCCGAGCCGGCGCCTAGGCTCACGCCCTCAACCGGCAGCGGATACGTGCCCTCGACCTCCATGCGGCCCGACGTGATGGTGCCCGTCTTGTCCAGGCACAGCACGTCGACGCGAGCGAGCGTCTCGATGCAGTAGAGCTGCTGCGCCAGCACCTTGCGGCGGGCCAGGCGCACCGTGGCGATGGCGAGCACCGACGAGGTCAGCAGCACCAGGCCTTGCGGGATCATGCCCAGCAGGGCGCCCACCGTGGACAGCAGCGCCGACGAAGGCACATGACCAGCCAACAGCTCGGAGAAACACCACGAAAGCGCGCTATCGCCCGGGGTTCCCGCGGCATCCCACAGCTCGCTCACACTCGAGGCAAACAACGCCAAACCGAGCGGGATCATGATGATGCTCGCAAAGCGCACGATGGCGTTAAGCGCGTTCATGATCTCGGAATTGACCTTTTTGACGTACTTGGCCTCGTTATTAATTTTGGCCACGTAGTTGTCGGCGCCGACATGAATCACGCGGGCGCGCAGCAGGCCCGAGTCGATAAAGCTACCGCTCATGAGCTCGGAACCGGGCTGTTTCTTAATAAGGTCGCTCTCGCCCGTCAGCAGGCTCTCGTTCACGAGTGCCTCGCCCGAAACCACCACGGCGTCGGCGGGAATCTGGTCGCCGCGCCCCAAGCGAATGATGTCGTCGAGCACGATCTGGTCCAAGTCGAGCTCCACCTCGGCGCCGTCGCGCACCGCGATGGCCTTCTTGGAGGTCAGCAGCGTGAGCTTATCAACCATCTTCTTGGAACGCATGGACTGAATGACGCCAATGGCGGTATTGAGGAACACCACGAACAGGAACGTCAGATTCTTAAACGAACCGGTCAAAATGACCAGGAACGCCAAGATCACGTTGATCAAATTGAACAGCGTGCAGAGGTTCTCGATGATGAGCTCTTTGACCGACTTGGTCTTGAGCTCCATGTTGCGGTTGATCTTACCGGCGGCGATGCGCTCCTCGACCTCGGCGGTCGAGAGTCCGCGCTCGATATCCGTTGCTGCCATACCACGTCCCATCACGTCGCGTCGGTATAAGAAAAACCGCCCGGACCATGCGAGGTTCGGACGGTCTTACGTTCGATGGTGCCCCATGTTGGATTCGAACCAACGGCCTTCTGCTCCGGAGGCAGACGCTCTAATCCCCTGAGCTAATAGGGCCAACGTTTGGCATTATACCCAAGTGCGCCACGGGCTATCAAAATAAAAGAAAAAGCTTTGCAATTCCGAGGAAGACGCGGCGCAACGGCCCACTTTAGAAGGCAAAAGCGAGTCGGATAGTATAAACTCTCATGCACCATATATTCACGGCTCGCAATGCGGGCCGTTTTTGCAAAAGTTATCCATCGAGGTGAGAGGCACACCATGATTGCAATTCTAAAGCAGAGCGCCAGCGACGAGGCCGTCAGCCATATCGTCAGGTGGATTGAGAAAAAAGGCCTGAAGACCGACGTCTCGCGCGGCGAGAACGAGACGATTATCGGCCTGGTGGGCGATACGACCAAGATCGACCCGTTCCTGCTCGAGTCCATGGATGTCGTCGAGCGCGTGCAGCGCGTCTCCGAGCCGTTCAAGCGCGCCAACCGCAAGTTCCACCCCGAGGACTCCGTCATCGACTGCGGTCACGGCGTCAAGATCGGCGGCGACCAGTTCCAGGTCATCGCCGGTCCCTGCTCCGTCGAGGGCGAGAACCTCATCCGCATCGCACGCCGCGTAAAGGCCGCCGGCGCCACGATGCTGCGCGGTGGCGCCTACAAGCCCCGCACCTCCCCCTACGCCTACCAGGGCATGGGCCCCGCCGGCCTCGACCTGCTGTGCGAGGCGTCTGCCGAGCTCGACATGCCGATCGTCACCGAGATCATGGACCCTCGCGACGTGCAGGTCTTCTTGGACAAGAAGATTGACGTCATGCAGATCGGCGCCCGCAACGCCCAGAACTTCCCCCTGCTCAAGGAGGTCGGCAAGACCCAGACTCCGATCCTGCTCAAGCGCGGCATGTCCGGCACGATTGATGAGCTGCTCATGGCCGCCGAGTACATCATGAGCGAGGGCAACGACAACGTCATCCTGTGCGAGCGCGGCATCCGCACCTTCGAGACCCGTACCCGCAACACCTTCGACCTCAACGCCGTGCCGGTGCTGCACCACCTTTCGCACCTGCCCGTCGTCGCCGACCCCAGCCACGCCACCGGCTACACCCGCTATGTTGAGCCCATGGCGCTTGCCGCGACCGCCTGCGGTGCCAACGGCCTGGAGATCGAGGTCCACGACGAGCCGAGCCGCGCCTGGTCCGACGGCGCCCAGGCCCTCACCCCCGATCAGTTCGACGACACCATGCGCCGCATCCGCGCCATCCGCGAGGTTGTCTGCCAAGAGACCATGGAGTAGCCCATGGGTACGGTGAGAAACGCGCGCGTTAACCAGGGCGGCCCCAAGTGCGCCGGCATCGTGGGCCTGGGCCTCATCGGCGGCAGTTTTGCCCGCGGCTATGCGCAGGCGGGCGTCCGCGTGCTGGCCTGGGACCCCGATGACGATGTCATGACGGCCGCCAGCATGGGCACTGTCGCCGGAGAGCTCAACGACAAGACACTCGGCGAATGCGACATCATCGTCCTGGCTTGCTACCCCGAGGCCTGCATCGAGTGGCTCGAGGCGCATGCCCAGGCCCTCGCCGACGCCACCGACACCGAGGCCATCATGGGTCCCGTAGTGATCGACACCGTGGGCGTCAAGGGCATCGTGTGCGAACGTGCCTTTGAGCTTGCCCGTAAGCACGGCTTTTACTTTGTGGGCGCACACCCCATGGCGGGCACGCAGTACTCGGGCTACGCACACTCCCGCGCCGACCTGTTCCAGGGCGCGCCACTCGTGCTCGTGCCGCCCGCGGTGGACGATGCGCTCAAACTGGAGCTTTTGGGCCAGGTGCGCGAGATGGTGCGCCCCTTGGGCTTTGGCAAGTTCACCGTGACCAGCGCCGCCGAGCACGACCGCGTCATCGCCTTCACGAGCCAGCTTGCGCACGTGGTGTCCAACGCCTACGTAAAGAGCCCCACTGCCCAGGTCCACCACGGCTTTTCGGCCGGTAGCTACCGCGATCTCACCCGCGTGGCGCACCTCAACCCGCAAATGTGGTCCGAGCTCATGATCGACGACGCCGACGCGCTCGCCTTCGAGATCGACCATCTAATCGAGTCGCTTGGCGCCTACAGCCGTGCGCTCAAGAACCGCGACCAGCGCTATCTGGAGAATCTCCTTGCCGAGGGCGACCGCATTAAGCGCGCGCTCGACGACGAGGCCTCCCACTAGACCACCTATCACGCCAGGTCGAAAGGACCGAAGCTTATGGCGATTACCATCGATATCGACACTGCACGCCCCTACCAGGTGCATGTTGGCACGTTTTTGCTGGAGCAGGCGGGACCGCTCGTGCGCGCCACTGCCGGCGGCACCAAGGCCGTCATCGTGACGGACACCAACGTGGGCCCGCTCTACCAGATGCCCGTTAAGCAGAGCCTGGAGGCGTCAGGCTACGAAGTGAGCATCTGCACCTTCGAGGCCGGCGAGGCCCATAAGCGCGCCGAAACCTATGTTGCCATTTTGGAGTTTGTGGCCGAGCACGAGCTTTCGCGCTCCGACGTGATCGTGGCACTCGGGGGCGGCGTCGTGGGCGATGTGGCGGGCTTTGTGGCCGCGACCTACATGCGCGGCTGCAAGTTTGTGCAGATCCCGACGAGCCTGCTCGCCATGGTGGATTCGTCGGTGGGCGGCAAGACCGCCATCGACCTGGCTGCCGGCAAGAACTTGGCCGGCGCCTTTTGGCAGCCGAGCGTGGTTATCGCCGACGTGGGGTGCCTGGCCACCCTCACGCCCGAGCAGTTCGCCGACGGCTGCGGCGAGGTCGTCAAGCACGCCGTGATCGCCGACCCGGAGCTTTTCGCCGAGCTGGAGAAGACCCCGCTCACGCTGGAGCTGCTCAACCGCGATGTGGCCCGCGTAGCACTCATCATCGCCCGCAACATCGACATCAAGCGCGCCGTGGTCGTCGCCGACGAGCACGAAACCAACCAGCGCAAGCTGCTCAACTTTGGACACAGCGCCGGACACGCCGTCGAGGCCTGCGAGCACTTTGAGCTCGGACACGGCAACTGCGTGTCGATCGGCATGGGCATCATCACGCGCGCCGCGGCCCTGCACGGCGTTTGCGATGCTGCACTGCCCGGCCGTATTGAGGAGCTCTGCGCCCGCCACGGCCTCAAGACCCGCTGCGACCTCAATGCCGATGCCGTCTTTGCCGAGGCGCTCCACGACAAGAAGCGCGCGGGCGACACCATCGACCTGGTGATTCCGCACGGCATTGGCCGCTGCAGCATCGACCGCACGCCGCTTTCCACTTTCCACGAACTCATTGCCGAGGGCCTCGGCCAGAAGGGAGACGCATCCGCATGCTAGCCCGCATCACCCCGTCCCCGCTTAAGGGCACCGTTCCCGCCATCGCGTCCAAGTCGATGGCGCACCGTCTCATCATCTGCGCTGCCCTTGCCAACGGAGAGACGCATGTGACCTGCAACACCACCTGCGCCGATATTGAGGCCACGGTCCGCTGCCTCACGGCGCTCGGCGCCCGCATCGAGACCGTCGAGGACGGCTTCCAGGTCCACCCCACCATGAAGAGCATTGAGTTCGGCCTGCTCAAGGCCCTTGCCGGCGGCACGCTCGACTGCGGCGAGAGCGGCTCCACGCTCCGCTTTATGCTGCCCGTCGCCTGCGCGCTGGGCGCAGAGGCAACCTTTGTGGGACAGGGCCGCCTAGGCGCACGCCCGCTGTCCCCGCTCTCGGACGAGATCATTGCCGCCGGCTGCGACCTACAGGGTCTGGGCGGTTTTCCGCTCAAGACAAGCGGACGCATGCGCCCGGGCACCTTTGTGCTGCCGGGCAACGTAAGCTCGCAGTACATCTCGGGCCTGCTGCTGGCAGCCCCGTTGCTCGCCCAGCCCTCCTGTATGCAGGTGACTGGCCTCATTGAGAGCCGCCCCTACATCAACCTAACGATCCAGGCCATGAAGGCCTTTGGCGTTGAGGTCAACGTCGAGCGCATTCCGGCCAAGGACGGCCAGCCCGAGGTCACGAACTTCCGCGTGAGCAGCGGCTCGTACCGCACGCCCGGCAGCGTGGCCGTCGAGGGCGACTGGTCCAACGCTGCCTTTTGGCTGTGTGCCGGCGCTATCGGCACCGACCCCATCACCGTCGAGGGCGTGTCCCTGAGCTCCGCACAGGGCGACCGCAACGTGCTTGCCGCGCTTTCGCGCTTTGGCGCCCGCATCGTGCGCTCCACGAACGCCGCCACCGTGCAGTCCGACAAGCTCGCCGGCTTTGAGATGAGCGCCCACGACATTCCCGACCTGGTGCCCGTTATCTCGGCCGTGGCCTCGCTGGCACAGGGCCGCACCTTTATCCGCGATTGCGCCCGCCTGCGCATCAAGGAATCCGACCGCCTGGCCACCACCACCCGCGAGCTCACCGCGCTGGGCGCGCAGGTGCGTATTGCCGGCGACGACCTCATCATCAAGGGCGTCGATGCCTTTACCGGCGGCGAGGTCGATTCGCACAACGACCACCGCATCGCCATGATGGCCGCCATCGCCGCGAGCCGTGCCACCGGCGAGGTCGTGATCCACGGCGCCGAGGCCGTCAACAAGTCCTATCCCGATTTTTTCGACCACTACCGCCTGCTGGGCGGCAAGGTCACACTCGAGGAGGAATAGCATGTCCTCGACCTTTGGCAACGTCTTGCACTTAAGCATCTTCGGCCAATCGCACTCCCCCGCTATCGGCTGCTCGCTCGATGGCATCCCGGCGGGCATCGCCGTGGACCAGGAGAAGCTGCAGGCCTTCCTCGACCGTCGCGCCCCCGGCCGCGACGAGACCGCAACCAAACGCCGCGAGGCCGACGCCGCGCATATCATCGCCGGTGTGATCGATGGACATACCACCGGCGCGCCCATCGCCGCGATTATCGAGAACACCAACACGCGCTCCAATGATTACTCCGAGCTGCGCCGCAAGCCCCGTCCCGGACATGCGGACTTCCCTGCGCGCGTGAAGTATCACAACATGCACGATGTCGCTGGTGGCGGGCATTTTTCCGGCCGCCTAACGGCCCCCTTATGCATCGCCGGCGGCATTGCGCTGCAGGCACTCGAGGCCCGCGGTATCAAGGTCATGGCGCACGTCGCGCAGATCGGCGGCATCTCCGACCTGCCGATGGACGATATGGTCTATCGCGAGGCCGACCGCAAGGCAATCCTTACGAACGATCTGCCGTGCATTGACGCCGCCGCAGCCGGCCGCATGCGCGAGGAGATTCTTGCCGCGCGCGACGAGCTCGACAGCATCGGCGGCATCGTGGAGTGCGGCATTTACGGGCTTCCCGCGGGCATCGGTGACCCCATGTTCGACGGCATCGAGAACCGCATCGCGCAAATCGCGTTTGGCATTCCCGCCGTAAAGGGCGTGGAGTTTGGCATGGGCTTTGCCGTGGCCGCCATGCGCGGCAGCGAGAACAACGACCCGTATCGCATCGACGCCGAGACCGGCGGGATTGCGGTCGAGTCCAACAACGCCGGCGGCATCCTTGGCGGTATTTCGACCGGCGCGCCCGTCATGTGGCGCATGGCCGTAAAGCCGACGCCCTCAATTGGCCGCGAGCAGCAGACCGTAGACATGGACGCCATGGAAAATGCCGAGCTCTCGGTCCACGGTCGTCACGATCCCTGCATCGTCCCCCGAGCCGTCCCCGTTGCCGAAGCAGCCGCGGCGCTCGCCATCTGGGACGCCCTCCTCGAGGACGCAGGCCAGCTCTAACCCGACTCACCTGAGTTGCCCGTCAACTCTGCCATTACGCGAAAGGGGCCTCCATGGACCTTGCCGATATTCGCCAAGCCATCGATGGCATCGACACCACGCTCCTCAACAGCTTTGTCGAGCGCATGGACATTGCCACCGAGGTCGCCAAATCAAAAATCGAGATGGGCAAGGCCGTCTTCGACCCCGCCCGTGAGCGCTCCAAGCTCAACAACCTCGCCAGCCGCGCGCCCGAGCGCTACGAGGCGCAGACCATCACCCTGTTCCGTCTCCTCATGAGTATGAGCAAGGCCGAACAGCAGCGTTACATCAACGAGCTCAAGGGCATCACCGTCTCGCAAAAGGCCCACGCCACGGCCGTAGCCTTCGACACGCCCTTCCCCCAGACTGCCAGCGTCGCCTGCCAGGGCGTGGAAGGTGCCTATAGCCAGATCGCCGCGTGCAAGCTCTTCGACGTGCCCGACATCGCGTTTTTCGAGACCTTCGAGGGCGTTATGCGCGCTGTGCGCGACGGCTTCTGCGAGTTTGGCGTGCTGCCCATCGAGAACTCCACCGCCGGCTCGGTCAACGCCGTCTACGACCTGCTCGCCCAGTTCGACTTCCACATCGTGCGCTCGCTTCGCCTCAAGATCGACCACAACTTGCTCGTCAAGCCCGGCACCAAGCTCGCCGACGTGCGCGAGGTCTACAGCCACGGCCAAGCTATTGCCCAGTGTGCCGGCTTTATCGAGTCCCACGACCTTCACGCCACCAAGTACCCCAACACGGCTATGTCGGCCGAGATGGTCGCCAGCTCCGAGCGCACCGATGTTGCCGCCATCGCATCGCGCAGCTGCGCGGCACTCTATGGCCTGGAGGTGCTGGAGCCCAACATCCAGGACTCAGACAACAACTACACGCGCTTTGTCGTCATCAGCCGCGAGCCGCGCGTCTATCCCGGTGCCAACCGTACCTCGCTCATGATCACCACGGCCAACGAGCCGGGCGCCCTCTATCGCGTGCTCGAGCGCTTCTACGCACTCAACATCAACCTCATCAAGCTCGAGAGCCGCCCCATCCCCGGTCGCGACTTTGAGTTTATGTTCTACTTTGATCTGGACTGCCCCTTTGGCAGCAAGGCCCTCGACGACCTGCTCGATTCCATCGACGACGTGTGCGAGAGCTTTACCTACTTTGGCAGCTACACGGAGGTGCTCTAGATGACCGATACCGCCGCAACCTGCCCCTACGGCGTGCTGGGCCGCGTGCTGGGCCACAGCTACACCCCAACCATCTACAAGGAGCTGGCGGGGCTTGAGTACGTGCGTTTTGAGCGCGAGCCCGAGGACCTTGCGGCCTTTATGACCGGCGACGAGTGGGAGGGCACCAACGTGACCATCCCCTACAAGCGCGCCGTCATGGACTACCTGGACGAACTGAGCCCGCTCGCCGAGCGCATGGGCAACGTCAACACCATCACGCGCCTGCCCGACGGCCGCCTGCGCGGCGACAATACTGACTATTTCGGTTTTCAGCGCCTGGTCGAGGAGCTGGGGGTTGAGGTTACCGGCAAGAAGGTTCTCGTGCTCGGAGCCACCGGCGGCGCCGGCACCACGGCAAGTGTGGTGCTGGGAGATCTGGGCGCCATCGTTGTGCCCGTGGGCCGCACGAGCGAGGTCAACTACGGCAACATCGCGCAGCAATCCGACGCCGCCCTGCTCGTCAACTGCACGCCTGGCGGCATGTTCCCCCACTGCCCCGATGCGCCCTGCACGCTCGAAGGACTTGACGTGCTCGAGGGCGTCATCGACATCGTTTACAACCCCGCCCGCACGGGCCTGATGCTCGAGGCCGAGCGCCGCGGCATCCCCTGCATCGGCGGCCTGCTGATGCTCGTGGCCCAAGCGGCACAGGCCGTCGAGCGCTATACCGGCCAGGTCACCCCGCGCGAGCGCATCCTGGACGTAACGGAGCGCTTGTCACACCGCGAACAGAACATCGCCCTGATCGGCATGCCGGGTTCGGGCAAGACCCGCGTGGGCGAGCAGATCGCCCTGCTCACGGGTCGCGAGCACATCGACCTGGACCGCGCCCTCGAGGAACGCCTCGGCATGCCCTGCGCCGACTTTATCGTCGAGCGCGGCGAGGCAACCTTCCGCGAGCAGGAGACGGCGGCGCTGGCCGACATCTCCAAGCGCAGCGGCCTGGTGCTCTCAACCGGCGGCGGCATAGTCACGCGTGACGAGAACTATCCGCTGCTGCACCAGAACAGCCAAATCGTGATGCTCAGCCGCAAACTCGAAGAGCTCGCCCACAAGGGCCGCCCCATCACCGCCCGCGACGGCATCGAAAAGCTGGCGGAACAGCGCATGCCGCGCTACCGCGCCTGGGCCGACTACATCATCGACTCACGCGACTGCGCCGCCAACACCGCCCATGCCCTCCTCGACACCCTCCCACCCGCTCTCTAACCAAAACCACCACAAAGGGGACAGGCACCTTTGTGGTGGTTTTTCAACCGCAAAGGAAGCAACCATGAAAGCACTCGTCATTAACGGCCCCAACCTCAACATGCTCGGCATTCGCGAGCCAGGCATCTATGGCAGCGACAACTACGACCGCTTAGTGCAGATCTGCCAGGAAGCGGGCACTGCACAGGGCTTCGACGAGGTCGAGGTCTTCCAGTCCAACCACGAGGGCAACATCGTCGACAAGATTCAGGAGGCCTACGGCAAGGTCGACGGCATCGTCATCAACCCGGCCGCCTACACGCATACGAGCGTGGCCATCCTGGACGCGCTCAAAGCCGTCGCAATCCCGGCTGTGGAGGTCCACATCAGCGCTGTCGAGACCCGCGAGGACTTCCGCCAGGTGAGCTATGCACGCCTAGCCTGCTTCGCCACCATCACCGGCGAGGGCCTACAGGGCTACGCCCACGCGCTGGAGCTGCTGAGGGAGTATCTCGAAAAGTAAAATGCCAACCCCAACAAACAGCAGCGGCTTGCTCGCGCTCGGCTCCAGCAGCACACAAGATGAAAAAAGCCCAGACCACCAAGCGGTCTGGGCTTAATAAACGATGGTGCTCCATGGCGGATTCGAACCGTCGACCTTGGGATTAGAAGTCCCCTGCTCTATCCAACTGAGCTAATGGAGCAAATAGCCGCACGCCCAAGCAAGCGCAAGCCTGTCAGGCGCAAGTAATTATAACCTAGTTGAACTGCTCGCGATACGCCTTGCAGACCTCATCAACCGGGCCGTCCATGCGAAGGTCACCCTTCTCAATCCAAACGGCACGCTGGCAGATGCGCTCAACCTGCTCCATAGAGTGCGAAACGAACAGAACCGTCACGTCGCCGCTCTGGATAAAGTGCTGGATACGGTCCTCGCACTTCTGCTGGAAGAACACATCACCGACGGACAACGTCTCGTCAACGATCAGAATATCGGGCTCGGTAATCGTCGCGATTGCAAAGGCGATACGCGCCACCATGCCCGAGGAGAAGTTCTTAAGCGGCATATCGACAAAGTTCTGCAGCTCAGCGAATTCGATAATGCCGTCAAAGTTGGCATCGATGAACTCCTTGGTATAGCCGAGCAGGGCGCCGTTCAGATAGATGTTCTCGCGGGCGGTCAGCTCGGGGTCAAAACCAGCACCAAGCTCAATCAGCGGCGCGATGTTACCGTGCACCTTAACGCTGCCCTCGCTTGGCTCAAGCACGCCAGCGATAATCTTGAGCATCGTAGACTTGCCGGAGCCATTGGTGCCGACCAGACCCACGACCTCGCCACGATGAATATCAAACGAGATATGCTTAAGCGCCCTAAACTCCTCAAAGAACAACTCATGCTTGGCAAGCTTAATGAAGTACTCCTTGAGGTTGGTCAGCGACTCGGACGCCATGTTAAAGATCATGGTGACGTCGTCGACCTCGACAGCCAGAGGCTGCTCGCTGTAATCAACAACAGATTCAGTCATCACAGCACTCCTTAGATGTAGAGGATGAACTTGCGCTCGGACTTATGGAACACGGTATAGCCAATAATAAGCGCAAGAACCGCCCAGGCAACGCACATACCAAACGTCATAAGCGAGGGCGTAGTCTGGAACAGGAAGATATCGCGCATAAACTGCAGGTAGTTGAACATGGGGTTCGCATACATCAAGATACGCACGAGATGCGGCATTTGCGCAATATAGTCAGTCGTCCAGAAGATGGGCGTAATGTAAGTCCACGCCGTAATGACGACGCTCCACAGATGCATAACGTCGCGGAAGAAGACCGTAAGGGCAGAGAGCATCATGCCCAGGCCCATGCAGAAGCACATAAGCAGCAGCAGGCAAACCGGCAGCAGAATAAGGTGCCAAGAAGGCATAACGCGGAACCACAGCATGACGATGGCGACGGCGACCAGCGAGAAGGCAAAGTTGACCAGCGAGAAGAGCACCTTCTGCACCGGGAAAACCCAGCGGTGCACCTTAACCTTCTTGAGCAGAGGGGCAGCGCCCACGATCGACGTCAGGGCCTGGTTAGTAGACTCAGACATGACGGCAAAGGTAATGTTACCCACGATCAAGTACAGCGGGTACATCTCGGGCGTCATTGAGCCATTGCGGCCCTGGCCAAAAATCGTCGAGAACACGATGGCCATGACGATCATCATCAGCAGCGGGTTGAGCACCGACCATGCGACGCCCAGAACGCTACGGCGATACTTGATCTTAAAATCCTTGGTAACCAGCTGACGAAGGATAAACGCGTCCTTCTCAAATTCGTTCTTAGCAAACGTCGCAGGCAGACTGCGAGTTTCTTGTTGCTTTGTCTGATCCGACACGGATGCAACTCCTTTACTCGTAATCGTTGACAAACGAACAGTATAGACCCGACGGCCATGCAAACGATTCGCGCAACAAAACTGGAGAACTAACCCACATCTTAGGATGCCAGGCCCAAACGGCTATACTTTCTAGGATTGAATGTATAAGGAGCATTAAGTGAATTCTGAATCCATCGCCGTCATCATCCCTTGCTACAACGAAGCGCTCACGATCGGCAAAGTCATCGATGACTTTCACCGCGAGCTTCCGCAGGCGACGGTCTATGTCTATGACAACAACTCGTCGGACGATACCTCACGCATTGCCACCGAGCACGGCGCCACAGTCCGCTTTGAGCCCCGTCAGGGAAAGGGCAACGTGTGCCGCCAGATGTTTCGCGATATCGACGCCGATTGCTACCTGATGGTCGACGGAGACGACACCTACCCCGCCGAGGCGGCCAAGGCCCTCTGCGAGCCCATCCTTAACGGCACGGCCGACATGACCGTAGGCGATCGCCTTTCCAACGGCACCTACGCCGAGGAGAACAAGCGTGCCTTCCACGGCTTTGGCAACAATCTGGTCCGTGCCATGATCAAGTGGATCTATGGCTACAGCTTCGATGATGTCATGACCGGCTACCGTGCCATGAGCCGCCCGTTCGTTAAAACCTTCCCTGTGCTTTCCGAGGGCTTCCAGATCGAAACCGAGCTCTCGATCCACGCCGTCGACCACCGCTGGCGCATCAAGGATGTGCCCATCGAGTACCGCGACCGTCCGGAAGGTTCCGAGTCCAAGCTCAATACCGTAAGCGACGGCATTAAAGTCGTTGCGATGATTGGCACGCTGTTCAAGGACTACCGCCCTCTGAAGTTCTTCAGCCTCGTCGCGCTTCTGTTTGCGGTGATCGGCCTCGCCTTGGGCACGCCCATCGTTGTCGAGTATTTCCAGACCGGCCTCGTTCCGCGCTTCCCCACCGCCATGCTCGCCGCGTCGTTTATGTTCCTGTGCGGTCTGAGCCTTGCGACCGGCTTCATCCTCGATTCCGTGGCAAAGGTCGAAAAAAAGCAGTGGGAGGTCAACGTGTACAGCAAATACGCCTACGATGACCAGCCCGGCAGGTCCGCCACCACGCCAAGCGAGTGAAAGATCTTCCGCAAAATACTATTGGCACCACTGCGCAGATAGCCATCAACAAGAAAAGCCGCCGTTAAAGAACGGCGGCTTTTACTCTCGAAAAGTTGATAGCGGCTAGAGCGTCTTGAGGTACTCCCCAAGCTCTTCCTCCCAGTCGGGCATGTGGAACCCGACCGACTCGAGCCTGGAAAGGTCGAGCGCGGAGTGGACCGGGCGCGGGGCCACGGGGCCCTCGGCGCCGGCGTAGTAGTCGGCGGTCGATACCGGCACGACCCTGTCGCCGTTGCCGTTGGCGGCCTCGAAGACGGCGCGGGCGATGTCGGCCCAGGACTTGACGGCGCCGGAACCGGTGCAGTCGTAGGTGCCGTAGGGGGCGTGCGTGACAAGCACGTGAAAGATGGCGTCGGCCATGTCGCGCGTGAAGGTCAGGCGGCCCAGCTGGTCGTCCACGACGGTGACCTGC